>DATIER010000265.1:0-4114 GCA_035455605.1 Gaiellaceae bacterium
CAGTCGTTCGGCGACTTCGCCTCGTCGGCCGTGGTGGGCGTGCTCTGGTCGGCGGTCTCGCCGCTGGTCGGCTTCGCGTACGCCGCCGGCTGGATGGTCGTCTCGCTCGTCGCCGCGAGCGGGATCGAGCGAGGCCAGGACGCCGGCGGCGAGGCAGCGCGCCCCGCCGCCGGGTGAGGCAGATCTCTACGCCGGGACGCCGGCCCGGATGGCCTTGACGTCCGCGGTGCTGACGGGGTTCCCGCCCATGCCCCAGTCGCCGCTCGCGACCTCCTCCAGCGTGACCCAGGTCACGCCGCGCATGCTCTCGCCCTCGATCTCGACCATCGCGTCGGTGAGGCGCTCGATGATCTGCTGCTTCTCGTCGGGGGAGAAGACGCCGTCGATCAGCTTCACGTTGATGAGTGGCACGGTGGTGCTCCTTTCGTCGCTGGTGCACCGAGTCTCGTCCGGGACGGGGGCGCGGCGCATCGGACGACCGGGCCATCTTCGGCCGCTGTCGGAAGATGGCCCGAACGGGCAGTCAGACGAGACCGTCGCGCGTTGCGCGCGCCGCCGCGGCCGCCCGCGTCGGCTCGCCGAGCTCGCGCAGGATGTTCGCGACGTGACGGTGGACCGTGTGTTCGCTGACCACGAGCCGGTCGGCGATCTCGCGGTTGCTTTGGCCCGCCGCGACGAGCGCGATCACCTCGAGCTCGCGGCGCGTGAGCGGGCCGTTCGCCGGCTGCCCCGCGAAGAGGCGGTCGGTCGTCGCGGCGTCGTGCTCGGCGGAGAGCTCCTGGAACGCGGCGCGCGCGTCGGCCGCCTCGGCGGCGGCGGCCTCGTCCTCGCCGAGGGCACGAAGCGTCCGGGCGAGGTCGACCCGCGCGTGGGCGCGCTCGTACGGCGCGCGCGCATGGCCGTAGAGGTCGACGGCGTCCTCGAGCCGGGGCTTCGCAGCGGCGAGCCGGCCCTCGACGAGGGCGACCAGGCCCGCCGCCCGAGCCGCCGCGGCGCGAGCGCCGGTCGTGCCGACGATCCGGGCGTCGCTCTCCAGCTCCGCGGCCGCGCGGGCCGCGACGGCGAGCTCGCCCGCGGCGGCGGCCGCGCGCACGAGCAGGAGCAGGACGTCGATCCGCGAGAGCCGGCGCTGCTCGTCCGTCGCGCGCTCGAGCCGCTGCGCCAGCGCGAGCGCTCCGGCGGCGTCTCTCTCGAGGGCGAGCTCGACCGTACCCATCCGCGAGATCGAGTTCAGCTCCGACTGGGCGAACAGCGAGCGCGCCTCGTCGAGGCGACCCTGACGCCGGCGCAGCTCGCCGAGCCGGGCGATGCCGTCCACGAGCGAGGCGCGCCGGCCGCGGCCGAGCACGTCGATCGCCGCCGTCAGCTCGCGCTCGGCCTCGTCCCAGGTCCCCTGCTGGAGCAGGACCGACGCGTACTGGGTGCGGCAGACGTTGAACAGCGTCCGCAGCTCCCACCGCTGCGCGAACTCCTTCACCTCGTCGCACCACTGCGTCGCGCGCTCGACGTCGCCGACCCGCTCGCACGCCGTGATCAGGTTGCAGCAGACCTTCCCGATCCACATCAGGTCGTCGACCTCGCCCGCCGTCGCGGCGACCGCGGCCTCGTCGAGGCGGCGCATGCCCTCGTCGACCTCGCCCTCCTGGACGAGCGCGAGGCCCTCGAGCGAGCGGCCGGCGATCTGCACCTCCTCGCTGCCGACCTGCGCTCCGAGCTCGATCGCCCGGATCGCGGCCGCGCGCGCCGCGTCGGGCGTCCGCGTCTGCAGCGCCACCTCGGCCTCGCGCGCGGCGAGCCACGCGTGCTCCGCCGACACCGGCTCGTCCGCGAGCAGGCGCGCGGCGCGCTCGAGCCAGCCCTGCGCGACGGCGGCGCGGCCGCCGAAGAGGAGCGAGTCCCAGGCGAGCGCCGAGGCCACGCGCGCCGCGCCCTGCGGGTCGCCCGCCTCGCGGTAGAGCCGGAAGGCCCGCTCGCGCGTGGCGAGCGTGGCGTCGGCGTCGTCCAGCCACCAGTGGGCGAGGCCCATGCCCTCGAGCGCCTCGGGGTCGTCCCCGCCGCCGCGGAGGTGCTCGAGCGCCTCCTCCCAGCGGCCGGCCGCCAGCGCCTGCCACCCGGCCTGCACGTCTGCCATGGGCGGAGTATCCCGCCCGCTACGGCTCGTAGCTGCCGGGCACCCACGCGTGGGTGCTGACGCCGATCGCGTTCCAGGCGTTGATCGCGACGAGCAGGCTGACGAGCGCGCCGAGCTCGTCCTCGGAGTAGTGCCCGGCGACGGCCTCCCACTCCTCCTCCGGCACGTGACCGTCGGCCATCAGCGTCACCGCCTCGGTGAACGCGAGCGCCGCCCGCTCGCGCTCGTCGAAGAACGGCGCGTCGTGCCAGGCGCTCAGCGCGTAGATGCGCTGCTCGCTCTCGCCGGCTGCCTTCGCGTCCTTCGTGTGCATGTCGATGCAGTAGGCGCAGCCGTTCAGCTGCGAGGCCCGGATGCGCACGAGCTCGGCGAGGCGGCGGTCGAAGCCGACCCGCTCGAGCTCCTCCCGGGCCGCCCGGTCGAGCCGGCTCATCGCCGCCGAGAACGCCGGCGCATGGCTGTCGAAGTCGAGGCGGACGGGGATCTCCATCGCGCGCAGATCACTACGCTGCCGATGTGAGCCCGAAGAACATGGTCGAGCTGCCGGGCGGCACGTTCCGCATGGGCTCGGACCGGTTCTATCCCGAGGAGCGGCCGGTGCGCGAGGTCACGGTCGACGGCTTCTGGATCGACCGCCGTCCGGTGACGGTCGCCGAGTTCCGCCGCTTCGTGCAGGACACCGGCCACGTCACCTGGGCCGAGCAGGCGCCCCGCGCGGAGGACTACCCGGGCGCGGCGGCCGAGGATCTCGTGCCGGGCTCGCTCGTCTTCCGCAAGACCGACGGCCCCGTCGACCTGCGCGACTTCCGCAACTGGTGGCGCTGGACGCCCGGCGCCGACTGGCGGCATCCGGAGGGGCCGGGGAGCACCGTCGGCGGCCGCGAGCGGCACCCGGTCACACACGTGTCCCATGCGGACGCCGAGGCCTACGCCGCGTGGGCGGGCAAGTCGCTGCCGACCGAGGCCGAGTGGGAGTACGCGGCGCGCGGCGGGCTCGACCAGGCGACCTACACCTGGGGCGAGGAGTTCGCGCCGAAGGGCCGCATGATGGCGAACACCTGGCAGGGCGAGTTCCCCTGGCAGAACCTGCTGCTCGACCGCTACGAGGGCACGTCGCCGGTCGAGACCTACCCGCCGAACGGCTACGGCCTCTTCGACCTGGCCGGGAACGTCTGGGAGTGGACCGCGGACGACTTCGCCCAGCAGGCGGTGCACATGTGCTGCGCACCGTCACGAGACGACGGGGAGGAGCGCTTCGCGCGCAAGGTGATCAAGGGCGGCTCCCACCTCTGCGCGCCGAACTACTGCCTGCGCTACCGGCCGGCTGCGCGCCAGGCCGAGGCGGTCGACTCGACCACCTGCCACATCGGCTTTCGCTGTGTCATCCGGGCCGGGTGATGCGGGTGCGGCGACGCGGCTGCAACGTCCTCACGTCCTAGGAGCACGGGAGGAGCAGCGCGTGGGCAAGCGATTCAGCGGCACGATCGACGTCGACATCCGGGACTCGCAGCCGGACTGGGAGCCGTACCTCCAGCCGGTCGCACCGCCCGGGTCGCCGAACGTCCTCTACATCGTCCTCGACGATACCGGCTTCTCCGCGATGGAGCCCTGGGGCGGGCTGATCGAGACGCCGAACATCAACCGGCTCGCCGAGAACGGCCTCACGTACACGAACTGGCACACGACCGCGCTCTGCTCGCCGACGCGCTCGTCGCTCCTGACCGGCCGCAACCACACCACCAACGGCATGGCCTGCATCGCCGAGGCGACCACCGGCTTCCCGAACGGCAACGGCCACATTCCCTTCGAGTGCGCGACGATCGCGGAGGTGCTCGGCGCGCGCGGGTGGAACACCTACATGCTCGGCAAGTGGCACCTCTGCCCGCTGGACGAGATGAACATGGCGTCGACCAAGCGGAACTGGCCGGTCGGCCGCGGCTTCGAGCGCTTCTACGGCTTTCTCGGCGGCGAGACGAACCAGTG
>DATIER010000266.1:0-20981 GCA_035455605.1 Gaiellaceae bacterium
CGCGCTGGCGATCGCGGGCTCGACGCAGGTACGGCTCGCGCCGCACAGCCGCGCGATCCTCGACGCGGCGGCGCCGCGGATCGTCGCCGCCCCGAGCCTGAAGCCGCCGACCGCTCGCGAGCGCGCACGCCAGGCGCAGCCGGCCCGGCGCGCCGTGCGACGCGCGAAGCCTCGGACGCACGTCTCGAGGACGGCGCCGGCGCGTCAGGCTCCGAGCACGACGGCGTCGGCACAGCTGGCCTCGGTGCAGTCGAGCTCGCCTGCCACGACCACCACGTCGGCGCAGACGAGCGCCGCTGCCCGCACGACTTCCTCGACGCCTACGCCGGCGAGTTCGTCGACTCCCGCACCCCTCCCCGCACCGTCCGGTGCGAGTACCCGCCAGCCGCTTCCGCCTCCGCCGCCCAGCCGCTGACCAAGGAGACATCGCATGCGTCGCCGCCCGATGCAGCATTCACCGAAGCGCCTCCCCAAGGGCTTCGTTTTCACAGCAGTCGTTCTTGCGTGTCTCGCGATCGGGCTGAGCGGCGCATCCGCGGACACGTCGCCGATCACCTACACAATCGACGGAATCCCGGGCACGAATGGGTGGTACCGCGGCAACCAGTACGGGAACTTCGTCGTCGTGACGTGGACGATCAACGTTCCCTACATCAACACCACTGGTTGTGGGCCCACGCAAGTACCTGGACCCGCGACGAACGCGACGGCTACGTGCAAAGTCACGCAGCCTGACAATTCGACGGTCTCGGTGACGACCGCGCCACTCAAGATCGACGCCGACCCGCCCACCGGTGTCACAGCAGTCCTGGCGCGAGGCGCGGATTTCAACGGCTGGTTCAATCATCCGGTCGGCGTTAGCTGGCAGGGAAGCGACGCGACCTCGGGCATCGCGAGCTGCGATTCAGTGACCTACTCCGGCCCCGACAAGACAGCGGCACCCGTCACCGGAGGGTGCACGGACAAGGCGGGGAACACCGCACGCGCACCGGTCTCGATCAACTACGACGCCACTCCCCCGGTGCTCTCCAAGGCGGCAGTCCAGAGCCGCAACGGCTCGGACGTCGTGACCTGGAAGTCCTCCAGCCCCGCCGACACGGCCGTCGTCCAGCGCTGGCAGCGCGGCACCAAGAGCCAGCCGGTCGTGTTCCGCGGCGCCGGCGGCAGCTTCCAGGACAAGAAGGTCACGGCGGGCCTCGAGTACACCTACGCGGTGCAGACCTTCGACGAAGCCGGGAACGCGTCCAAGCGCGTGCTCGTCGCCGGCCTGGCGAAGATCGTGACGATGCGCAAGCTGCCCTACGTCCCGCGCGTGGCCGACCGCCCGATCCTCCGCTGGAACCGCGTGCGCGGCGCCCGGTACTACAACGTCCAGCTCTACCGCGGCTCGAAGCGCGTCTACGCCGCGTGGCCGACGAGGAACCACCTCGGGCTTCCGGCGGGTTGGCGCTGGAACGGCAAGCGCCATCGGCTCTCGCCGGGCAAGTATCGCTGGTACGTCTGGGCCGGCTTCGGCGCCCGCTCCTTCGCCCGCTACCGGAGCGTCGGCAGCGCGCAGTTCATCGTGCCGCGCTAGTCGCGCCTGCGACGGATCAGATCCGCCATCAGGATCAGCGCAAGCGTGCCGCCGACCACGCCGAGCGTGATCGGCACCCAGCGGGCGACGTGCTGGGCGGCCGCCGTCGCGCCGCAGGCGACGAGCGCCGAGCCCGCGGTGATCGCGAGCGCGAGCTGCCGCGCCACGATCCGGATCGTCCGCTCGAGCGGCGTGATCCCGCGGATGTCGACCTGCAGGCGCTGGCCGGGGCGCGCGCCGCTGATCCGCTCGAACGACTCGATCAGCCGCTCGCCGCGCACCTTCAGCTTCTGCACGTCGTAGAAGAGCCGCTTCGGGTCGGCGCTCGCCTGCGCGCGCGTGACGAGGTTCCTCATCAGGAAGCGTCCGACGACCGAGAACGGGTCGAGCTCCGGGTCGAGCTCGCAGGCGGCGAGCTGCATCTGCGCCAGCGCCTTGCCGGTCAGGACGAGCGGCGCGGGCAGGCGCACGCCGTGCTGCGTCGAGGTGTGGGCGATCTCCTGCATCAGCGGGCCGAGCGAGATCTCGCCCAGCGAGGTGTGCCGGTAGCGGCGCAGCAGCTCGGTCAGGTCGGCCTCGAGCCCGGCGGCGTCGGCGTCCTCGGCCTCCGGGCCGGCCATGATCAGCACGACCTCGGTCAGGAACGGCACGTCCTCCTGCCAGAACGCGAGCAGCAGGAGCAGCAGCTGGCCGCGCATCTCGGGCGAGAGCTCGCCGACCATGCCGAAGTCGAGGAAGTAGATCCGCCCGTCGGCCCAGAGCATGTTCCCCGGGTGCGGGTCGGCGTGGAAGAAGCCCTCGACGAGGATCTGCCGGTAGTAGCACTCGAGCAGCTGCCGCGCCGCCTCCCGCCGCTCCGGGCCCTGCGGGATCTCGCGCACGGCGACGCCCGGAATCTCCTCCAGCACGAGCAGGCGCGCGGTCGAGAGCTCCTCGTACACGCGCGGCGCGTCCAGCCGCTGGAACGACGTCAGCGCGGCGCGGAGCCGCTCGACGTTCTGCGCCTCGAGCCGGAAGTCGAGCTCGCGGCGGAGCGAGTCGGACAGGTGCTCGATCGCCGCCGGCAGGTCGACGATGCGGCGCAGGGCGTTGCGGTTGGCCGTCTTCTGCGCGAACAGCTCCAGCAGGCTGAGGTCGCGCAGGATGTCCTGTTCGGCCGTCGGCCGCTGCACCTTGACGACGACGCGCTCGCCGTTGTCGAGCACCGCGCGGTGAACCTGGCCGATGGTCCCCGCCGCCAGCGGCTCCGGCTCGATCGAGGCGAAGACATCCTCCCAGGGGACGCCGAGCTCCTGCTCCATCACCTGCACGACCTCGTGCTCGCGGAGCGGCGTCACCCGGTCCTGCAGCTGCGCCAGCTCGGCGACCGCCTCGGGCGGGATCAGGTCGGGGCGGGTCGAGAGGATCTGGCCGAGCTTCGCGAACGTCGGGCCGAGCTCCTCGAGCGCCTCGCGCAGGCGGCGGGCGCGCAGCTCGGGCGGGTCGTCGCGGCGCGACTCGTTGAAGCCGTACTTGCCGAGCACGGTCGCGATCCGCGCCGCGCGGCCGAGCAGCGGCTGGTCGGCGGCCGTGCTCACGAGCCGTCCCGGTGCGTCTGGACGATCACGACCGTGCAGGGCGCGTTGTGCGAGACGCGGTTCGGCACGTTGCGGAGCAGGAACTCGCGCCGGCCGCTCATGCCGACGCTGCCGACGACGAGCACGTCCGCCTGCTCGCGCCGCGCGGCGTCGACGATCGCGTCCGCGGGGTCCTCGGCGGTCACGACCGCGGCGCGCTTGTGCTCGCCGTCGAGGCCGGCGATGTACGCCTCGAGGTCCTCCGCCGCGTCGGCCCGCGAGACGTCGCCGCCGACCAGCACGCGCAGGACGACCAGCTCGGCCTCGTAGCGCGCGGCCATGTCGGCCGCGAAGCGCACCGCGCGCTCGGCCGTCTCGGAGCGGTCGGTCGCGACGAGCACGCGGCGCACCGCCTCGTCGTCGCCGCCGCGGCGCCGGATGCGCATCAGGCCTCTCCGCCGAGCGCCTGCGGCAGCTCGCTGCGCGAGCCGATCCCGAGCTTGCGGTAGACGTTGCTCAGGTGCACCTCGACGGTCTTCGTCGTGACGAACAGTGCCTGCGCGATGTCCTTGTTCGAGAGCCCGTCGGCCGCGAAGCGCGCCACGCGCCGCTCGCTCGCCGTCAGCGACTCGACGCCCGAGAGCAGCAGCCGCCGCGGGCGAGCGCCCGTCGCCGCGAGCTCTTCCTCGGCCCGCTCGACGAGCGGCCGGGCACCGGAGCGCACGGCGACGTCGAGCCCTTCGCGGAGCAGCTCCCGCGCGTCCGCGCGGTGGTTCGCGCGGCGCAGGGCCGCGCCGAGCTCGACCAGCGTGCGCGCCCGCTCGAGCTTCGCCGTCGAGCCCTCCAGCACCGCCAGCGACTCCCGCAGCAGCTCGATTCCCTCCGTTCCGCCCTCGACGAGCCCGAGCACGCGCAGCGCCACGCCGATCGGCCGCGACGCGCCCCACGCCCGCGCCAGCTCGACCTCCTCGCGCGCGAGCTCGCGCGCCTCGTCGCGCCGGTCGAGCCCGAGCAGCGTCAGCGCCAGGTGCGAGCGCCACGCGAGGATCGCCGGGTTCCGCATCTCGAACGCCTCCATGCAGCGGCCGAGGCGCCGCCAGTCGTCCGCAGCCGGCGCGAACTCCCGCCGCGCGTACCGGAGCCAGCCGCGGGCGCCCAGGAAGAAGATCAGGTGGCCGCTCTCGGTGACCTCCTCCTCGAGCCCGAGCTCGGCGAGCGAGCGCTCCGCCTCCTCCAGCTCGCCGCGGTTGGTGAGCACGTCGGCGAGGTACGAGTGGAAGTAGATCGCGCCCTGCTGGCTGGGCAGGTAGCTGACGAGGTCGTCGGACTCGCGCAGATCCTCGATCGCGGCCTCGAGGTCGCCGCGCTGCGCCAGCGTCAGGCCGCGGAAGCAGAGCATGTTCGAGAGCGTGACCAGCTCGCCCCGCTTCTTCGCGGCGTCCATGATCGTGTCGAAGAAGCGGTCGAGCTCGTCGTCGAGCTCGGCGTACATCAGCGCCGTCGCCGCACACGAGATCGCGACCGACGGCATGCTGTCGACGAGCGCGCGCAGCATCGCCGGCTCGGCCAGCTCGCGGATGCGCTCGCGGTTGCAGCCGCGGCGGGCGTCGAAGTAGCGCAGCGTCGCGAGCATCACCGCCCGGCCGATCTCGCCCTCGAGCGCCGACTCGTCCGCCTGCTCGTACCGCGTGCGACAGACCTCGAAGACGTCCGAGTCGAAGCCGGCCGAGTTGAGCAGCTCGGCCTCCAGCATCTCGCGCAGCTCCGGCTCCTCGCCTTCGAGGCGGCGGATCGCGGCCTCGAAGATCCGCACCGCCTCCGGTCCCCGGTTGAGCCGGAAGAGCGAGCGGCCGAGCTCGAGCGCGAGCCGCGCGTGGCGCAGCGGCTCGTCGGTCGCCGCGAGCGCCTGGCGCAGGTGCTCGGCCGCGGCGGACACGTCCACGCGCTGCTCGGCGAGCCCGAGCTCGCGCAATGTGTCGATTCGCTTGTCCTCGGGCGGCGGCTCGAGCAGCGCACGGCGCAGGTAGCGGACCGCGACCTCGGGCGCGCCGCGGACGAGGGCGCGGTCGGCGGCGATTCGCAGCGTCTCGACCACGAACGGGTCGCGCGCGGGCGGCACGAGGTCGAGGTGCGCCGCCACACGCTCCGGCTCGTCGTTGGCGGTGTCGAGGATCTCGGCCGCGCGCCGGTGCGCCAGCAGCCGCTGCGCCGGCTCGATCGACTCGTAGACGGCGGCTCGCACGACCGGGTGGACGAACTCGACCGCCGGCGTCTCCACGCGCAGCAGGTCGGCCCGGGCGAGCCAGGTCGCGGCGAGCGACGAGAGGTGCCGGTCGTCGATCTCGGCGAGCGTCGCGACGTCGCGCTGCTCGGCGCCGTCGCCGAGGATCGCCGCCGCGGTCGCGAAGCGGCGCGCCTCCTCCGGCAGGCGCGAGAGGCGCAGGGTGACGGCGCGCGTGACGGGCTCCGGCCCGACCTCGCGCGCCCGCGCCGCGTTCTCGGCCGTCGGCTGGACGCCCTCGCCGTGGAGCGCATCGACGAGGGCGCGCACGAGGAGCGGGTTGCCGCCGGTCGCCGCGTGGCACGCCGAGGCGAAGGACGGATGCGGCTCGGTGCCGTACTCCTGCGCCACCATCGCCCCGACCGCCGGCTCGCTCAGCGCCGTCGGCCGGATCACGAGCACGGTCGGGTCCGAGATCAGCTCCGTCAGCAGCTCCGTCTCGATCGCCTGCTCGGGCGGTCGCAGGCCGAGCACCACCAGCAGCGGCAGCCCCTCGAGGCGGCGCCCGAGAAAGGCGAGCCAGCGCAGCGTCGGCGCGTCGGTCCAGTGCAGGTCGTCGACCACGATCGCCGTCGGCCGCCGGGCGGCGAGGTTGGCGGCGAGCCAGTAGAGGCCGTGCAGGACTGCGAACGAGACGTCGCCGGCGGCGGCGCCCGTCAGCTCCTCGTCGCCGAACAGCCGCTCGGCCAGCGCGGCCGTGCCGGACAGCGCCTCGTCCCGCTCCTCGGCGGAGAGCGACGCCAGGTAGGGCTCGAACAGCTGGCGCACGACGCCGTACGCGAACTCCTGCTCGAGGTCGGCGCTGCGGGCGAGCAGCACCTCGAAGCCGGCCGACGCCGCCAGTGCCCGCACCTCGGCGACGAGCCGCGTCTTGCCCATGCCGGAGCGGCCCTCGATCGCGACGACGCGCCCGGCGCCCGACGCGGCGGCGTCGACGACGGCGTGCAGCGCGGCGACCTCGGCCTCGCGCTCGAGCAGCGGCGTCGTCGCCACCTGGACGTCGGCGCGCCGGCGCGGCATGCGCGGCCGTGCCTTCTCGCGCTCGCGGGTCGAGAGCGACGGGAACTCGCCGGGCAGGCCCTCGATGTCGAGCTGGAAGAGCCGTTCCGGCCGGTCGAAGTCCGGCAGCTCGACGGGGCCGAGGTCCCGCAGCCCGAGCTGCGGGGGCAGGTCGAAGCGAACGAGCGTCGCGGTCGTGCTCGAGAGCAGCACCTGGCCGCCGTGCCCGGCGTCGCCGATCCGCGCCGCCTGATGGACGGCGAAGCCGACGTAGCCGTCGGTCCCGACCGATGCCTCGCCCGTGTGCAGGCCCATCCGGACTCGCACCTGCACGTCCTCCGGCCAGTCATGCTCGGCCAGCGCGCGCTGGGCCGCGGCCGAGGCGTCGACCGCCGAGCCCGCGCTGCGGAAGACGACGAAGAACGAGTCGCCCTTGGTGTCGATCTCGATCCCGCCGGCCTCGGTGAAGGCGGCGCGCAGGAGCCGGTTGTGGGTCGCGAGCACGTCCCCGTACCGGTCCCGGCCGAGGCTCTTGAGCAGCTTCGTCGAGCCCTCGATGTCCGTGAACAGGAAGGTCACGGTGCCCGTGGGCAGGGCTGTGGAAGCGTCTCGTACCGCTGGTGTGCTCAGTGCCTGTCGCCCCTTGAAATCGACGCCCGGCAGCCAATTGTAGAGCCCAGCACCCAAACCTTAGGGGCCGGTTTAGGGGTGCCCCCCATGCGAAGGGCAGACGCGCGCGCGCACGATGGGCCGGCACGACGAGCCCACCACCAGGAGACGCCATGTCCATCACAGCCATCGCACGCGCAGCCGTTCCCGAGCCGAGCCCCGCCGACGCGGTCGCCGTCGCAGCGAGCGACGTCGTCCGCCGCTACGGCGAGGGCGACACGTGCGTCGAGGCGCTGCGCGGCGTCTCGCTCGACGTCGCCGACGGCCGCCTGACGGCGATCATGGGGCCGTCCGGCTCCGGCAAGTCGACGCTGATGCACATCCTGGCCGGCCTCGACCGCCCGACGAGCGGCAGCGTCCGGTTGGCCGGCGTCGAGATCACGGACCTCTCCGACAAGAAGCTGACCCTGCTCCGTCGCGAGCAGATCGGCTTCGTCTTCCAGTTCTTCAACCTCCTGCCGATGCTGACGGCGGAGGAGAACGTCGTCCTGCCGCTGACGATCGCAGGCGACAAGCCCGACCGCGAGTGGGTCGACTCGCTGCTCGGGACGTTCGGCATCGCCGACCGCCGCGACCACAAGCCGGCCCAGCTCTCCGGCGGCCAGCAGCAGCGCGTCGCGCTGGCGCGCGCGCTCGTCACCCGGCCGAAGGTCGTCTTCGCCGACGAGCCGACCGGCAACCTCGACTCCGCCTCCAGCGGCGAGGTGCTCGAGCTGCTGCGCCGCTCGGTCGACGAGCTCCGCCAGACGGCGGTGATGGTCACGCACGACCCGCGTGCGGCCGCGATGGCCGACCGGATCCTGTTCATCGCCGACGGGCGCATCGTCAAGGACATCTCCGAGTCGACGCCGGTCGAGGTCCTGGCCGCGATGCAGGAGGTCACGGGGCGGTGACGCGAGTCTCGCTCAAGGGCCTCGCCGCCCGGCCGGTGCGCGCCGTCCTGACGGCGCTCGCGATCGTGCTCGGCGTGGCGATGGTGACGGGCAGCTTCGTCGTCACCGACACGATCACGAAGGCGTTCGACACGATCTTCGCCAGCTCCTACCGCAACACCGACGCGGTCGTGAGCAAGAAGTCGCTGGTCGACTACTCGAACAGCGGCAACGGCACCGTCTCGACCTCGCTACTTGTCCGGATCCGCCGTCTGCCCGAGGTCCGGGCGGCGGCGGGGTCGATCCTCGACCTGAACAACGACACGACGAACACGAAGCTGATCGACCGGAACGGGAAGGCGATCGAGGCCAACGGCAACCCGACCTTCGGCTTCGGCATCGACCCCTCGCAGCCGCGCTTCAACCCGCTGCACCTCGTCGCCGGCAGCTGGGCGACCGGGCCGCAGGACGTCGTGATCGACTCGAACACGGCCACGAAGCACCACTACGCCGTCGGCGACTCGATCGGCGCCGCGGCCAAGGGGCCCGCGGAGCGCTTCCGGATCACCGGCATCGCCAGGTACGGCGACGTCGACTCGCTCGGCGGCGCGACGATCGCGGTCTTCACGATCCCGACCGCCCAGCGGCTGCTGGAGCTGCACGGCTTCACGGCGATCTCGGTCGCGCGGCGGCCGGGCGTCTCGCAGGCCGAGCTCGTGCGCAAGCTGCAGCAGGTCGCGCCGGGCGGCGTGCAGGTCAAGACCGGCGCGGAGCAGGCCCGAGCGGACAAAAGGAACATCGACACCTTCCTCTCGTTCATCCGCGGCTTCTTGCTCGGCTTCGGCGGGATTGCGCTCTTCGTCGGCGCGTTCGTGATCTTCAACACGCTCTCGATCACGGTTGCGCAGCGGACCCGCGAGCTCGCCACGCTCCGCACGCTCGGCGCCTCCAGGCGCCAGGTGCTGCGGACGGTCGTGCTCGAGTCGGCCGCGCTCGGGATGCTCGCCTCGGTGATCGGCATCGGCGCCGGCATCGGCCTCGCCCGCGGCCTGACCGCGCTCTTCGACGCACTCGGCTTGTCCCTCCCCCGGAGCTCGCCCGTCTACGCGACGCGGACCTTCGTCGTCGCCCTCCTGCTGGGCGTGCTCGTCACCTTGCTCGCAGGGCTCTGGCCGGCCGTGCGGGCGACGCGGGTGCCGCCGATCGCCGCCGTCTGGGAGGGCGCGGCGACCGGGCGGCGCCGGCGGGTCGGGCCGATCGCGGGCGTGGCGCTGTTCGCGCTCGCGGTGGCGCTGATCGCGTACGCGACCCTCGGCGGGAGCCCCGGCTCCGGCCCGGCGCTGCTCGCGCTCGGCGGCGGAACGCTCCTCGGGCTGCTCGGCGTCGCGGGCTTTGCGCCCGCGCTCGTCGAGGGGCTGGCGAAGGTCATTGGCTTCCCGGCGCGGCGCATCGGCGGCGCGGCCGGGCAGCTGGCCTCGAGCAATGCCGTCCGGAACCCGGCACGTACCGCGTCGACGGCGGCCGCGCTGATGATCGGGCTGGCGCTCGTCTCGTTCGTGGCCGTGCTCGCCGAGGGCCTCCACGGCTCCGTCGACCGGGCGGTGCGCCAGCAGGTGGCGGCGGACTGGGTGATCGGCTCGAAGAACGGCTGGTCGGCGTTCGCGGCGGCGGCCGGGCGCGCGGCCGAGGGAACGCCCGGAGTCAGCCGCTCGACCAGCATCCGCGCCGACCGCGGGCGCGTCCGCGACGCGAACGCAACCGTGAACGGCGTCGACCCCCGGACGATCGCCGGCCTCTACCGCTTCGACTGGCGCGACGGCTCCTCGGACGCCGCGCTCGCGAGGCTCGGCGACCACGGCGCGCTCGTGAAGCGCTCGTTCGCGAGCAGGCACCACCTGCACCTCGGCGACGCGTTCACGCTGCGCTCGCCGGCCGGGAAGCCGCTGGCGCTGAAGGTGGTCGGCGTCTTCCAGCCGCCGCGGATCTTCGAGCTGCTCGGCGGCGTCGTCATCTCGGAGCACGCCTTCGACCGCACCTTCGACCGGCCCTCGAACCAGCTGACGCTCCTCGACGGGGACGTGTCGCGGTCGGCGCTCGCGACGTCGCTGGCCGCCTACCCGGACACGAAGATCGAGACCGAGGACGAGTACGTGAGCAGCCAGTCGTCGTTCATCTCGACGATGACGAACCTGCTCTACGTGCTGCTCGCCCTCTCGGTGATCGTGAGCCTGTTCGGGATGGTGAACACGCTCGTCCTCTCGGTCTTCGAGCGGACGCGCGAGCTCGGCATGCTGCGGGCGGTCGGTCTGAGCAGGCGCCAGGCACGGCGGATGATCCGGCACGAGAGCGTGATCACCGCGCTGATCGGCGCCGCGCTCGGGCTACCACTCGGGATCCTGCTCGCGGCCGCGGTCACGCACGCCGTCGGGAAGTACGGCGTCTCGTTCGCGTTCCCGATCGGCTCGATCGTCGCCTTCACGGTGACCGCGATCGTGGCCGGGATCCTCGCCGCCGTCGCACCGGCCCGGCGCGCGTCGCGGCTCGACGTCCTCTCCGCGCTCCAGTACGAGTAACGAGAGGCTGGCGGGCAGAGGCGGGGGCGGCCCGGCGGCCGCCCCCGTTGCCTTCGGCACCATGCGCGGGTGGCTCGAACGGCTCTCGCGCTGCTCGCCGTGCTGCTCGTCGCGGGCTGCGGCGGCACACCTTCGAGCTCGACGCTCCATGCCACCTTCCGCGACCGCAACGGCGACGGCGTGCTCGAGCGCGTCGGCGGCGAGCCGCTCGTCGACCGGACCGAGCTCGCGCCCGCCTCGAAGCCGGTGCGCCGGCTCGCGCTCTTCGCGCAACTGACGGACGCGCATGTCGTCGACGAGGAGTCGCCGGCGCGGCTCGAGGTGCTCGACCGGCGCGGCGCGCCGTTCACGTCGGCCTTCCGCCCGCAGGAGGCGCTGAGCGGCCAGGTGCTCGACGCGACGGTGCTCTCGCTGAACGCGCTCCACCCGCAGGCGGTCGTCGAGACGGGCGACCTGGTCGACAACGCCCAGCAGAACGAGCTCGACGAGGCGCTCGCGATCCTGCGCGGCGGCCGCGTCGAGCCGAACAGCGGCGCGCCCGGCTACCGCGGCGTGCAGGAGGCGTCGAACCCGGACCCGTACTACTACCGACCGGACGTCGACCCGCCCCGGCACCCCGGCCTGCTGGCGCAGGCCCAGCGGCCGTTCGAGTCGCCCGGGCTGAAGGCGCCGTGGTACCCCGTCGTCGGCAACCACGACCTGCTCGTCCAGGGGAACCTCGCGCCCACGCCGCGGACGAACGCGATCGCGACGGGCGACCGCAAGCTGCTGACGCTCGGCCCGGCGGCGCTCGAGGCGGTGCGCGGGCTGCGGCTGAGCCGCGCGACGGTTGCGCAGCTGCTTCGCTCCGGCCTCCCGGGAGCGTCCGAGCGAGTGCCGGCCGACCCGCGGCGGCGCGAGCTGTCGGCGGCGCAGGTGCTGGCGGCGCTACGGCATGCCAGCGGCCACGGCGGCAGCGGGCCGCTGCTCGACTACGTGTTCGACGCCGGCGCCGTGCGCGGGATCGTCCTCGACACGATCCGGCGCGACGTCGGCTCCGGCGGCCTCGTACGGCCGGCGCAGCTGCGCTGGCTCGCGCGCGAGCTGCGGGCCGCCGGGAGGAGGCCCGTCGTCCTCTTCACCCACTCGCCGCTGACCTCGGCGGCAGGCGGCGCGGCGGCGCTCGCGCTGCTCGACCGCGACCGGCACGTCGTCGCGGCCGTCCACGGCGACACGCACCGCAACCAGATCGTCCCGCGCGGCCACTACTGGCTGATCGGGACCTCGTCGCTCGCCGACTACCCGCAGCAGGCGCGAGCGTTCGAGCTCGACCGCGCCGCCGACGGCAAGCTCGTCCTGCAGACGTGGATGATCGACCACGACCCCTCCGACCGGCTCGCCGAGCTCTCGCGCCAGCTCGCGTACCTCGACTTCCAGGGCGGCCGCGTCCAGGGCTTCGCCGGCACGCCGGCCGACCGCAACGCGCGGCTCTACCTGCCCTAGCGCTCGCGGAGGAAGCCGACGACCGGCCCCCGCGTCACGAGCCGCGTCGCCCACAGCACGGTCACCGCCGCGCCCGCGACGAGGCCGGCGGCGGTCACGGCGACCGCCGCCGCCGACGGTGCGAGCGTGAGCGAGACGTAGCTCGCCGCGAGCCGCGCGACCGCCGGGCCGACGAGCCAGCGCTCGGCCGCGAGCCCCACCACGACCGCCGCGAGCACGACCGGCGCCGCCGCGAACGCGACGATGCTGCCGAGCTGGCGCGTGCCGCCGCCGAGCGCGCGGACGGTCGCGAGCCCGCTGCGCCGCTCCTGCACGGTCAGCGCGAGCAGCTGCGCGATCGCGTAGAGGCAGACGAGCGCGTCGATCACCGCGACCGTCCGCAGCAGCGCGACGAGCACGTCGATGAAGCCGCTCGAGCGCGACGCCCACCCCTGCACCGACTGCCCCGTGATGCCGTGCGACGGCCTGGAGGAAAAGACGCCCGCGCGCCGCAGCTCGCGCCGCACGCTCGAGGCGGAGGCCGACGGGCGCAGCCGGATCGCGATCTGCTCCGGCGCCTCGCCGCCGAGCTGCTGCGGCTGGACGTAGGCGACGCGGCCCTGCCGCTCCAGCGCGCGAACGATTCCGACGACGCGGAACCGCGCCTCGCGGCCGCTCGGCAGCTGTGCCGCGAGCGTCGCGCCGGGGCTCAGGTTCAGGACCTGTGCCAGCCCGAGCCCGACCTCGGCCTCGCGCGGGCCGCGCAGCCGCCGGCCCTCGGCGAGCGGCGGCGCCTCGAAACGAGTGTGGTCGCCCGGGAACGCGATCACGGTGAACGCCTCGCCGAGGTCGAAGGAATCGGCGGCGCTCAGCTCGTACCGAGGGGCAGCGGCCTCGACGCCCGGCAGCCGCGCGATCTGGGCGGCGTCGAAGGCGGGCGCGGACGCCGTCAGCTGGTAGCGCTTGCCGACGGCGACGGGGTTGCGGTCGAGGCGCAGGAGGAGCGCCGCGATCGACAGGATCAGCAGGATCACGACCACGGCGGAGCCGAGCACGACGATCCCGCCGGCCGTGCGCGCGGGGCGCAAGAGCGCCATCCGCACGCCGAGCCCCGCCGGCCCGCCGCCGCCCGGCAGCCGTCGCGCCGAGCCGGTCACGTCGCCGCGCCGCAGCACCGCGCCCGCCGGACCGCGGGTCGCGCGCCAGGCCGGCCACGCCGACGCGAGCGCGACCAGCGCCACCAGGCCGAGGAGCACGCCGAGCAGCAGCGGTGCGACCGACGCTCCCGGCCCGAGCTGGCTCAGGCTCCCGAGCAGCCGGTCGAGCGGCGAGGCGACGAGCGCCCACCCGACGAGCACGCCCAGCGCGCCTGCCGGCAGCGCGACCGCGACCGCCTCGACCACCGCCGCTGCCACGACCGCGCGCGGCGACGCGCCGATCGCCCGCAGCAGCCCGAGGCCCTCGAGCCGCCGTTGCACCTCGGCGTTCGCCGACGCCGCCAGCATCGTCCCCGCCACCACGAGCGCGATCAGCGAGAACGAGACGAGCAGCGCGATCACGATCCCCGCCGCCTGCCCGATCAGGACGTGCAGCCCGGCGCGCGTCGTGAACCGGAGCCGCTGCACGCCGAGGGCCGCAGAGCGCGCCTGGTCGAGCGTCACGCCGGCGAGCTTCGGGTCGACGAGCCAGACGACGGCCGAGTTGACCACGCCGAGCGGCGTCCCCGTGGCCGCCGCCGCGTCGCGGTAGCTCAGCCAGACGCGGGGCCGGCGCGCGAGCGGGTAGGCGACGTTGTCCGGGGCGACGGCCACGCCGACGATGCGCAGCCGCTCGCCGCTCACCTCGAGCCGCGCCCCGGGCCCGAGGTGCCACGAGCGCGCCAGGCCCTGCTCGACCAGGGCTTCGTCGGGGTGCTCGAGCGCGCGGCCGCTGACGATCGCGTAGCCGCGCGTCCCATCCCGGGGGAGACCGATCACGGTCGCGTCGCCGTCGAAGCGGTTGCCCGAGCCGATGGAGACGTAGTCGGCCTGCAGCCGGTAGGAGGCCACCTTCACGTTCGCCAGGCTCGAGACGACGCGCGCAACCGACTCGCGGCTCTGCGGGTCGAAGGTCGCGAGGATGTCCGGCAGGTGCGCCCGCGCGGCCGTGCGATCGAAGCCCGTCGCGAGGCCGTAGGCGACGGTCACCGACGCGCCGAGCATCGCCGCCGCGGCCGCGATCCCGCCGGCCGCGAGCAGGACGCGCCCGCGCCGCACCCGCAGCCGGGCAAGGGCGTACGCGAGGATCGCGTTCACCGCAGGCGACCCTCCTCGAGCCGGAGCACGCGGTCGGCCCGCCGCGTCGCCTCGCGCTCGTGCGTCACGAGCAGCACCGCGCGACCCTCGTCCGCGATCGCGCGCAGCAGATCGAGCACGACCTCGCCGGAGTCGGCGTCGAGGTTGCCCGTGGGCTCGTCGGCCAGGACGAGCTCCGGGTCGTTGACGAGCGCGCGGGCGATCGCCAGGCGCTGCTGCTCGCCGCCCGAGAGCACCGTGGGCAGGCGCTCCGCCGCGTCGCCGAGGCCGAGACGCCGCACGAGCGCGCGGCCGCGGTCGAGCGCCGGCCCGCCCCCGTCGAGCCGCGCGGGCAGGAGCACGTTCTCGAGGCCCGTGAGCTCTGGCAGGAGGTGGAACGCCTGGAAGACGAAGCCGATCCGGTCGCGCCGCAGCGGCGCCAGCACCCGCTCGGGCGCGCCGTCGATCCGCACCCCGCCGACCTCGACCAGGCCGCTGTCGACGCGGTCGAGCGCGCCGACGACGTTCAGCAGCGTCGACTTGCCGGAGCCCGAGCGTCCGGTGACCGCGACCAGCTCGCCCGCCTCGAGCTCGAGGTCGAGCCCGTCGAGCACACGCAGCGCGGCCCGGCCCTCGCCGTGGGTCTTGACGACGTCCCGCAGCCGCACCACCGCCACGGCGTCAGAGTGCCTGAGTAGGATCGGCCTGCGGGGTCGTGGCGACGGGAGGAGTCCACATGGACGTGGTGGCAGGGATCGATGCGGCCCGCGAGCGCTGGAACGTGCTCGAGCATCCGTTCTACACGCGCTGGGAGGCCGGCGAGCTGACGCGCGAGGAGCTCGCGCGCTACGCGGGTGAGTACCGGCACGCGGTCGTGGCGCTGGCGCGCGCGGCGCGGACGGCGCGGCTGCACGCCGACGAGGAAGCCGCCCACATCGCGCTCTGGGACGAGTTCGCGGGCGCGCTCGGCAGCGCACAGCGCGAGCCGCTGCCGCAGACCCGCTGCTGCGCGGAGGCCTGGGCCGGCGCGGGCGACGAGCTCGGCGCCGCCGCGATCCTGTACGCGATCGAGGCCGGCCAGCCGGCGATCTCGGAGACGAAGCTCCGCGGCCTGCTCGAGCACTACGGCTTTTCCGACGACTCGCCCGCCGTCGAGTACTTCGCCGTCCACGGCGAGCGCGACCACGAGCACGCAGCCGAGGCGCGCGAGGCGCTCGCAGGGACGCGGGACGAACGGCTCGTGCACCTGGCCGAGAGCGCGCTCGCCGCGAACTGGGCCCTGCTCGACGGCGTCGCCGCGTGAGCCTTCCGAGCGATCGCGACGCCCCCGCGGTTGGAGGTTGGTAACAGTCTGTTACTTGCTCCGACCGATCGCCTGGACGCCGAACGGCCCGTAGCCAGGCGCGATCCGGAGACCAAGTAACAGTCTGTTACTTGGTTCGGGGGCAACGCTAGACCGGCGGCTGCTCCTCGATGATCTGGCGCGCCCGCTCGAGGTTCTCGGCGTGGACCAGGATCTCGCGCGGGCCGGCGCCGGACGACGAGGCGTCTGCCAGGCCGACGGCGAAGTTCGTCTTCTGCGCGATCGCCCGGATCCCCTCGGTCCGGAGCAGCGCCAGGATGATCTCCGCCTCCGGCTCGGAGCCGACCACGTCGAGGACGACGAGCTCGCTCAAGGCGCGAGCCTGAACGGCGGGTACTCGTCGGTGACGAGGATGAACGCGTAAGCGGTGACGCGGTTCGTCCAGCGGCCGACGCCGACGACGAAGTCGAAGAGGCCGCGCGGGTAGCGACCGGTGAAGAGGATCGCGAACCACGCGAAGATGATCGCGAACAGCGCCCCGAGCCAGAGGAACACCAGCAGGATGTAGTGCGGGATCGCCAGCAGCCACTTGACGAGCGGGAGCCACCGGTTCAGGTCGCGCTCCGCGTCGGGGTACTCGAACTCGAGCCGCACCGACTGGTGCTCGTCGGTCGAGGGGTAGTTGTCGTCCAGCAGCGCGAGGTACGCGCCGACGCGGTTCTCGAACCGCAGCAGCTCGCGGTTCCAGTCGAACCACCAGCGCGGGTACTTCTGCCGGAAGAGGATCATCAGCAGCGGGCCGAAGAACAGCAGCCCGGCCGTCGCGGCGCCCCAGTGCCACTGGTCGCCGGCCTTGTTCGACCAGGAGTACCCGCCGCCCTCGAGCGTCCCGAGCACGATCGCGATCGGGATCACCCAGAAGATCCGGAACGCCGTGGTGAGCCGGTTCAGCTCGCGGTCCGGGTAGTCCACGTCGTACTGCACCGGATACGACGTGCCGGGATAGGACGTGCCAGCTTCCATCGTTGACCTCCTTCGTCAGAGCCTGCCGGCCTCGATTATCCGCTCCAGGAACTGCTGCGTCCGAGCCTGCGTCGGGCGCGAGAAGATCGCCTCCGCCGCTCCCTCCTCGACGATCAGCCCGCCGTCGAGGAAGCAGACGCGGCTGGCGATGTCGCGGGCGAAGCCCATCTCGTGCGTCGCGATCAGCATCGTCATCCCGCCCTCCGCGAGTTCCCGGATCACGTTCAGCACCTCCGCGACGAGCTCCGGGTCGAGCGCCGAGGTCACTTCGTCGAAGAGCATCAGCTCCGGTCGCATCGCGAGCGCGCGCACGATCGCGACGCGCTGCTGCTGCCCGCCCGAGAGCCGGTCCGGGTACTCGTCGCGGCGGTCGGCGAGCCCGAAGCGGCCGAGCAACTCGAGCGCCCGCTCCTCCGCCTCACGCCGCGAGAGGTCGAGCACGTCGCGCGGGGCGAGGGTCACGTTGCGCAGCACGGTCATGTGCGGGAAGAGGTTGAAGGCCTGGAAGACGATCCCGATTCGGCGGCGGACGTCGTTGACGTCGACGCCCTTGCGGGTGATCTCCTCGTCGCCGAGGAAGATCCGACCCGAGTCGAGCCGCTCAAGCAGGTTCACGCAGCGCAGGAGCGTCGACTTGCCCGACCCCGACGCGCCGATCAGGCAGACGACCTCGTGGTCGGCGAGCTGCAGGTCGATCCCGCGGAGCACCTCGTTCTCGCCGAACGACTTGTGCACGCGCTCGAGCCGGACCGCGGTCACGCCAGCGCCCCTGCCTGCCGCCGCCGCCGGTCGCGGGCGATCAGCCAGTCGGTCAGCCGCGCGAGCGGGATCGTGATCGCGACGAAGAGCGCGGCCGCCGCGAGGTAGGCGCCGTACGTGAAGGTCGCGTTGGAGTCGATCTGCGACTGGTTGAACGCCTCGATCACGCCGAGCGTGCCGACGAGGGCGGTGTCCTTCTGCAGGCCGATGAAGTCGTTCAGGAGCGGCGGGATCACCCTGCGGATCGCCTGCGGCAGGATCACGCGCCGCAACGCCTGGAAGCGCGACAGCCCGAGCGAGCGCGCCGCCGCCTCCTGGCTCGGGTGCACCGACTCGATCCCGGCGCGGTAGACCTCGGCCACGTAGCCGCTGTAGACCAGGATCAGCCCGACGCCGGCCCAGAAGACCCGGGAGCGCGGCACGCCCGTCAGCTGCAGCGCGGGCGCGCCGAAGCCGAGCAGCGCGATCACGAGGATCGTCGGGACCCCGCGGGCGAGGTCGGAATAGATCGTCGCCAGCGCGCGGAGCGGGAAGAAGACCGGCCCGGGCAGGCTCCGCAGCACGGCGATCACGAGCGCGAGCACGAGGATGAACACCTCGCAGACGAGGAAGATCTTCACGTTCAGGACGAACGCCTTCGCGATGTCCGGGAACGAGCTCGAGATGTCGCCCCAGTCGAAGAACGTCCGCTTGACCTCGGGCCAGCCCGCGGACTGCGTCACCGCCACCACGATCACCGCCACGAAGACGACGGTGCTGAGCAGCGCGATCGCGACGCCCTTCGCGCCCTCCGCCTCGAGGCGGAAGCCGGAGAGCAGCCGCGAGCGGCGCGACGCTACTTCAGGGTCGGCGCGCCGGTCGCCTTCGCTAGCCACTTCTGCTGAAGCTGCTGCAGCGTCCCGTCGTTACGAAGCTTCGTCAGCGCCTTGTTCACGCAGGCGACGAGCGAGTTGCCCTTGGCGAAGACCATGCCGAAGTGCTCCCCGCCCGGCTCGGCCGGAAACTGTCCGAGCACCTTCCCGTTCGGGACCTGCACTGCGGTGACGTAGAAGGCGGTCGGCAGGTCGACCACGAGCCCGTCGATCTGCTTGTTCTTGAGCGCCTGCACCGCGCCGGCGTTCGACGGGAACACGGACGGCTGCTTCGACGGCTTGATCTTGTCCTTGATGAACTGGTAGCTCGTCGTCCCGAGCTGCGCGCCGAGCGAGTACGGCCGCAGGCCGGCGACGGTCGTCACCTTCGCGATCGGCGTGCCCTTGTTCACGACGACCGACTGGTTGACGTCGTAGTACGAATCGCTGAACGAGACCTGCTTCGCGCGCGCGGGCGTGAACGAGATCTGGTTGATGTCGAAGTCGAAGTTCTTCGGGCCCGGCGCGAACGAGGTGTTGAAGGGCACGTGGATCCACTCGACCTCGTTCTTCGCGAAGCCGAGCTGCTTCGCGACCGCATAGGCGACGGCGCTCTCGTAGCCCTCACCGCTGCGCGGGTCGCTCACCTGCCACGGCTTGTGGGGCGTACCGCCGAACCACGGCGGGAAGGCCGGGTTGTCGGTTCCGACCGTCAGCGTCGCGGGCGTGACCAGGTTGAGGTCGGCCTTGGCACAGCTCGCGGCGGCGCCCGTCGTCGTGCCGGCGGAGCTCTTCTTCGTCGAGCCGCAGCCCGACGCCACGGCCGCCAGCAGGGCGACGCCGACGGCCGCGCCCAGCAGGTGTGTGTGCCTCCGCCTCACCGGCGGTGAGGCTAACACCTGCGACCCGTGCCGATCGGACAACGCTCCCTTACGGAAGGCTTACCGTCTGCTTACGGGGTGCGCGGAAGTGCTGATCCGCCCCTAACGTGCGCGAACGACGATTCCGTGAGATGAAGCTCTTCGCGCTGATCCCGGTTGCGGCTCTCGCCCTGGCGGCGGGTGCTGCGGGCGCGCCCGCTCCGGCGAAGGTCAGGCCCGCCGCCGGGCCGATCGAGTCGCTCGCGATGGACGGGTCGCGGATCGCCTACGACGTGCGCGGCGACCTGGGGCCCGGGGTCGGCCGCTGCAACAGGGTCTACGCCTGGAACGTCGCCGGCGGCTCGCTCACGACCGTGAGCGGGAAGGGCACGTGCCAGGCGGACATCACGAGCACCGGCGCGGGCGTCGCCGAGCTCGCCGTCGCCGGCTCCCGCATCGCGTGGATCGTGAACCAGGGCGGGAACAGCGAGAAGAGCGACGAGCTCTACACGGCGCTGCTGCCGAGGCCGAAGGAACGCAGGCTGGCCGCCGTGGTCAGGACCGGTGGCGGCGAGTACGGCGAGCCGTGGGTTGGCGGCTGGATCGACGGGCTGGCCGGTTCCGGCACGCTGCTCGCCGTCAACCACTGGAGCACGGCCGCGGGCGGAGTCGTCGACGCTGCGCGCCTGCGCACGATCACGAGCGGCCTGCGCACGATCGCGTCCGGCCCGCAGACGCTTCGGGTGGGGTCGACCGACGGCACCCGCATCGCCGTGCTGCGCCAGGACGGGTCGGTGGCGCTGTACTCGAAGTCCGGCGCATTCCTGCGGCGGGTGCAGCCCGGAGCGCCGCAGGAGGTCGCGCTCGGCGGCGGCTACCTCGCGGTCCTGACGAAGGCGAGCACGATCGAGGTCTACTCGGCGAGCACCGGCAAGCGGCTCTTCACCAGGCATCCTGCGAAAGGCGCCGCCTCGCTCGACGTCGAGGGCGGGCTCGCCGTCTACGCCGCGCCGAAGCCAGGCGGCACCCAGCTGCGCACGGTGCACGTCCTGCGCCTCGCGACCGGCCGGGACACGGTGCTGACGACGCAGGCGCGCGGCGTCGTGGCCGTGCAGATCGAACCGCCCGGCGTCGCGTACGCCGTCCACACGCCGGGCTACAGGGGCGCGGTCGTCTTCGTCCCGATGAAGCGCGTGACCGGCTAGGCCGCCACGCCGCTGAACTGCGGGACGACGTCGCTCCCGTACGTGGCCAGCGTCTCGTCGGCGCGCTCGGTCATCAAGTAGATGTCGAACTGGTCGACGCCGATGCCCTCGAGCTCGCGGAGCTTCTCCGTGATCTGCTGGGGGTTGCCGAGCACGCAGAAGCGGTCGCAGATCTCGTCGGTGACGAACTCGCCGTGCTTGGCGCCGACCCGGCTGTGGTCCTTGTAGTCGTAGAACTTCCGCGCCTTGACGAAGTCGGTCAGCGCGCTCGGGATCTCGTCGGAGTCCTCGCCGTAGCGCTCGATCAGGTCCATCACGTGGTTCGAGACCATCGCCGGGAACCAGCGCGTCTGGTCGCGGGCCTCCTGGAGGTCGTCGGAGACGTGGCTCGGCGCGCAGACGATGCACTTCAGCGCGGCCGGGTCGCGGCCGGCCTCCTCGGCGGCCTGCCGGGCGGTGGCCATGATCCACTGGATGATCTGCGGGTCGGCGAGCTGGATGATCACGCCGTCGCCGACGCGACCGGCCACGCCGAGCGCGCGCGGCCCGTACCCCGCGACGTACATCGGGATCTCGGGGAGCTCGTCCCGCACCCACTCGAGCTTGAGCTCCTTGCCGTTCCAGTCGACCGCTCGGCCGTTCATCAGGTCCTTGATCATCACGAGCCGCCGCTCGAACTCGGCCACCTTGACCGGCTTGAGGCCGACGACGCGTCGCGAC
>DATIER010000267.1:0-16696 GCA_035455605.1 Gaiellaceae bacterium
CGGCCGGGTGGGGCGCGGCGCCGAGCAGTCGTACTGCCTGCTGATCTCGCGGCCGCGCGAGGAGCTGACCGACAACGCGCAGGCGCGGCTGCAGGCGCTCGTCGACTCGACCGACGGCTTCGAGCTGGCCGAGCGCGACCTGGAGCTGCGCGGCGAGGGGCAGCTGCTCGGGACGCGCCAGGCGGGCGTCTCCGACCTGCGGTTCGTCCACTGGCGCGCCGACCGGCCGCTGCTGGAGCGGGCGCGCTCGGCCGCCGAGCGCCTGGTCGCGTACGAGGGCCCGCTCGCCGACGAGGTCGAGCGGGTCTTCGGGGAGCGTGAGCTCGCGGCGTGAGCGCCCTGCGGCAGCGCCGGCTCGTGCAGGACCTGTCCGCGGGCGACGACCGGCGGCGCTGGGCCGCGGCGGTCGAGCTGGCGCGCACGCGCGACGAGCGGGCGCTGCGCCGGGTCGAGCGCGTGCTCGAGAACGGGAGCGGGGACGAGAGCCGAGCGGCCGCGGCGTACGTGCTCGGCTTCAGCGGCGCGCCCGGGTTCGCGGACGCGCTCGTGCGGCGGCTCGTCGACGCCGAGGAGAGCGTGGTCGTCCGCGCGCACGCAGCCGAGGCGCTCGGGCACCTGCTCCAGCACGAGCCGGTGCTCGCCCAGATCCGCTCGGCGATCGTCTCGACGCTCGGGGACCCCGAGCCCGAGGTCCGGTTCTGGTGCGCGTTCGCGGCGGGTGCGCTGGAGCTGCAGGAGTCGCGGCCGCGGCTGCAGCGGCTGCTCGGGGACGAGGCGTTCGTCGAGGGCTGGTGGACGGTCGCGCAGGAGGCCGAATGGGCGCTCCGCTGCCTCGACGGCGAGCCGCATCCGCCCTTGCCCGACCGGGTCTAGCTGTGCCATGGCCCAGGGACAGTCCCTAGGCCATGGCCGAAACGGACGGTGTCATGGCTCGCCTGCGGCAGCTCGAGCGACGCCACCGGCCGAGGGGACAGGTCCGAGGGACTGTCCCTGGGGCCCGTCCGAAACGGCCTAGGCTGCGCTCCGTGCGGATCATCGCCGGCTCGCGCAAGGGTGCCCGCATCTTCGCGCCGAAGGGGCTCGACACGCGGCCCACCGCCGACCGCGTCCGCGAGGCTGCGTTCAACCTGCTCGGCCCGGGCGCCGCCGAGGAGGCGAAGGTGCTCGACCTCTTCGCCGGCTCCGGCGCGATGGGGCTCGAGGCGCTGAGCCGCGGGGCCGCCCACGCGACCTTCGTCGAGAGCGACCGCGAGGCGTGCCGCACGATCACCCGCAACCTCGACAAGCTCGGCCTCGACGCCGCGACCGTCCTCTGCCAGGACGCGCTGACCGCCCTGCGGGCCGATTACCGCCAGGGCACCCGTTACGATCTCGTGCTGCTCGACCCGCCCTACCGGCGCTTTTCTTCCCTGCAAAAGGCCATGATTCAACACCTGCCAGCGATCCTCGCCCCCGGCGGCACGCTGCTCGTCGAGACCGCCGCCGAGGAGGAGCCCGACCTGCCGCTCGCGAAGCGCACCACCAGACGCTACGGCTCCGCCCGCCTCACGCTCTTCGACGCAGAGTGATCACCGCGATCTACCCCGGCACCTACGACCCCGTCACGAACGGGCACGTCGACGTGATCAGGCGCGCCGCCGAGATCTTCGACCGCGTGGTCGTCGGCGTCGTCGGCAACCCCCAGCACAAGACGCCGATGTTCACGCTCGACGAGCGTGTCGCCTTCCTGCGCGAGACGCTCGGCGGGCTCGACAACGTGGAGGTGGACGTCTTCTCGGAGCTGGTCGTCGACTTCGCGCACAAGTGGGACGCGAAGGTGATCGTGAAGGGCCTGCGCGTGATCTCCGACTTCGAGTGGGAGTTCCAGATGAACCAGCTCAACCGCACGCTCGCGCCGGACGTCGAGACCGTCTACGTGATGGCGAGCCCGGCGGTCAGCTTCGTCTCCTCGAGCGGCGTGAAGGAGATCGCCGCCTTCGGCGGCCGCGTCGACGAGCTCGTCCCCGAGCCGGTCGCGCGCCGCTTCCGCGAGCTCTTCCCCGACGGTCGGCCGGGAACCCCGGAGAACCCGCAGGAATGACGCTCGAGCAGAAGCTCGCGGCGGGCGGCGAGGTCCGGCTCGCCAGGCGCGAGGCGCAGGACGTGCTGCAGAAGCTGCGCGCGCGCGGCGCCGAGAGCGAGGCGGCCGACCGGATCGACGCGCAGCTCCAACGGTCCGACGAGGTCGTGCTCGCTCCCGCCGAGGCGAGCGCGCTGCACGAGGAGCTGCGGGCGAGCGGCCGCCGCTGGCTTTCGGGCACCGACGCCCCGCGCGAGCACGAGCCGCCGCGCGCCGCGCCGCCGGAGCCGGAGCCCGAGCCGGAGCCCGAGCGGCGCGGCTGGGTACGCCGAGTGTTCGGCCGCTGAGGCGTCGCTTGCGATGCCGCGGGAGGCCGTGCGGGCTCCCGCCCGTGCGGCCGTTTGGAGCGCCTGTAAACTCCGGACACCGATGGACGTACTCGTTCTGATCGACAAGCTCGACGACCTGGTGCACAACGCGAAGGCCGTCCCGCTCACCGACCAGGTGCGGATCGACCGCGAGGAGATCTACGACATTCTCGACCAGATGCGGGCCACGATCCCCGAGGAGATCAAGCAGGCGCGCTGGATCGTGAAGGAGCGCCAGGAGATGCTCGCCGAGGCGAAGCGGGAGTGCGATCGCATCCTCGGCGAAGCCCGCGAGCAGGCGGTGCGCGAGGCGTCGCAGACCGAGATCGTCAAGCTCGCGGAGCGGCAGGCCGGCGACATCATCGACGACGCCCGCCGCCAGGCCCGCGAGACGCGGCTCGAGATGGAGGACTGGGCCGACTCGATCCTGTCCACGCTCGAGGTCAACCTCGACAAGTTCCTGGTCGCCGTCCGGCGCGGGCGCGAGCGGCTGCACGAGCGCTCCCAGGAGACGGTCGTCGCGGGCGTCGCCGCTGGCGTCGAGAGCAGCAGCAACAACGACGACTACCCGCACTAGGCAGCACGGTGGACACGTACCTGGCGGTCGCGAGCAAGCGCGACTGGCGCAGCTACGCCGACCGCCCGGTGCCGGAGGACGTGCGGAGGCGGATCCTCGACGGCGGGCGGCTGAGCGGCAGCGGCGTCAACCGCCAACCCTGGCGCTTCGTGGTCGTCGACGGCGAGGCGAAGGCGCGGGTCGCGCAGACGGTCTTCGCGCCGCAGAACGTGAGCAGCTGCGCCTTCGCGGTCGCGCTCGTGACCGAGGGAGGCAAGTGGGCGCTCGACGTCGGCCGGGCGCTGCAGAACATGTTCCTCGTCGCCTGGAACGAGGGCGTCGCCTCGTGCCCGAACGGCATGCCCGACGAAGCGGCCGCCGCCGCCGAGCTGGGGCTCGAGGACGGGTGGCTGCCGGTCAACATCCCCAGCTTCGGCTACCCGAAGCGTGACTTCGACCCGACGTCGAAGAGCGCCGAGGACTGGAGCGCGGAGGCGAACCGCAGGCCGCTCGAAGAGCTCGTCTCCAGGATCTAGCGCTTCGGTACGGTGGTCGCATGACCACGCTCGATCTTCGGACGCTCAGGCTGCGCTCCGGTGAGCAGTGGCGCGACGAGCGGCAGATCGAGCTCGAGCCCTTCGAGCTCGGCGGCCAGCGGTACCTGCCGGTGCCGCAGGTCGTTCCCGCCGAGGTGACCGTCACCCGCGCCTCCACCGGAACCGTGCTCGAGCTGCGCTTCGACACGCGGCTCCACGGCCCGTGCTTCCGCTGTCTCGGCGACGCCGTGCTCGACGTGCCGGTCGCGGCTCGCGAGTACCAGGCCGCGAGCCCGGGCGGCGACGAGGAGCTGCAGAGCCAGTACCTCGCCGACGACAAGCTCGACCTCTCGACGTGGGCGCGCGACGCGGTCGCGCTCGAGCTGCCGGACAAGATTCTCTGCCGGCCCGAGTGCGCCGGCCTCTGCCCGATCTGCGGCAAGAACCTGAACGACGAGCCGCACGACCACGGCGAGCCGGAGCCGGACTCGCGCTGGGCCGCCCTCTCGGAGCTGAAGGACCGGCTCTAGTCGTCCCCGCCGTGGCCGCCGCCGCTGCCGCCGTGGTGGTCGTCGGTCGTGGTCGTCGCGGGCGGCGTCGTGCGCGTTGAGGTCGTCGTCGAGCGCGACACCGTCGGCTGGGCGCGCTCGCGCACGCGTGGCGGCGTCAGGTTCGCCGGCGTCCGCTGCAGCCGCGTGACCGGCACCGCGACCGAGCCGCGGGAGACCACGTAGGCCGCGTAGCCCATCCCCGCCGCGCAGAGCAGGCCGACGACGGCGAGCACGACGACTGCTAAGCCTCGACCCATGATTCCTCCGCCACGGTAGCCGCTGCCGGGAACCGGACCTCGGCCCGCGTTCCGCCCTCGAGCCGGTTCTGCAGCGTGGCCGTGCCGCGCCAGCGACGTGCGAGCGTCTGCACGATCGCGAGCCCGAGGCCGGTCCCGGCGTGCTCGGTGCCCGCGCTGCCGCGCGCGAAGCGGTCGAACAGCTTCGTCTCCTCGCCGGGGCCGAGCCCCGGGCCTTCGTCGAGCACGGCGAGCCAGGCCTCCTCGCCGTCGCGGCCCCAGTCGATCGCGACGCGGGTCGGCGAGTAGCGCAGCGCGTTCTCGATCAGGTTGTCGAGCAGGATCGCAAGGTCCTCCTCCGACGCGGCGATCGCGGCGTCCGCGCCGCCGACGAGCTCGAGCTCGCGCCCCTCCTGCTCGGCGGTCGCCGCCCAGCGCTCGCGCGCCCGCTCGGCGGCGCGGGCCAGCGAGACCGGTCGCGCCGCCACCGGCTTGTCACCCTCGCGCGCGAGCGTCAGGAGCGAGGTGAGCAGCCGCGCCATCCGCTCGACCTCCTGCTCCGCCGCCGCGAGCTCGCGCTCCGCGTCGCCGTCGGAGCGGGCGCGGGCCGACTCCAGCCGCAGCCGCAGGCCGGTCAGCGGCGTGCGCAGCTGGTGCGAGGCGTTGGCGACGAACTCCCGCTGCGCGGCCAGGACGGCCTCGAGCCGCTCGGCCATGTCGTTGAAGGCCGCCGCGACCTCGCGCTGCTCCTTGGCGCCGCCGACCTCGGCGCGCGCCTCGAGGTCGCCGCCCTCGACCCGCCGGGCCGCCGAGGCGAGGTTCCGCAGCGGGCCCGAGAGCGAGCCGGCGAGGAACCACGCGAGCGCGAGCCCGAGTAGCAGCGCGAACGCGCCGATCGCGATCAGCGCGAGCACGCCGTTGCGGACGCGCGCGTGCACCGCGGCCAGATCCTGCGTGACCCTGACCGCGCCGACGACGCGGCCGTTGTTGGTCACCGGCACGGCCGTGTAGAGCAGGTCCTGCCCGAGCGTGTTGCTGTGGCGCTCGCCCTGCGCGCGGTTGCCGGCAAGTGCTGCGGCGATCTCGGGCCGGGCCGGCGAGCGGTACTGCAGCGGCCGCGTCACGCCGACCGTCGAGTCGGCCAGCAGTCGTCCGCGCGCGTCGACCACGATCACACGCCCTCCGAGGTTGCTCCCGGCCAGCCGGGCCACGCTGGCGAGCCGCTGCGGGCGCTGCATCTCGCCCGACGCGTTCGCCGAGACGACGAACGCCTGCGCCGCGGCATCGTTCTTCACCTCGGCGTCGATCCGGCGCGCCAGGTTCAGCGCGAGGGGGACCTCCAGGGCCACGATCACGAGCAGCAGCACGTAGGCGAAGGCGCCCATCAGCTGCGTGCGGAGGCTCATTGGGCGATGTTCGCCCGATGAGCGGTGGAGGGGGTGTGGTCGCCGGGGGAACCGGGCGGCTCCCCCGGCCGAGCTCGAAGGGGGCACGCGGGGGAAACTGGTGTTTCCCCCGCGGGAGCGAGCCGAAGGCGAGCGACGCTCATTCCACCTCGTCGGGCGTCGAGAAGCGGAAGCCGACGCCGCGCACGGTGTGCACGTAGCGCGGGTCGGTCGGGTCGTCGCCGAGCTTGCGCCGGATGCCGCTGACGTGCACGTCGAGCGTCTTCGTCGAGCCGAACCAGTTCGGGTCCCAGACCTCGTCGATCAGGCGCTCGCGCGTGACGACCGTGCCGGCGTTACGCATCAGGAGGTGCAGCAGCTCGTACTCCTTTCGGCTGAGCTCGACGACGTCGCCCGCGAGCGTCACCTCGCGCCGCGCCGGGTCGAGGCGCACCGGCCCGACCTCGAGCGGCCGGTCGGTCGCAGGCTCGGGCGCGGCAACCCGGCGCAGGACGGCGCGGATCCGTGCGACCACCTCGCGGCCGCTGAACGGCTTGACGACGTAGTCGTCCGCGCCGAGCTCGAGGCCGACGACCCGGTCGGCCTCCTCGCCGCGGGCGGTGAGCATGATGATCGGCACCTGCGAGCGCTGCCGCAGCTCGCGGCAGACGTCGAAGCCGGAGCCGTCGGGAAGCATCACGTCGAGCAGCACGAGGTCGGGCTCGCGCCGCGCCTGCTCGAGCGCCTCCGCGACGGTGGCCGCGACGAGCGTGTCGAACCCCTCGCTGCGGAGGACGTCGGCGAGCGGGTCGCGTATCGACGTCTCGTCCTCGACGAGGAGGATCGTCCGTCTAGGCCTGCTCATGCCCGGATTGTGACGACGGCGAGACGGCCCCGAGGGAGAAGGGGGCCGTCTCGCGGGCGGGGACGGGAGCTCAGTCGTCGGCGCCGTGACCACCGTGGCCGTGGTGGCCCCCGTGGTCGTGGCCGCGCCGGTGGTGTCCGCGGTCGTCCGCGGCGCGCATGCGGCGGTCCTCGCGGCGGACGTGCTCGCGACGGTCGACGGCGCGGCCGTGGGTGTCGTGGCGAGCCGTGGTCGTCGCCGCGGCGATCGGCAGCCGCGACCCGATCGTCGGCGCCCCCGACGCGCCGAGGCTGACGGCCGTGCCGGCGAGCGCCACGCCCGCCATCAGCAGCACTCCTGCGACGATTGCAGCGATCTTGGTCATGCCTGCTCCTTCGCTCGTGGTCTGGAGACAGGATCGCGCGGCACGCGTTCGGCGCGGGCAAACCCGGGTTAAGGCTTGGCAAAGGCGGGCTATGGCTATACTCGCCCGCCGATGGCCGTCCCGAAGAAGAAGACCTCCAAGTCGCGCCGGGACAAGCGGCGCGCGACGCATCGGCTCGAGGCGCCGCGCGTGAACACGTGCCCGCAGTGCGGACGGCCCAAGCAGCCGCACCGCATGTGCCCGAACTGCAAGACGTACGCGGGCCGCGAGATCGAGCCTCTCCGCACGCCGACCCCGTAAGACGTGCCCAAGATCGCCGTCGACGCGCTGGGAGGTGACCGCGCGCCGGAGGAGGTCGTCGCGGGCGCGGTCGAAGCGGCCCGTGACGGGATCGTGCCGGTCCTCTTCGGGCCGGCCGGGCTCGACACCGGCGGCCTCGAGCTCGTCGAGACCACGCAGGAGATCGCGATGGACGAGAAGCCGGCAGACGCCGTTCGCGCCAAGCCGGACAGCTCGCTCGTCGCCGCCTGCCGCGCGGTCGGCAAGGGCGGGGCGGACGCCGTCGTCTCCGCCGGGAACACGGGCGCGATGCTCGCCGCCTGCTTCCTCGAGCTCCGGCGGCTGCGCGGCGTCGCCCGGCCGGCGATCGCCGTCGTGATCCCGTCGAAGAACGGCCCGACCGTGCTGATCGACGCCGGCGCGAACGCCGACGCGCGGCCGGAGCACCTGCTCCAGTTCGCGCACATGGGCGCCGTCTTCGCGGAGGAGGTGCTCGACCGGCGCGACCCCGAGGTGCGGCTGCTCTCGATCGGCGAGGAGCCGGAGAAGGGCAACCAGCTGACGCTGGAGGCGCATGCCCTGCTCGCCGACGCCGACGGCCTGCGCTTCGGCGGCAACACCGAGAGCCGCGACCTGCTGCTCGGCGCGTCCGACGTCGTCGTCTGCGACGGCTTCACCGGCAACGTGGTGCTGAAGCTGCTCGAGGGCACGATCAAGACGCTGCTCGACGCGCTGCGCGAGGAGATCACGGCGACGCGCCGCGGCCGCGTCGGGGGCCTCCTGATCCGGCCCGCCGCGCGCGGCATGCGCCAGCGCCTCGACCCCGACACCTACGGCGGCGCGTACCTGCTCGGGCTGCGCGGGCTCGCGGTGATCGCGCACGGCAACTCGTCGTCCCGCGCGGTCGCCAACGCGATCCGGCTGGCGGCGCGCGGGGTCGAGCACGACCTCGTCAACCGGCTCGCCCAGCGCCTTCCGGAAAGAGTGTTAGCATCCGCGCGCCCTGGGACCGAGTCGAAGTGAGGTGAGATGGCAGCAACGCGAGAGGAAGTGTTCGAGCGGGTCAAGGAAGTCCTGACGGAGCAGCTCGGGGTCGACGAGAACGAGATCACGGAAGACGCCTCCTTCCAGGAGGATCTCGACGCCGACTCGCTCGATCTCGTGGAGCTGATCATGGAGCTCGAGGACCAGTTCGGGATCAAGATCTCGGACGAGGACGCACAGAAGATCCAGACCGTCGGGCAGGCCGTCGACTACGTCTCCACGCACCAGTAGCAAGGCGCCGGGCGGTCGGCCGGACGAGCTCGCGAGGCTCATCGCCGACCTGCCGGACACGCTGCTGGAGACCGTCTTCACACACAGCTCCTGGGCGCCGGACCGGGCGTCCTCGTACGAACGGCTCGAGTTCCTCGGTGACTCGGTACTCGAGCTCGCCGTCGCCCGCGCGCTGTACGAGCGCTACCCGGACTTCTCCGAGGGTCGGATGGCGAAGATCCGCTCCCACGTCGTCTCGCGGGCCTCGTGCGCCGTGGTCGCCCGCGAGCTCGGCCTTGGCGCGCACCTGTCCGAGCGCGGGGAGAAGCAGGCGCCGGCCGAGGAGCTGGAGCGGCTCGCGCGGAACCGCAACGTGCTGGCCGCGCTGCTCGAGGCGTCGCTGGCCGCGCTCTACCTGCAGCACGGCTTCGAGCCGATCCGCGAGGCGGTCGTCGCCGCGTTCGACGGCCGGATCACCTACGCGCTGACGAGCCACGTCGACCACAAGACCGAGCTCCAGGAGGAGCTCGCGCGCAAGGGCAAGTCGGTCGTCTACAACGTGCTCGACGTCGAGGGCCCGCCGCACGACCGCGTCTTCACCTGCGCGGCCGTGATCGACGGGGAGGAGGCCGGCGTCGGCTCCGGCCGCTCGAAGAAGGCGGCCGAGCAGGCGGCGGCACGGCAGGCGCTCGACCGGCTCGGCCTCGCGGCCTAGCGCCCCGGCGATATCCGCCGCGGCAAGTAGCCTCCGGCGCGCGTGCACCTGCGTTCGATCAAGCTGCGCGGCTTCAAGTCGTTCCCGGAGCCGGTCGAGGTCCGGCTCGAGCCGGGCGTCGCCGTCGTCGTCGGGCCGAACGGCTCCGGCAAGTCGAACGTCGCCGACGCCCTGCTGTGGGCGTCCGGCTCGCAGAGCCCGAGCGAGCTGCGCGCCGAGAAGCCGGACGACGTCCTCTTCGCCGGCTCGCCGGGCCACGCGCCGGCCGACCACTGCGAGGTCGAGCTCCTGTTCGACAACGAGGACGGCGCCTTCGCCGGGCTCGAGTTCGGCGAGATCTCGGTCACGCGCCGGCTGCACCGCGGCGGCGAGGGCCAGTACCTGATCAACCGCGCGCCCGTGCGGCGCACCGACCTCGTCGAGCTGCTCGCCGACGTCGGCCTCGGCGGCAGCCACGGCTCGGTGATCAGCCAGGGCAAGGTCGAGGAGATCCTGGCCTCGAAGCCGGAGGAGCGGCGGGCGCTGATCGAGGACGCCGCCGGCCTAGGAAGGTTCAAGCGCCGCCGGCACCGGGCCGAGCTGAAGCTGGCGCGGGTGCAGATCCAGGTCGAGCGCGCCCGCGACCTGGAGGCGGAGGTGAAGACGCGGCTGCGGCCCCTGGCGCTGCAGGCGACCGCGGCCGAGCGCGCGGAGAAGCTGCGCGGCGAGATCGCCGCCCTGCGGGCGCGACTGGCCGAGCTCGACCTGGGCGCGGTCGACGAGCGGCTCGCCGAGGTCGAGGAGCGGCGGACGGCAGCGGCGCTCGAGCGCAAACGCACGGGCGAGCGGCTCGAGGCGCTGCTGCTCGAGCGCAATCGCGTCGAGGAGGAGCTCGCCGCCGCGGCGGGCCGTGGCGAAGGCGCGACCTCGGCGCTGTACCGGCTGCGCAGCGCCTCGGAGCGGCTCGAGCTGCGGCGTGACGCCGCGCGCGAGCTGGCGGAGCGGCTGCGGGCCGAGCCGCTGCTACCGCGGACGCGCGCGAACCCGGAGCGCGAGGCGCTGCGCGAGCGCGCGCGCCTCGCGCGCGAGCGGCTGGCGGCGCTCGAGCACTCGCTCGCGGAGCGGGAAGGGCTGCCGCCCGCGGCGCGGGCGCTCGCCGAGGAGGGCGAGCGGCTGGCGCTCTCGCTGCTGGAGGTCGAGGCCGGGTACGAGCGCGCGGTCGCGGCGGCGCTGGCCCGCCGCGCGGCGTCGCTCGTCGCCACGGACACGGCTGCCGCGCTGGCGCTCGTCGAGCGGGCCCGGAAGGCGGGGCTCGGAGACCTCGGCGTGCTCGTGCCGCCGAGTGGCGAGAAGCGCCCGACGCGGCCGCCGCTGCTCGGCGCGGAGCCCCTTGCGAGCCACGTCAAGGCGCGGCCGGGCGGCGAGCGGGTCGTCGAGCTGCTTGCGGACGTCTGGCTCGCCCAGCCGGCGGAGCTCGAGCGCGCCGAGCGCGGCGTGCTCGTCACCCGCGAGGGCCACTGCTTCGACGCCGACCGCGGCGAGCTCTGGTTCGCGGGCGAGACGGCAGAGGCGGTCCTGCTCCAGCTCGACGCCCGTCGGCGCGCGCTCGCGGCGGAGGCGGAGGAGCTCGAGCGGGAGGCCGAGCAGGTGCCTGCGGAGCTGCCGCCGCTGCCGGTCGGCCCGGTGGCGGAGCTGGCCGAGCGGCTCGCGGGCGTGCTCGACGGCGCGACGGCCGTGGCCGAGCGGTTCGAGGCGCCGCTGCGTGCACGCGTCGATGCCGGCGCGGCGCGGGCGGGCGAGCTGGCGGCGGAGCTGCGCCGCCTGGGCGGCGAGGAGGCCGACGTCCGGCGGGTCGCTGCGGAGGCCGGCGAGCGCGCGGCCGGGATCGACGTCGAGCGCGCCCGGCTGGAGGCGGAGGCGTCGGAGGCGAGGCGGCGGCTCGAGGAGGCGGGCGCCGAGCCGGCCGAGGGCGACGACCGCGACGAGCTGGCGGCGAAGGTCGAGCGGCTGGAGCGCCGGCGCGAGGCGCTCGGCCAGGTCAACCCGCTCGCGAAGGAGGAGTACGAGCGCGAGAAGGAGCGCCTGACGGAGCTCGCCGAGCAGCGCGCCGACCTCGAGGCCAGCCTGGAGGAGCTCGAGCAGCTTCGGAGCGACCTCGCCGAGACGGTGGAGCGGCGCTTCGACGAGACGTTCGCCGCCGTCCGCACGCACTTCGCCGAGGTCGCGGCGACGCTCTTTCCGGGCGGCGAGGGGCGGCTGCGGCTGACTGAGCCGGAGGCGGAGGGCGAGGAGCCCGGCGTCGAGGTCGAGCTGCGGCCGGTCGGCAAGCGCGTGACGCGCCTCACACTGCTCTCGGGCGGGGAGAAGGCGCTCGGCGCGATCTCGTTCCTGTTCGCGCTCTTCCTGGCGCGGCCGTGCCCGTTCTACCTGCTCGACGAGGTCGAGGCGGCGCTAGACGACGCCAACATCGGCCGCTTTGTGCAGCTGCTGCGCCACTACTCGGAGAGCGCGCAGTTCATCGTGGTCACGCACCAGAAGAAGACGATGGAGGCGGCCGACGTGCTCTACGGCGTGACCATGGCCGGCGACGGCGTCTCGCAGATCGTCTCGCGGCGCCTGCCGCGCGAGGACGCCGCGGCCTCGGCCGCGTAGTGCTCTACGAGCCCGAGGCGTTCGAGCCGCTCGTCGACGATCCCTGGGACGCCGCGCGCGTCCGGGATGCGATCGCCCGGGTCGTGGCGGACACCGATGCGGCCTTCGACGCCGATGCGCTCTGGCCGGCGAACGAATGGGACGCCTGGGCGTCGACGCCCCCGCTGAAGAGTCTCTACTCCGGTGCGGCCGGCGTGGTGTGGGCACTCGACGAGTTGCGGCGGAAGGGCCTTGCCGAGACGAGCGTCGACCTGACCGCCGCGCTCGTGCAGGCTCGGGAGCTCTGGCGCGAGGCGCCCGACCTGGCGGGCGTGGAGAGCCTGCCGGTGCCCCCCGAGCCGTCGCTTCTGTGCGGCGAAGGCGGGATTCTCCTCACCGCCTGGCGAGTCTCGCCGAGCACCGAGGTGGCGGACGCGCTGCTCGCCCGCGTGCGCGAGAACCTCGCCAACGAGGCCGAGGAGCTGATGTGGGGTGCCCCCGGCACGCTGCTGGCCGCGACCTCGATGCACCGCTGGACCGGCGAAAAGCGGTGGCTCGACGCAGCCCGCGAGAGCGCCGATGCAGTGCGGTCTCGCCGCGACGAGGACGGGCTCTGGACGCAGCGGCTGTACGGCGGAGCGCCGACCCGGCTGCTCGGCCCCGTCCACGGCCTCGTCGGCATTGTCCATGCGCTGCTCGCCGCGCAGGGCGAGGAGGCGTTGCGGCGGGAGACGGCCGCGCTGCTCGGCCGCGAGGCGATTCTCGAGGACGGTGTCGCGACCTGGCCCGCCGTTGCGGGTGGCCCGCTCGCTCCCGCGAGCGGAATCAGGTTGCAGTGGTGTCACGGCGCTCCGGGCATGGTCGCGACCGCCCGCGAGTACCTCGACGAGGAGCTGCTGCTCGGGGGCGCGGAGCTGACCTGGCGTGCGGGCGCGCATCGGGAGGAGAAAGGAGCGGGCCTCTGCCACGGCACGTCCGGGAACGGGTTCGCGCTGCTGGCGGCGTTCGCCCGCAGGGGCGACGAGACGTGGCTCGAGCGGGCGCGGCGCTTCGCCGTCCACGCGCTTGCGCAGGCCGACAGGCTCGCTGCCGCGAGCGGAGGCCGCCGGCACTCGCTGTTCACGGGCGACCTCGGGGTCGCGCTCTTCGCCGCCGCGTGCCTCGACGGCGACCCCGCCTTTCCGGTGCTCGACGCCGACTAACCTGCCGCGCATGGCGAGGACGTGGGCGGAGCTGCTCGGAGAGGACGGCGCCGGCGAGGCGGAGGCCGAGGAGCGCTCGGGCTTCTTCTCGCGCCTGCGCGACTCGCTCGGCAAGAGCCGCCGCGCGCTGACCGAGGAGATCGGCGTGGCCTCGTTCGACCCCGCCGACGACGCCTCGTGGGAGCGGCTCGAGGAGGCGCTGATCGCCGCCGACGTGGGCGTCCCCGCGACCGCCGAGCTGGTGCAGCGGCTCGAGGCGCGCGGCGACGCGGGAGCCGACCTCGGCAACGCGCTGGCCGAGGAGGCAGCGCGGATGCTCGGCGAGCCGGGCCGCCTGGAGGTGTCCGGGACGCCGAGCGTGATCCTCGTCGTGGGCGTCAACGGGACCGGCAAGACGACGACCATCGGCAAGCTCGCGTCGAAGCTGTCCGAGCACGGGCACTCCGTGCTGGTCGCGGCGGCCGACACCTTCCGCGCGGCCGCCGAGGAGCAGCTCGAGATCTGGGCGCAGCGCGCGCAGGCGGACTTCGTCGGCTCGGAGCGCGGCGGCGATCCCGCGGCCGTCGCCTACGACGCGATCGGCGCGGCCGAGTCGCGTGGGCGGGACGTCGTCGTCGTCGACACCGCGGGGCGACTGCACACGCAGGCGAACCTGATGGAGGAGCTGGCGAAGGTGCGCCGTGTGATCGCGGGCCGGCTCGAGGGCGCGCCGCACGAGACGCTGCTCGTGGTGGACGCGACGACGGGCCAGAACGGCCTGCAGCAGGCGCGCCTCTTCAGCCAGGCGGTGGACGTGACCGGGATCGCGCTGACGAAGCTCGACGGCTCGGCGAAGGGCGGGATCGCGCTCGCGATCGCGTACGAGCTCGGCCTGCCGGTGAAGCTGATCGGGATCGGCGAGGGCCTGGACGACCTGCGGCCGTTCGACCCGGACGACTTCGCGCGCGCCCTGCTCGCGCCCTGATCTCCTCGCGAGAACCTTTCCCCCCGGGGCCTTCGGCCCCGAGCCCCCGTTTGAAGACACTACTGCCGAAATCGTCACGCGTGGGTGACGGCTTCGGGCGGAATGTGTGCCGCCTCGTCCACAGCGGCGGCGCAGGTCGGCCGGCGTCAGCGCTCGACGGCGAAGGCGATGTTCACCGTCGTGCGGTACTCGCTGATGCGCTCGCCCTCGACGGCTGCGCTCATCGAGACGACGTCGGCACCCGTGATCCCGCGGACCGTCTTCGCGGCCTCCTGCACGGCCGCGTCGGCCGCCTTCGCGAAGCTCTCCGGCGACGAGCCGATCACCGTGATCACCTTGGCGATGTCTGCCATCTCCACTCCTTTCGGGTCGTCCTACCTGGCGATTCCCAGCAGCTCGAGCACTCCGCGCTCGTCTGCGGCGGCGTCCTCGCGCAGCAACTCGTCGAGCTCGACTCCGACGAGGAAGATGATCGACGAGGTGTAGACGTAGCCGATCAGCACGAGGAACACCGTCAGGCTGCCGACGGCGGTCTTGAAGTTCGCGACGTGCGTGACGAACAGGTCGAAGAGGAGCGTCGCGCCGATCCAGGCCACGATCACGAGGATCGAGCCGGCGCTCGCCCACTTCTTCGCCCGGCGCTCCGCCGGCGCGTAGCGCACGAGCACCGCGACCCCCAGCGCCAGCAGCCCGATCGCGACGAGCCAGCGCCCGATCGCGACCGCCACGCCCGCGACGCCGTGCTGCGCCAGCGCGACCGACGCGGTGACGACGAGCAACGAGCCGACGAGGCAGATGGCGATCACGAGCGCGAGCCCGAAGGAGAGCGGGTACCGCGCCTTCCACGAGCGGGTCTCCTCGGTGTCGTAGATGTCGTTCATCGATCCCATCACCGCCCGGACGGAGCCCGACACGTACCAGACCACCATCAGCGTCGCGAGTGCGATCAGGCCGGTGCTGTCGGTCGAGAAGATCCGCTCGACCGCGGCGTTGATCGCGTGCGCGGTCGTCGGCTGCAGGTGCTGCTGGAGGCGTGGAAAGAGCGTCTGCTGCCAGACCTCGTGCTTGCCGGCCGCTCCGAGCACCGCGAGGCCGAGCAGCGTCAGCGGCACCAATGCCTTCAGGACGTTGAACGCGATCGCGCTCGCGTGATCGAGCAGCAGGTGCCGGTCGAGCAGGTCGACCCACAGCTGGACGAACCGCTTCAGCCGCGCCTTCACGCCCTCCACCTACCCGAAAATCACCGTCGCTAGACTGGCGGGCCGTGTTCGACACGCTCTCAGAGCGCCTGCAGGGCGCCCTCGGCGACCTGCGCAAGCAGGGGCGACTGGACGAGGAGTCGGTCTCGCGCGCGATGCGCGAGGTCCGTCTGGCCCTGCTCGAGGCCGACGTCAACTTCGAGGTGGTCAAGGAGTTCGTCGCGCGCGTGCGCGAGCGGGCGCTCGGCGCGGACGTGCTGAAGAGCCTCACGCCGGGCCAGCAGGTCGTGAAGATCGTGCAGGAGGAGCTGACGACCTTGATGGGCTCCGGCGACTCGCGGCTCGCCTTCGCGGGCCGCCCGCCCACGGTGATCCTGCTCGCAGGACTCCAGGGCTCGGGCAAGACGACCGCCGCCGCCAAGCTCGCGTTGCTGCTGCGCAAGGAGGGCCGCAAGCCCGGCCTCGTCGCGGCCGACCTCCAGCGGCCGGCGGCGATCGACCAGCTCGACCAGCTCGGCCGCCAGATCCAGGTGCCGGTCTTCAGCGAGGAGCGCTCCGACCCCGTCGCGGCCGTGAGGCAGGGGCTCGAGCAGGCGCGGGCCCAGGAGCTCGACACGGTCATCCTCGACACGGCCGGGCGGCTGCACGTCGACGAGGCGCTGATGGACGAGCTCGTCGCCGTCCGCGACGCGACGCGGCCGACGAACGTGCTGCTCGTGCTCGACTCGATGACGGGCCAGGACGCGGTGCGCGTGGCCGAGGCCTTCGCCGAGCGCGTCCAGTTCGACGGCGTCGTGCTGACGAAGCTCGACGGGGACGCCCGCGGGGGCGCCGCCCTCTCGGTCAAGGCCGTCACCGGCAAGCCGATCAAGCTCGTCTCCGTCGGCGAGCGGCTCGACCAGCTCGAGTACTTCCACCCCGACCGGATGGCCCAGCGGATCCTCGGCATGGGCGACGTGCTCAGCCTGATCGAGAAGGCGGAGGCGGCGGTCGAGGACGACGAGCGCGCCGAGCTCGAGCGCCGGATGATGCAGGGCGAGTTCACCTTCGACGACTTCCTGCGCAGCTACAAGATGCTCCGCCGGATGGGGCCGCTTCAGGGCGTGCTGAAGATGATCCCCGGTCTCGGCAAGCAGCTCGAGGGGCTCGACGACGTGGACGAGCGCCAGCTCGCGCGCGTCGAGGGGATCGTCCTCTCGATGACGCCGCAGGAACGGCGCCTGCCGCACGTGATCGACGGCTCGCGCCGCAAGCGGATCGCGGCCGGCAGCGGCACCACCGTCGAGCAGGTCAACCAGCTGCTCGAGGCACGCAAGCAGATGGCGAAGATGATGAAGCAGCTCGGAAAGGGCAAGATGCCGGCGCTGCCGGGAATGCCGCAGGCCCAGAACGGGCCGGGCCGCCCGTCCGCGACGAAGAAGCGGAAGAGCAAGCGCAAGAAGAAGTCGAAGTCACGGAGGTAACCGTTTGGCTGTCAAGCTCAGGCTGACCCGGGTCGGGTCGAAGAAGAACCCCGTCTACCGCATCGTCGCGGCGGACTCGCGCTCCCCGCG
>DATIER010000268.1:0-5106 GCA_035455605.1 Gaiellaceae bacterium
CTCGAAGCGGCTCTCGCCGCGGAAGTCGTCGAGGCGGGCGATCACCGACACCAGCGCGTCGTCGGCCGCCTCGGTGGCGAGATCGGCCAGGCTCTCGCCGCGCAGGCGCAGCCGCGAGCCCCGGCGCGCGAGCTGGAACCGCGCCGCGGCGTGGAGCAGGCGGTGAAGACGCGGGCGGGACGCGGGTTTCGAGCCGCGTCGCCCGCCGGCCCCGCCGTCACCCCCGCCGCTCGCGAAGGAACGCCAGCAGGCCGTCGTGCTCCTCGCGACACGCCGGGCACCCTCGCAGGTGCGCCGCCATCGTCGGCAGCACGGCCGCGGCGTCCCCGCCGGAGAGCTCGATCTCGACGTACCGGTCGAGCAGCGCGAAACACTCGTCGCAGCCGAGCTCCGGCTCGTCGGGGCCGAGGAGACGGGCCGCCAGGACGGCCAGCGTCCTTCGCGGTCGCCGGGCACGTGGACGAGAAATCAGACCGGCGCGCGACGCTCCAACCGATGAGTTCGCGGCGCCCGTGGTGTCATTGCGGGCATGGCGCTGGAGGAGCTGCTCGGGTCGGCAGTCGCGCGCGGCGAGGTGCCGGGCGCCGCTGCGCTCGTCGATCGTGCGGGCGAGATCGAGGTCGCCGCCGCCGGAGACGTCGAGCCCGGCTCGATCGCGCGCGTCGCCTCGATCACGAAGCCGATCACGGCGGCGGCGCTGATGCTGCTCGTCGACGACGGGCTCGTCGCGCTCGACGACCCGGTCGCGCGCCGCCTGCCTGAGCTCGCCGCGCCGGCGGTCGTGCGCACGCCGGAGGGCCCGGTCGACGACGTCGTGCCCGCCGCGCGCCCGATCACGGTCGAGGACGTGCTCACCTCGCGCGCCGGCTGGGGCTTCCCGGCCGACTTCTCGCTGCCGGCGGTGGCGGAGCTCTTCCAGCGGCTGCCGCCGTTCGGGCCGCCGTACGGCCCGGACGCCTGGGTGGCGGCGCTCGCCGGGGTGCCGCTGCTGCACCAGCCGGGCGAGGCCTGGCTCTACAACACGTGCTCCGACCTCCAGGGCGTGCTGATCGGGCGGGTGTCCGGTCGGTCGCTGCCGGAGTTCCTCGCCGAGCGGATCTTCGAGCCGCTCGGGATGGGCGACACGAGCTTCCACGTCCCGGCCGGGAAGCTCGACCGGCTCGCGCCGTTCCACGGCTCGGAGCAGATGCCGATCGACGAGCGCCTCTGGACGGAGCCGCCGCTCTTCCCGTCGGGCGCCGGCGGGCTCGCCTCGACACTCGCCGACTGGCACCGCTTCGGCCGGATGCTGCTCGCCGGCGGGGGCGACCTGCTCTCCCCGGAGGCGGTGCGCCTGATCACGACCGACCACTTGACGGCCGGGCAGCGGGACGCGTCGACGCTCTTCCTCGAGGGCGCGGGGTGGGGCTACGGCGGCGCCGTCGAGGCCGACGGCCGCTACGGCTGGGTCGGCGGCACCGGCACCACCGCGCACGTCGAGCCGGCGACCGGCACGGTCGGCGTCCTGCTCACGCAGCAGCAGATGGCGGGGCCGACGCCGACGCCGGTGATGCGCGAGTTCTGGCGCTACGCCTTCGCCGCTACGGCTGTCCCTTGAGCCTGCGGTAGAGCCGGAGCGGGAAGAGCCCGATGAACGGCGCGCGACGGCCGAGGTCGTTCCGGTCCTCGTGGTCGAAGGCGCGCGCGTAGCGCGTCGCGTCGCCGGCGCTCGCGTACTCCTTCGAGCCGCCGGCGCCGCAACCGCGCTGGCACTGCCAGACCATCGTCGCCCCCTCGGCCCGGAAGCGGTAGCGGTGCCCGAGCAGGCGGCAGGAGACCATCGCCGCCGAACGTAGCAGCGCGCGGGTTTGTCGAGGCGCGACTGCGGAAATGTCGCTCGCCGTGAGCAGCGCAGGCGAAGCCGTCCAGACCGGCACGATCGAGACCAACATCCCGAAGCGGCTCGACCGCCTGCCGTGGTCGCGCTTCCACTGGCTGATCGTCGTCGGGCTCGGCACCGTCTGGATCCTCGACGGGCTCGAGGTGACGATCGTCGGCTCGGTCGCGAGCCGCCTGACCGAGAGCGGGAGCGGGATCTCGCTCTCCACGGCGGGGATCGGCGTCGCGGCCGCCTTCTACGTCGGCGGCGCCTGCGTGGGCGCGCTCTTCTTCGGCCAGCTGACGGACCGCTTCGGGCGGAAGAAGCTCTTTCTGATCACGCTCGCGCTCTACATCGCGGCCACCGTCGCGACCGCGTTCGCGTGGACCCCCTGGTACTTCTACGTGATGCGCTTCTTCACCGGCGCGGGGATCGGTGGCGAGTACGCGGCGATCAACTCGGCGATCGACGAGCTGATCCCGGCCCGCGTGCGCGGGCGGGTCGACCTGATCATCAACGGCTCGTACTGGCTGGGCGCGGTCGCCGGCGCAGCCGTCGCGATCCCGCTGCTCGACCCGAGCATCCTCGCCAAGGACGTCGGCTGGCGCGTCTGCTTCGGCCTCGGCGCGGTGCTGGGTCTCGCGATCATGCTCGTCCGCCGCAACGTGCCGGAGAGCCCGCGCTGGCTGTTCATCCACGGCCGCGAGCAGGAGGCGGAGCGGATCGTCGACTCGATCGAGGAGGACATCCAGGACGAGACGGGCGAGCGGCTCGACGAGCCCGACGAGACGATCGAGGTGCGCCAGCGCGAGCGGATCCCGTTCCGGGCGATCGCGGAGACGGCGTTCAAGCTCTACCCCAAGCGGAGCGTGCTCTGCCTGGCGCTGTTCGTCGGGCAGGCGTTCATCTACAACGCCGTCACGTTCGACCTCGGCACGATCTTCACCGGCTTCTTCAACGTCTCGTCGGGAACCGTCCCGGTCTTCTTCATCCTGTTCGCGGCCGGCAACTTCCTCGGCCCGCTCCTGCTCGGACACTTCTTCGACACGTGGGGCCGGCGGCCGATGATCTCGCTCACCTACCTCGGCTCGGCCGTGCTGCTCGTGCCGACCGCGATCCTGTTCCAGCAGAAGTCGCTGACGCAGTGGTCGTTCATCGCGCTGATCATGGCGACGTTCTTCCTCGCCTCCGCGGGCGCGAGCGCGGCCTACCTGACGGCGAGCGAGATCTTCCCGATGGAGACCCGCGCGCTCGCGATCGCCTTCTTCTACGCGGTCGGCACCGCCGCGGGCGGGATCACGGGGCCGCTCTTCTTCGGGAAGATGATCGACTCCGGCAGCGTCTCCAACGTGATGATCGCCTTCCTCGTCGGAGCGGCCGTGATGGCCGTCGGCGGGATCGCGGAGATCTTCCTCGGCGTGCGCGCGGAGCAGGTGGAGCTCGAGGACATCGCCAAGCCGCTGACCGCGCGCGAGGCGGAGGAGCAACACGAGGAGCTCGAGCGGCCGCGCGAGGAACGGCGCGGCGACGAGGGCGCCAGCGAGCGCCATCGGGCCCGGGAGGCCCGCCGCAGCCGCGGCGCCCACGGCCCGCGGCGCTTCCGGCCGGGGCCCGGCTCGACCTTCTACTCGCCGGGGATGATCGGAACGGCCTACTCGAGCCGTCGCGCGCCAGAGACCGTCCTCGACCAGGAGGTCGACGCGATCGTGCGGGCGCTCGAGCAGGACGGTCCCGCCGACCGGCGGACGCTCGGGCGGCGGGTGCGCGCGCAGCGCTGGGGCCCGGGGCGCTTCACGGGAGCGCTGAACGAGGCGATCGCCGAGGGACAGGTCCGCCGGAGCGGGCGCCTGTTCGAGCTCGCCTCGCAGCGGCGGCCCGAGCGCCGGACGGATCACGAGAGCACGTACGGCCGCTAGGCCGGCTCGACCGCGACGCGCAGCCCGCGGTCGGCGCGCGCGACGTCGACGCCGACCAGGTGCCAGCCGGGGCCGCCGAGCCCTACGGCCACGGGCCCGGCGACGACACGGCGGTCGACGGTGCGCCCGTCGAGCGACAGCACCGTCCGGACGGGCCGGCGGGTCGTGAGCACGAGGCGAACGCGGCCGCGCGCCCACAGCGCCGCGTGCCGGTAGCGCGGCGAGCGCGCGCTCCAGCCCTCGCAGAAGACCACGCGCGCGGTCGGCTCGGGCACCGGCGACGAGCCGCCCGAGCGGCCGCGCTCGAGCATCGTCACGCCGTCGTCGCGCTGCACCTGCCCGAAGCCGTGCCGGAGCAGCTCGCGCCAGCCGAACCACTCACGATCGCCGGCGAGGCCGCGGTGGAACGCCACGTACCGGATGCCGAGCCGCCGGAGCAGCGCGTCGTCGTCGCGCCGCCAGTCGCCGCAGTTCAGGGCGGAGAGCCGCAGGGAGAGCCGCGCGGCCGGCTGCGGCGCGATCGTCGAGTAGCCGCCCGGCCGCTCGCGCCGCGCGTACTGGTCGTACCAGAAGTAGATCGAGCCGAGGTGCACGTCGGGGTTCAGCACGGGGAGCTCGAGCAGGCGACCCGGCGCCGTCAGGCCCTCGTACGCGCCGGTCCCTCTGTAGGCGGCGGCCGCGTCGTAGATCGAGACGCGCAGGTCGGCCGCCACGACGACCAGCAGCACCGCGACGAGGATCCACCGCAGCCGCGCGGCCGCGACGGCGACGAGCGCGGCGAGGCACAGGCACGCGACGGGCATGAAGCGCTCGGGCACGCGTGGGTAGCGCAGCGGCGCGAGGTGGTGCCAGAGCGTCGAGTAGAGCGGGAAGTGCGTCCCGAGCGCGAGCAGCATCGGCACGAGCGCGCCGACCGCCAGCACGACCGCGAGCCACCAGCGGCGCGCCAGCACGAGCAGCACGAGCCCGGCGAGCGCGAGCAGCGGCACGAGCCAGCCGAGGAAGACGAAGCTCTCCAGCCCGTGCCGCGGGTGGCGGGTGACGAAGTCGAGCCCGGTCGCGGAGTAGTGCGCGACCTCCCGCAGGGAACGGCCGCCGGCGCCGATCCCGGTCGTCGAGAAGTGGCCGACGACGAGCGCGGCCGCCAGCGCCGGCACGACCGCGGCGGCGCCGGCCCACGCGCGGCGGCAGAGTGCGTAGAGCAGGAAGAACGGGATCGCGGCGAGCGCGAGGTGGACGTCGGAGAAGGGGATCGACGCCAGCGCCGCCGGGGCGCCCGCGTACCACCACGGCGATCCGCGCCGCCCGCGCTCGAGCGCCCACAGCGACAGC
>DATIER010000269.1:0-8224 GCA_035455605.1 Gaiellaceae bacterium
GGGCCTCTTCGCCCCGCCGTTGCTCGCCGCGACGGCGGTCGGAGCCGCGATCGGCGCCGGACTCGGCGAGCTCGCCCATCACGAGGTCAAGAGCAAGCTCGAGCAGCAGGCGTTCGAGACGATCCCCTACGGGGGCGCCGCGCTGATCGTCGCCTACCCGCGCTCCTCCGGGGACGAGGTCGACAAGGCCGTCACGCGCTCGCTCAAGAAGGCCGTCGGCGAGGCGGAGGGCAGGAGGGTCGCCGCGCTCAAGAAGGCGCTCGCCGAGGCGCAGGAAACGATGAAGCAGCCGGCGTCCTAGGCGTGGGCCGCTCGAAGGAAGTTCACCTAGGTGAACCGCCGGGCGATGGCGCTGTCTCACCCGTTCGTGCGCCAGCCTCGCAGCGATGAAGGGCGAGCCCGTCCGAGACGCGACGTACCAGCTCGTCGTCCGCGGCGAGTTGGACGAGCGCTACGGCTACCTCTTCGAAGGGATGCAGATGGAACGCACTGACGGCAAGACAGTCCTCGAGGGCAGGGTTCGCGACCAGGCGCAGCTCTACGGCCTGATCGAGCGGATCGAGGAGCTCGGGCTCGAGCTCCTCTCGGTGCAGCAACCGACGAGGAGCCGATCCGGCTCCGAACAGGAAGGGAGTGAGAGATGAGCGCGAAGCAGCCGAACATCATCGTGTTCCTCTGGGACAACTTCGGCTATGGCGAGCTGGGGTGCTACGGCGGCGGGATCCTGCGCGGAGCTCCGACGCCTCGCATCGACAAGCTCGCGGGCGACGGGCTGCGCCTGCTGAATTTCAACGTCGAGGCCCAGTGCACGCCGAGCCGTTCCGCGCTCCTCACGGGCCGCCATCCGATCCGCTCGGGGACGCAGGTCGTCCCCGTGGGTGGCGGCGCCGACGGGCTCACCCGGTGGGAGCGCCCGATCTCGCAGCTCCTGTCGGAGGCCGGGTACGCGACCGGCATGTGGGGGAAGTGGCACCTCGGCAGCGACCCGGAGCAGCGCAGCCCGGTCGACTTCGGCTTCGACGAGGCGGTGTGGTGCCCGCGGACGGCCGACGAGGTCTTCTGGTCGATGCAGTCCTACTTCCCCGAGGGCGACAACTCCGTGGCGCCCTACAGCGCGGAGAAGGTCAAGCTCGAGCTGGAGCCGATCTTCTCGCGCAAGAAGGGCTCGAAGCCCGAGACGATCGCCACCTACGATGCGGAGTTCCGCGCCGGGTTCGATCGCAAGATCACCGAGTGGGCGATCGATTTCATGAAGCGCTCGAAGGAGGCCGGCAAGCCGTTCTACGCCTACCTGCCCTACACGCAGACGCACCTGCCGTGCATTCCCGACCCCGAGTACGTGAGCAAGACCGGGAACGGGAGCTTCGCGGACATCCTCACCCAGATGGACGACTTCACCGGTCGCATCCTGGACACGCTGGACGAGCTCGGGATCGCGGACGACACGATCGTCGTCTGGTGCTCCGACAACGGCGCGGATCCGAACTACCGGCTCCCGGCGATCGACCCCGATCCCGCCGGCGCGGTGTGGCTCGGAAACTCGGGACCGTGGCGCGGCCAGTACTTCACGACCCTCGAAGGCTCCAACCGCACCCCGTGCATCGTCCGCTGGCCGGGCAACGTCCCGGCGGGCAAGGTGAGCAACGAGCTCGTGCACGAGGTCGACCTGTTCACGACGCTCGTCCTCGCTGGCGGCGGCACGGTGCCCGACGACCGTCAGATCGACGGCGTCGACATGCGCCCGTTCCTGCTCGGCGACGCCGAGGAGTCGGGGCGTGACGCGCTGATCTGCATGAACGGCAACCGGCTCCAGTCGATCAAGTGGGGCCAGCAGTGGAAGGTCAACCTCTTCCACCAGGAGTCGTTCAGCGGTCCGTGGTACCCGCTCAACGAGCCGCAGGTGGTCAACCTCTTCTGGGACATGCGCGAGGAGCACCAGGCGGGCTTCCCGCACACCTGGATCGCCCATCCCGCCGCCGCCGCGGCCGGCGCGTTCCTCAAGTCGCTGGTCGTCGAGCCGCCGATCAAGCCGGGGACGCCGGATCCCTACACGCCGCCCGAGCCCGGAGAGTTCGCGCCGCAGTCGCATCTCCAGCTGGGGCCGATCGTGCACTACGTGACGTCGCTGGTCCAGACCCACGAGGAGCTGCCGGCCCCGCACGTCGGCATGGAGCACCAGTCCGGCTAGGGCGCGACTCGAGACGGATAAGAAGCCAGAGGCCCGCAGATGAGCGCACAGCACCTGTTCAACGCGATCTTCAACGCCAGCCTGGCGGTGATGATCCTCGCGCTCGTCACGGGCCTCGGGCTCAGCCTGACCCTGCACCAGATCCTGGCGCCGCTGCGCAGAGTCTGGGTGCTGGTTGCCACGGTGATCGCCAACAGCGTGCTCGCCCCGCTGGTGGCGATCGGCGTCAGCCATGCATTGCCGCTCAGCACCCAATCGCGGGTGGGAGTGGAGTTGGCGGCGATGGCGGCCGCCGGCCCGGTCGGGATGAAGGCCGCAGAGCTGACGAAGCGGGCGGACATGGCGATGGCGGTGTCCTTCACGATCGTGCTCCAGGTGCTGAACATCGCGGTGGCACCGCTCTTCGCAAAGCAGATCGTCACGGGCGCAACGGTAGATCCGTGGTCCATCGTCAAGGACCTGCTGCTGCTGGTGCTCGCGCCGCTCGTGATCGGGCAGATTCTGCGGGCCCGGCATCCCGAGCACGCCGAGGGGTGGCAACCCGGCCTGGAGAAGATCTCGAACGTGGCACTCCTCGTCGCGATCGCGGTGGGGATCGCCGTGAACTGGAAGCTGCTCGTCCACGCGATCGGCTCGTGGGTCCTCGTCGCCTCCGCGGTCATCGTCGTCGTGTGCATGCTTCTGGGCTGGCTTGCGGGTCGGGTGGGCGATCCCAACTCGGCGATGACGATCTCGATGGTCTCCGGCATGCGGTTCACGCCGATCGGGCTCATCGTGATCGCAACCACCCTTCACAACGAAGGCGCCTACCTGATCCCGGCCCTCCTCTTCTCGCTGGCCGCGACGGTGATTCCGATCGTCGCCGGCCTCGAGGTCGGGCGCGCAACCGCGAAGGTCGGGAAGAAGCAAACGGCCGAGGCGCCCCCGGCCGCCGCGGCCGGGACACCGTCGGGGGCGGCGGGGTGAGCGAGCGCAACGTTGGAGTCGCGCTGCTGTGCTTCGACGGCAAGAAGGCCGCGGGCAAGGCGCGGAAGCCGCTCGAGGCCAAGCTCCAGTCGAACGGCGACCACGTGCTGCAGACGACGATTTTGCAGGTGGACGCCAAGCACAAGGCGTCCGTGCACGACTTCCGGCGGGTGGTCGCCGGAACGCTGACGGCGGCACTGACCTGGGGCCTCTTCGGGCTCGTCGCCGGCACGAACAAGGTCGAGAGCACGATCATCTGGGCCGTGATCGGCGCGCTCTGCGGCGGTGCGTACGCGTACCTGACCGAGCACGTGCTCACGAAGTCGGAGCTCGGCCGCATCGGCGAGCGGTTGGCCGCGAACTCCTCCGCCCTGGTCACGTACGCCGAGACGAGCGACCCGACGCGGCTGCTCGCGGCGAGCCACACGTACGCGCCGTCGGCCGCGAGCGTCGCCGTCATCGACGCCGACCTGAGCCCACGGGTGTTCGCCGGCGCGTCCGCTCCCGTAGAGGTGCCGCACGGGTCGTCGGCGGCTTCGCTCCCGGACGAGACGTCGCTCCTGAGCATGCTCCTCTTCCGCTATCCCGACACCAAGACCGCGCCCCGGATCGCCGCGCAGCTGTCGAAGGCAAAGGCGTCCAGCAACGGGGCTCCCCAGGTCGAGCTGGTGATCGAGACCGAGCAGAACGGTCGCCGGCACGTGATCGACCCGACCCGCGGCACCGCCGCCTGGGCTCGCGCCGACGTGGTCAGCTGGGGCCTGTTCGGCCTCGTCTTCGGCGGCCTCGCCGGCGCAATCGGGGGCGGCGGGTTGCACGGCCTCGTCCACGGCGCGCTCGTCACGGGAATCGGCTGGGCCGTCTTCGGCCTCGTCGCCGGCGCGCTCTACGGCCTCTGGGCCGGCCGGTCGATCAGCGCCCGCCGGCTGAGGGGCGTCGGCCCGCTCCTGGGGCGCGGCACCTCGGCGCTGCTCGCCTGGGCCGACGGCCCTGTTCGGCAGCAGGCCCTCGACGCGCTCGGCGCACCAGAGGCTCGGCGACTCGTCCTCAGCTTCAACCCGGTCTCGGGCGGCGCCGTGCTCGAGGCCGAATGAGCAACCAAGACCATTCCGTTCGGACCGGAGGTGAAGACGCATGACGGCGCTCGCCGCAGCTCTCCCCGCCGTGCACTGGGGCGGCTACTCGTGGCACGGCAACTTCACGACCGTCGACCTGATCGCCGCGTCGACGAACGCCCTGAACGGCGCCCTGCTCGCCCGCCGGCCCGACCACTACAAGCAGTTCACGATCGTCGGCATCCTGCTGATGGCGCTGCTCGGCGGCCTCGGCGGCGGGATCACGCGCGACGTCCTGGTCGGGCAGGTGCCGTCGGCCCTCACCAACCCGGCCTACATCACGCTTGCGCTCGGATTCGGCGTCGTCGGCTACTTCCTCGCCTACGGCCCCGGCCAGCTCTTCCGCGAGGGCTTCTTCCAGTTCATGACCGCCTTCTCGCTCCCGTGGTACGCGATCGTCGGCGCGCAGAAAGGCGTGAAGGTCGGCCTGCCGGTGCTCGCCTGCCTGCTGCTGGCGCTCATCGGTCCGACCGCGGGGCGCTACTACATCGACATCACGAGCGGCAAGACGGCGAAGCAGTTCATCCGCAGCGAGTGGTTCATCGGCACCGCGCTCCTGACCGGGCTCGTCTGGATCCTCGTCGACTGGGCCGGGCTCAACACCTGGTGGGCGGCGGGGATCGCGTTCGCCGTCGGCTTCTCGTTCCGGCTCCTCGCGATGTTCTACGGGTGGGAAGAGCCGATGCCGAGTGAGCCGAAGGGGGTCGTGGTGCACAAGGACAACGTGCTGTTCGGCCGCAAGCTGAGCGGAAAGTCGCGGCGCGAGCTGGCCGACCTCGGGCTATCCGTGGACAACGGAGCAGAAGCCCCGCCGAAAGCCGCAGCGATTCCGACGGGAGGCACCTCATGAGCAAGCCGTTCAAAGGCATCGTCAACATCGACGTCCGCGACTCGACGCCGGACTGGGATCCGTACGAGCAGCCGCAGGCGCCCGAGGGAGCCCCGAACGTCCTGTTCATCGTGTGGGACGACACCGGCTTCGGCGCGCTCGAGCCGTTCGGCGGCCCGATCGAGACCTCGACGATGCAGCGGCTCGCCGACAACGGCCTGCGCTACACGCAGTTTCACACCACCGCGCTCTGCTCGCCGACGCGCGCCTCGCTGCTGACCGGGCGGAACCACACGACGGTCGGGATGGCTTGCATCGCGGAGGCGACGACCGGCTTCCCCGGCTCGAACGGCCACATCCCGTTCGAGACCGCGACGATCGCCGAGGTGCTCGGGGAGCGCGGCTACAACACCTACATGCTCGGGAAGTGGCACTGCTGCCCCGAGGACGAGACGAACATGGCTTCGTCGAAGCGCAACTGGCCGACCGGCCGCGGGTTCGAGCGCTATTACGGGTTCCTCGGCGGCGAGACGAACCAGTGGTTCCCGGACCTCGTGCAGGACCAGCAGTTCGTCGACCAGCCCTACGGACTGGATCACGGTTACCACCTCTCGAAGGACCTCGCCGACCGGGCGATCGGGATGATCGCCGACGCGAAGCAGGTCGCGCCCGACCGGCCGTTCTTCATGTACTTCTGCCCCGGCGCGAACCACGCTCCGCACCACGCCCCGAAGGAGTGGGCCGACAAGTACGAGGGCAAGTTCGACCTGGGCTACGAGAAGATCCGCGAGACGATCCTCGCGAAGCAGAAGCAGCTCGGGATCGTCCCCGAGAACACCGAGCTCTCGCCGATCAACCCCTACGCGGAACGGACGTCGGCCGATGGCACACCCTGGTCGAAGCTGGACACGCAGCTTCCCTGGGACTCGCTCTCCGACGACGAGCAGAAGCTCTTCGTCCGCATGGCCGAGGTCTACGCCGGCTTCTGCAGCTACACCGACCACGAGATCGGCCGCGTGATCGACTACCTCGAGCAGACGGGAGAGCTCGACAACACGATCGTCGTGGTCATCTCCGACAACGGCGCGTCGGGCGAGGGTGGCCCGTACGGCTCGGTCAACGAGAACAAGTTTTTCAACGGCGTTCCCGACGACCTCGATGAGAACGTCAAGATGCTCGACGCGCTCGGCACCGAGAAGACGTACAACCACTACGCGCTCGGCTGGGCCACCGCCTTCAACACGCCGTTCAAGCTCTGGAAGCGCTACTCGTGGAACGGCGGCATCTGCGACCCGATGATCGTCCACTGGCCGAAGGGCATCAAGGCGAAGGGTGAGCTCAGGCATCAGTACACCCACTGCAGCGACGTCGTCCCGACGATCTACGAGGCCCTCGGCCTCGAGCCGCCGGACGAGGTCAAGGGCTACACGCAGTGGCCGCTCGAGGGCACGAGCTTCCTGCAGAGCTTCGACGACGCCAAGGCGCCGTCGAAGGAGACCCAGTACTACGTCATGCTGGGTACGCGCGGCATCTACCACAAGGGCTGGAAGGCGAACACCGTCCATGGCTCGGCCCCGAGCGACTGGGGCCACTTCGTCGAGGACACCTGGGAGCTCTTCCACGTCGACGAGGACCGGTCGGAGTGCAACGACCTCGCCGACACACATCCGGAGAAGCTCGAGGAGCTGAAGAGCCTCTGGTTCGCGGAGGCCGGCAAGTACTTCGGCCTGCCGCTCGAGGACCGTGGCGCAATCGCGATCCTGACCACGGAGAGGCCCTCGATCGCACCACCGCGGGAAAACTACGTCTACTTCCCGAACACGCTGGAAGTCCCCGAGGCGGTCGCAGTCAACATTCGCGGCCGCTCCTACAAGATCGCGGCAGAAGTCGACATCCAGACCCCTGAGGCGGGCGGCGTGATCTTCGCCCACGGCCACGAGTTCGGCGGGCACGCGCTGTACATCAAGGACGGCAAGCTCAAGTACGTCTACGACTACCTCGGCATGGCCGAACAGGTGGTCGAGTCCGAAAACGGCCTGGCGACCGGCAAGTGCGTCCTCGGCGTCGAGTTCACGAAGGAGTCGCAGACGCCGGAGGCGACCGTCGGCAAGCTCACGCTCTTCATCGACGACAAGCAGGTGGGCAAGCTCGACGACGTCAAGACGCAGAACGGCAAGTTCGCCCTTTGCGGCGAGGGCCTCAACATCGGTCGCGACGGAGCCTCACCCGTCACCTGGGACTATCCGGGGGATCGGCCGTGGGCGTTTGCCGGCGGCGCCATCGCGCGAGTGATCGTCGACGTCTCCGGCGAGCCCTACCTCGACCTCGAGAAGGAGGCCATGGCGGTGCTGAGCCGGGAGTAACGGCCGCCCGAAGGCTGCGCCCCGGTCCGAGCTCCGGGCAGCGCAGGTCGGCTCAAGACAACTCCCAATCGCCGAACGCGGCCCACTTCTCCAGATAGGACTCCAGCAGAGGCCAGCCCTCGGCGACCTCCGCCTCGACCTTCCAGTGACAGCAGCTACAACAACCGTGCGTGTCCACCGCCGCTCTCTCGTCGCAGTGGATGCACATCGGGGCCTCGTACGCCACGACGCTCTGCCAGAAGCCGTCGAAGCTAAGCGACACCGTAGCCCTCGTCGGCCTTGCGGCGTTTCGGAACTTTCACGGCCCTAGCAGGTCTAATGGCTTGGAGATCGTGCCTCGCCCCGCCGGCCATAAAACCTACGGCAGCGTCTCTGCGCGTCGTACGCCTCGAGTTTCACCTAGGTGAAAAGCGTACTGGTGTGATCGGCTCACCTAACGGTGCGGGAACCTCAATCGACCTGATGCCCCTCCTCCCATGCGCGAAAAGATCGCTCTGGCCACCGTCGCTTATCTCGCTCCCGAGCCTCGGCAGGTGCCGTCGTCGCCTTCACGTAGTTCGGTGGTGACGGGGCCGTGACCGCACCGACAGGTCAGGTCGCGCCGATTCTCACGGTGCCAGATGCGCCGCCCGCCTTCCACCTGCTCGCCAAGCCGACCGGCGCGGTCTGCAACCTCGACTGCGCCTACTGCTTCTTCCTCTCCAAGGAGATGCTCTACCCGGGCTCGCGCTTCCGCATGGCGGACGAGCTGCTCGAGACCTAC
>DATIER010000270.1:0-34553 GCA_035455605.1 Gaiellaceae bacterium
TGATCGTGATCTCGACCAAGTTCCTCGAGGGGGCGTGGATGGTGATCATCGCGATCCCCCTGCTGATCCTCGCCTTCTACGGCGTGCGGCGGCACTACCGGGCCGTCGGACGGCGACTGCGGGCCAAGGCGCGCGCCGTGATCGCCAGCCGCGAGGTGCAGAACGACGTGATCCTCTACGTCGAGCGGCTCGACGCGGCAACGCGCGAGGCGCTCTGGTACGCGCAGACGATCTCGAAGCGGTCGCTGCGGGCGATCCACGTGCCCTTCCCCGGCAGCGACCCGGGGATCGGGCCGCGCTTCTTCCACTGGACCGACGGCGAGCCGCGGCTCGAGATCCTGCCCGCCGACGGCGACCCGCTCAACCCGGTGCTCGAGGAGGTCTGGGCGATACCGCAGGGCGAGAGCCGCTTCGTCACGGTCGTCGTCCCCGAGCTCTTCCGCACGCGCTCGCTCGCGGCCGCCGTCCTGCACCGCTCGACGTTCTCGCTCAAGCTCGGCCTGCTGCGCGAGCCCGGCGTCGCCGTGACCGACGTGCCGAAGCTCGGCGGCGACGACGCGCTGCCCGAGCGCGCGCAGGTGATCGTGCCGGTGTCGGCGCTGCACGCCGGCTCGCTGCGCGCGCTCCAGTACGCGCGCTCGCTCGGCCTGCGCGACACGACCGCCGTCTACTTCGCCGACCACGAGGAGGAGGCGGAGGCGATGCGCGAGGACTGGCGGCGCTTCCCGACGGGCGTGCCGCTGGAGGTGGTCGACGACCCGTACCGCGACGTCGGCCAGCCGCTGCTCGAGTACCTGCGTCGCGTCACCGCCGACCCGGGCGCGGTCGCGGTGGTGGTCATGCCCGAGCTGATCGTGCGTGGGACCGACCGCCTGCTGCACAACCAGCGGGCGCTCTACCTGAAGCGGCTCCTCCTCTTCGAGCCGCAGGTGATCCTCACCTCGGTGCCGTTCCAGCTGACCTAGTCGATCGTCAGCACGATCTTGCCGAACTGCTCGCCGGCCTCCATGCGCTCGTGTGCGAGGCGGGCGTCAACGAGCGGGAAGACCGAGTCGACGACCGGCTGCGCGCGGCCGCTCTTGACGAGCTCGTAGGCGCCCTCGAAGTCCTCGCGCGTGCCCATCGTCGAGCCGTAGACCGTCAGCTGCTTCCACCAGATCCGGTGCAGGGCAGCGGGCGGGTTCGGGCCGGAGGTCGCGCCGCAGACGGCGATCCGGCCGCCGGCGCGCGCGGCCTGGAGCGAGCGCTGCCACGTCGCCTCGCCGACGTGCTCGAGCACGACCTCGACGCCCTTGCCGCCGGTCGCCTCGGCCACCGCCTCGCGCACGTCGCCGGTCGCGTGGTTCACCGCAGCGTCCGCTCCGAGCTCCCGTGCACGCTCGAGCTTCTCGTCGCTCGACGAGGTGACGAGCGCCCTTGCGCCGAGCGCCTTGGCGATCGCCAGGCCGGCGGAAGCGACGCCGCTCCCGACCCCCCACAGCAGCACCCACTCGCCCTCGCGGAGCTGCGCCTTCGTCACCAGCAGCCGGTACGCGGTCTCGAACACCAGCGGAAACGCCGCCGCCTCTTCGAACGAGAGCTCGTCGGGCAGCGGGTAGACGTTCGACTCCGGCACCGCGACGAGCTCGGCGTGGGTTCCGTCCATGTGCTCGCCGATCACCGTGATCTTCTCGCCGTGCTCGATCCCGGGATTGATCACCACGCGCTCGCCGGTGTCCTCGCGGATGCCCGCGCCGTCGGCGCCGAGGATCCGCGGCTTGGGCACCGAAGGGAGGCCCTTGCGGATCCAGAGGTCGAGATGGTTGAGCGACGCCGCGCGGAGCCGGACGCGCACCTCGCCGGGCGCCGGCTCGGGGTCGGGCGCGTCCTCGTAGCGGAGCACCTCCGGCCCGCCGTTCTCGTGGATCCGAATCGCCTTCATCGGGGCACAATCTCCCACATGGACGCGGCTGAGCTGACGGCGCTCGCGGAGGAGGTCGGTCTCGACGTGGTCGGCGCGGCACCCGTCGCGCCCTACGAGCAGACGGAGCGGCACATCCGCGAGCGGCGCGAGCGCGGGCTGTTCGCGGACCTGCGCTTCACGATCGCGCGGCCGGAGGAGTCGTGCCACCCCGAGACGCTGCTCGCCGGAGCGCGCACCGTCGTCTCGGCCGCGCTCTGCTACTGGGCCGAGGGCGAGGAGCCGCCGCCGGGGCACGGGCGGCTGCCGCGCTACACGTGGTGGGACGCGTACGCCGTCCTGCGCGAGCGGCTCGACGAGCTCGGCCGGCGCCTCGGCTCGGAGTACCGCGTGCTGGTCGACGCGAACCAGCACGTCGACCGCGAGGCAGCCGCGCGCAGCGGTGTCGGCTTCTACGGCAAGAACACGATGCTGATCACGCGGCGCTTCGGCTCCTGGGTGGTGCTCGGGACGCTCGTCACAGCCGCCGAAGTCGAGGCGACGCCGCCGCTCGACGCCGGTTGCGGCTCGTGCACGCTCTGCATCGACGCGTGCCCGACCGACGCGCTCGCCGAGGCCGGCGTGCTCGACGCGACCCGCTGCCTCTCGTACTGGACGCAGTCGTCGTCGGCGGCGCCGGAGGCCGTGCGCGAGGCGCTCGGCGATCGCGTCTACGGCTGCGACATCTGCCAGGACGTCTGTCCCTGGAACCGTGGCGTCGAGAAGCGGCGGGCCGGCGACCGCCTGCCGCCGGGCTCGGAGCCGCACGTCTCGCTCGTCGACTGGCTGACCGCGGACGACGACGAGCTGGCGGCGCGCTACGACCGGCTGTTCGTGCCGCGCAACGACCCGCGCTACCTGCGCCGGAACGCGCTCGTCGCGGTCGGCAACGGGGCCGGGGAGGCGGAGCTGGCGCGTCCCTACGTCGAGAGCGAGGACCCGCTCCTGCGCGAGCATGCCGAGTGGGCGCTGCGGAGACGGGCGTGAGGCTCGACCTGCAGCGCCAGCGCGAGCTCGAGCGGTGGATCGCCTGGATCCGGCTCGGCGCCGTCGTGTTCGCGATCTTCCAGGTCTCGATCGGCAACGAGTACCCCTCGGGGTACGAGGCGTGGGCCTGGGCCGCGACGGCCTTCCTCGCGGCGGGCAGCGTCGTCCTCTTCCTGCTCTCGCGCCGGACCTGGGAGCGACGGGGCCAGACGGCGCTCGGGCTCGCCGCGCTCGCCTTCGACTTCGCCGCGGTCTCCGCGTTCGTGCTGATCTACAGCTTCGAGCGCGCCGGGCCGGTCCGGCAGCTCCTCTTCCTGCCGCTGATCGAGGGCGCGGTCCGGTACGGCATCCCCGGCGCGTTCATCCTGACGGCGGCCAGCGCGCCGGTGATCGCGATCGCCGAGTCGCTCCGCGAGCACCGCTTCTCGATTCCCAGCTACCGGCTCGACTACGTCACGCTCCAGGTCGGGATCGAGCTGCTGATGGGCCTGATCGTCGCGTGGCTGCTCCTGCGGCTCGAGCGCCAGACGGCCCTCGCCGAGTCGCGCGTGGCTGAGGCAGAGCGCCTGCGCGACCGGCTCGGCCGGCGCGCAGACGTGCTCGAGTCCGCCAACCGCTGCGCTCGCGCGCTCAGCTCGTCGCTCGAGCTGGGGCGCGCCTTCGAGGCCTTCATCCGCGAGGTGCGCGGGCTGATGCCGTTCGACCGGATGGCGATCGTGCTCAGCGAGAACGGCGTCGCGCAGGTGATGGCGGTCGCGGGCGCAGGGTCGGACGAGGTGCTGCCTGCCGGCTCGGGGCAGCCGATCCACGGCACGCTGCTCGAGGAGATCCTTCGCACCAACCAGGCCGTCTACCGGCGCGACATGAGCGGCGCCGACTACGCGGAGGAGGACGAGTTCCTCGCCCTCGGCCTGCACTGCCGCCTCGCGACGCCGCTGCTCCAGGGTGCCCGCTCGATCGGGATGCTGTCGCTCGTCCGGCGCGAGCGCGACGCGTTCTCGGACGAGGAGATCGAGCTCGCGGGGCTGCTCGGCCGCCTGGTCGCGAGCGCGGTGCAGAACATCCGCGCCTACGGGGCGGAGCGCAAGACGGTCGAGGAGCTGCGGCGGCTCTCGGCGCTGCGGGCCGACTTCGTCTCGCTCGTCTCGCACGAGCTGCGCACCCCGATGGCGGCCGTGATCGGCGCCGCGCGGACGCTCCAGCAGCGCTGGCGCGAGCTCTCGCCCGAGCACCGCGAGTCGTTCCTCGAACTGATTGCGGGCGAGACGAACCGGCTCGCCGACCTGATCGGCGACGTGCTCGACACCTCGCGGATCGAGGCCGGGACGTTCAGCTTCCGCTTCGCCGAGGTCGACCTTGGCCGGCTCGTCGCCGACACGGTCGCCACGGCCCAGGTCGGTCAGGACGAGGTGCGGCTGCGCGCCGACGTGCGGGCGCCGCTGCCGGAGATCCGCGGCGACCGCGAGCGCCTGCGCCAGGTGCTGACGAACCTGATCGACAACGCGATCAAGTACTCGCCGGCCGGCGGCGAGGTCGAGGTGTGCGCATACCCCGAGGACGGCGTGGTGCGCATCGACGTCAGCGACTCCGGGCCCGGGATCGCCAAGGACGACCAGAAGCTGATCTTCGAGAAGTTCGGCCGCGTCACCGGCAGCGGCGCCACGCGTCCGGGCACCGGGCTCGGCCTGTTCATCGCCCGCTCGATCGCAGAGGCCCACGGCGGCGCGCTCGACGTCGAGTCGGTGCCCGACCAGGGCGCGACCTTCACGCTCGAGCTGCCGGTTCAGGCCTAGGCGAGAACCGCCAGCTTGCGGCCGGCGGTGGCCTTGGTCAGGCTTCCGGCGTGGATGACGAGCTGATCTCGAGGGAGGAGATCGTGGCGCTACTGTTCAACGTGAGCGACCTGGCCGCCTCGCTCGAGGCGATCGAGGCGCTCCTCGGAGGTGCCGGTGAAGGGGAAGAAGAGGCCGACGGAAGCTGACCTGGCGCGTCGTCGCCGCATGCGCGCGAACGCCGAGCGAACGCGGCAGCTCGCGCTGAAGGCGCAGGCCGAGCTCGACGCGCGCCGGCAGGCGGAGAAGAGCAGCTAGGCGACGCGCACGCGGGAGAGGCCGAGCACCTGCTGGACGGCCTTCGCGCGTCCGGCGATCTCGCGCCGCAGCTCCGGCGGCTCGAGCACGACCGCCTCGCCGCGGTAGCTGAGGATCTCGCCGACGAGCCACTCCGGGCTGCCGACCGGCCGCTCGGCGACGGCCGAGCCGTCCGCCAGCCGGCGCGCGCCCTTCTCCAGCTCCCAGCGGGCGATCTCCGGCGAGTACCAGATCCGCGCCGGCCGCGCGTCGCGGAACTCGTGCGGGTCGAAGCCCTCGCGCGGCTCGAAGTGCCCGCGCTGGAGCCGCGCCGACCGCATCCGGTCGAGCCGGAACGAGCGCTCGCCCTCGCGTGTCCGGTCCCAGGTGTGCACGTACCAGTACGGGAGCCGGCGCTCGAGCGCGTACGGCTCGACGAGGTGGGTCGAGACCTCCTCCTCGCCTTCCTTGAGGTAGTCGACCTCGACGAGCCGCCGTTCGCGCAGCCCGCGGCTGAGCGTGCCCACGAGGTCCTCCTCGGCGCGCTGCACCTGCGGCTCCGGCGTCTGCTGCAGCTCGAATTCGCCGAACGTCTCCTCGAGCTTCGCGCGCACGCGCTCGAGCGGCGACCGCGCGTCGGCGGCGATCATCGGGCCGACGAACTCGAGCGCCAGCCGGATCGCCCGCGCCTCGAGCGGCGTCAGCCGCGGCGGCGCCCGGAAGGTGTCGCCCCACAGCTCCTTGTCGACGCGGATCGTGTCCCCGTCGAGCTCCGCGTAGACGGCGTAGCAGCCGCCGCCGAAGTTGACGAGGTTCAGCAGCGAGAGGTGCTCCTCCAGCCGCTCGAACGGGATGCGGAAGCGGTCGACGAGCTCCTGCGCCGGGAACTCGGCCTCCGAGTCCTCGCCGCAGCGGTCGAGCAGGTACGCGAGCAGCGCCTGCAGGACGCCGAAGCGCTCGGGCTCGACCGGCGCGGCCGGGCGCTCGGCCGACTCCTCGACGCGGCCGTCGCTCTCGGCTGCGATCTCGAGCGGCGCGCTCTCGTGGCGCTCCCGCACGAGCCTCAGCGCCCGCGCGACCTCGCGCCGCAGCTCGTCGGGCGCCTGCGGGACGGCGCGGCCGTCCTGGCGCAGCACCCACGAGGCCAGCAGCGGCAGGCTGGAGTACTCGGTCACGAAGACGCCGTCCTCGACCTTCGTCCCGAACGTGCGCTCGACCCACCAGGCGGTGTCGCCGGTGACCTCGATCCGCGCCTCGCCCGCGGCGTCGCCGATCTGCCACGGCGGCCGCCCACGGTAGCGGTCGACGTCGAACTCGGGCGGCAGCCGGAAGTCGCGCTCGCGCCGTGTCGCGAAGCGGATCTCGCCGCGGATGCGCGAGACGCGGAACGTTCGCTCGTCCTCGGCGTCGAGGTCGAGCCCGACGACGTACCAGGCGCCGGCGTCGGCGAAGAGCGCGTACGGGTTGACCGTCCGCTCGCGCTCCTCGTCGCGCGAGATCGACCAGTACGGGAACTTGACCGTCCGCTGCTTCGAGATCGCGGCCTCGAGCTTGCCGAGCCGGCCCTGCAGCTCGACCGAGTACTCGGGGTCGAGCACCTCGACGCGCATCGCCGTGTCGGTCGGCGCCTCGGCGAACCCCGGGCGGCCGAGCGCGAGGTTCTGCAGCGCCAGGCGCAGCGGCTCGGCGTAGGCGAACTTCCCCTCGAGCAGGTAGAGGCACGTCTGCAGCGCCGCGAGCTCGTCGTCGGTCAGCTCGAGCGGCGGCAGGAAGTAGCGCTCGGAGCGCATCGTGTAGAGCTCCTCGCCCGTGTACTCGTCGCGCTGCGAGTGGAGCGGGACGCCGAGGGCGATCAGCTCGGCGCGGTCGGAGTAGAAGCGCCGCGCGAACGCCTCGTCCGACATCTCCTGGTAGCCCTCGACCTGGCCCTTGATGTCGCGCGCGGTCACCGCTCGCCGCTCCGCCATCAGGAAGGCGACGAGCGAGAGCTGACGGATCAGCTTGTCCGTGTCGTGCGACACCCGGGCGAGACTACCGCGTGGGCCCGGGCCTGACTACGCCGCGACCTTGGAGCGCTCGAGGTGCTGATGCGACGGGCAGTAGTCGCGGTCGGGCAGCGGCGTGCGCTGGCACGGCTTGCCCTTGCGCGTGGTGGCGCGGCAGCGGGCGACGCCGCCGTCGAAGGCGCCCGCCTCGATCTGGCTCTCGATGAAGGCGACGGCCGCGGCCACTCCCTCGCGCACCGCCCAGGCGACCTGCGCCTGGCACGTGATCGGGAAGTAGCGGCGGATGTCCTGGAAGAGCGCGCGGTCCGGCTTCGCGAAGTAGAGCGGATCCTTCGCGAGCCGCTCCATCGTCTGCTCGCAGGCGTCGAGCACCTCGCGCCGGTACTGCACGCGCGTCTCGGCCGTCACGTACGGGTCGACGAGGTCCTTGATCGACCGGTAGATGGCGCGTGAGTACTGATACATGCAGGCCTGGATCTGCTGCGTTCGCTCGTCCATCGATCAGTATCTCCGGCTCCTATTAATCTCCCGCAAAGCTTTGTTAATGAGGGGTTAAACCACCCCCTCGGGCTCGGCTGCGACCCGAGTCTAACGAACCGCGGCCGTGTTACAAAGTCGCGTTTCCCGTTGGCTTCACGGTAAACGTCAGGGCACGATTCGCCGGGGGTACGGCTCGCGGTAGCCGCGGCGGTGCGCGTCGATGATGTGGCTCTGCGCGGCCGCTTCCGTGGCGTAGACGCCGGCGAAGACGACGAAGTAGCCGGGGTGCAGGCTCGAGAACTGCGCCGAGTCGATCACGCCGACCTGCGACAGCCCGAGCCGAGACGCCTGCTTCGCCTCGGCCAGTGCGCCCGCTCGGCCGTTCGTCGCGGGGACCGAGTCGAGCACGATCGTCCAGCCGGCCCGGCCGGAGGGCCAGGCGATCACGGTCGCGCTCGGCTTCGGCTTCGGCCGTGGCGCCGCGGTCGTGCCCGTCGTCGCCGTGGTCGTCGGGAGCGTCGGCTCCGGGGCGGTCTGTGTCGGCGGAGGCGTCGTCGGGCCGGCATCCGTGCGCACGAGCGTGTTGCCGGCGGAGCTCGAGGTGTCGGCGAGCCAGAGGGCGGACGCGACGCCCGCGACGACGGCGACGGCGAGCGCCAGCAGCGTGGGCCAGATCCAATCGCCGGGGTACCAGCCCACGCGGCGGCGCCAGCGGGTGCCGAGCCGGGTGCGCAGGCCGGGGTACGCGGGAAGCCGCTCGCCACACTCGAGGCAGTACTCCTGGCCCTCCGCGTACGGCATCTCGCAGCGCGGGCAGCGCCGCTCGTCGTCGGACGGCGGCACTCAGCGCTCCTGCTGCTCGGCGGCGTGGAACATCGTGTCGTCGGACGGCGGCGACTCGCCGGCCGGGGCCTCCGACTCGCCCTCGCGCTCGCCGTCGCCCTCGCCCTCGCCGCTCGCCTCGACCGCACGGCCGCAGTTGGCGCAGAAGCTCGCGTCGGCCGGGAGCGGGTGGCCGCAGCCCGCGCACGCGACGACGGGCTCGGCGCCGACGGGCCGGCCGCAGTTCGCGCAGAAGTGCGACCCCCACGGAACCGGCGCGCCGCAATCGCAGGCGGTCGGCGCGCGCTTCGCGTTCGCGACGGAGACCAGCATCGAGTCGAGCTCTCGCAGCCGGTCCTCGAGCGCAACGATCTCGCGGCACTGCTCGATCAGGAGCTGGTCGCGGAAGCTCGAGCGACGGTACATCTCGAGCGTCAGGCCGCCGAGGTCGCGGATGCGCTCCTCGCGCGCCTTCAGGATCGCCCGCCGCTCCCTGCGCAGGGCGCCCGGCGAGGGCGCACGCCGCAGCACCGGCGGCGACCCGGGCGCGGGAGGCGCAGCGGACGAGCGGCTTCCGATGCGGCTGAGCAGGGAAAAACGCGCCACGGGCGGCGCGAGTCTAGCAGCGGGTCGGCGGGCCCTTTCCCGTCTAGAAGCGGTGGTCGTCGGCGGCGCGGCGGCCGAAGCCGGCGACGAAGGCGATGAAGAGCAGGATGCCGACGATCCCGACGACGATGCCGACCCACGGGATCACGAAGCCGAAGATGATCCCGATCACGACGAGTGCGATTGCGACGCCGATCATGAGCGTTGACTTCCCCGCTGCCCCGGAGCCAAACCGCTAGAGGTCGATCACGACGAGCCGCTCCTCGGTGAACTCGCGCACCGCGTAGGCGGGCCCCTCGCGCGTGTTGCCGGAGTCCTTGATGCCGCCGTACGGCATCTGGTCGGAGCGGAAGGTCGGCGCCTCGTTCACCGTCACGCCGCCGAACTCGAGCTCCTGCGCGGCGCGCATGGCGGAGTCGAGGCGGCTGGTGAAGATGCCGGCCTGGAGGCCGAAGCGAGTCGAGTTGGCGAGCTCGATCGCCTCGTCGAGCGAGTCGACGGCGTTCACGGTCACGACAGGCCCGAAGACCTCCTCGCAGCTGACCTTCAGCTCGCGCGACGCGTTGCCGAGCACCGTCGGCCGGATCAGGCCGTCCTGCTCCTCGCCGCCCCCGAGGATCTCGGCGCCGCCGTCACGCGCCTCGGCGATCCAGTCGAGGATCCGCTCCTTCCCGTCCGCGTCGATCACCGGGCCGACATCAGTCTCCTCGTCGGCGGGGTCGCCGACCTTCAGCGCCTGGACGCGCGGAAGGAACGCCTCGAGGAAGCGGCCGTACGCGTCGCGCTCGACGTAGATCCGCTGGACGGAGATGCAGCTCTGGCCCGCGAAGGAAAAGGCGTTGGCGGCCATCGCCGTCGCTGCCGCCTCGACGTCCGCGTCGGCGGTGACGATCACCGGCGTCGCGTTCCCGAGCTCGAGGTTGACGCGCTTCTTCGCAGCACGCTCCTTGATTCCCCAGCCGACCGGCCCGGAGCCGGTGAAGGTGATCGCCTTCACGCGGTCGTCCTCGACCAGGACGTCGCCGATCTCGGACGACGGCCCGACGACGACGCTGAGCCAGCCCGGCGGCAGGCCCGCTTCCTGCTCGAGCTCGGCGAGCAGGAGCGCGGACAGCGGCGTCTGGCTCGCCGGCTTGAGCACGACCGGGCAGCCGGCCGCAAGCGCGGGCGCGAGCTTGTGTGCGACGAGGTTGAGCGGGAAGTTGAACGGCGAGATCGCGCCGACGATCCCGATCGGCCGGCGCAGCGTGAACGCCAGCTTGCCCTCGCCGGCCTGCGCCGCGTCCATCGGCACCACCTCGCCGGCGAGCTTGCGCGCCTCGACCGCGGCGAACGTGTACGTCGACATCGCGCGCGAGGCCTCGACGCGCGCGGCCTTGAGCGGCTTCCCGGCCTCGTCGGAGATCTGGCGGGCGATCTCGTCATGGCGCCGCGCGATCCCGGCCACGACCTTGACGAGGATCTCGGCCCGCCTGTGCGCCGGCAGCGGCTCCAGCAGCGCCTGCTCCGCGGCGTCGATCGCTCGCCTCGTCTCGGCCGCGCCGGCCTTCGCGACGCGCGCGACCGGCTCGCCCGAGTACGGCGAGCGCACCTCGACCCAGTCGCCGGTCTCGATCCACTCGCCGGTGACGAACAGCTTCCGCTCGGCGGCAGTTGTGGCCATGGCGCAAGTCTAGGAATACTCGGCCGCATGGCGCTCGACATCCGGTATGCCCGCAGCGGCGGCGTCTCGATCGCCTACCAGGTGGTCGGCGACGGCGACGTCGACCTCGTGTACGTCCCGGACTACGTCTCGAACCTGGTCTACGGCTGGGAGACGCCGTCCTGGCGCCGGTTCTACGAGCGGCTCGCCGAGCGCTTCAGGCTGATCCTGTTCGACAAGCGCGGCACCGGGCTGTCCGACCTCGGCGGCCATTTCCCGGCGCTCGAGACGCGCATGGACGACGTTCGCGCCGTCCTCGACTCGGTGGGCTCGACGAGCACCGTCCTGCTGGGCTCGCACGACGGCTGCTCGATGGCCGTCCTCTACGCGGCGACGTACCCGGAGCGCACGCGGGCGCTCGTGCTCTTCCACCCGGTGGCGCACGATCCCGACCTCGAGAACCCGGCGTCGCTCGACGAGCTGGCGGCGCTGCGCGACGAGTGGGGCACGCAGGAGTTCGCGGACGAGCTGCTCGAAGAAGGCGCGCCCTCCCTCTACGCCGACCCGGACGAGCGGGAGTGGTTCGCGAACTGGCTGCGCGTGGGCGCGAGCCCGTCCGTCGCCTACGCGCTGAACCGGGCCTGGTTCGAGACCGACCTGCGCAACGTGCTCCCCTCGGTGCGCGTCCCGACGCTCGTGCTCTACCGGCAGGACACGCCGCTCGACCTGACGCGCGATGCGGAGGAGCACGCGAGGGACGTGGCGACGCAGATCCGAGGCGCACGGCTCCTGCGCGTGTCCGGCAGGGACCGCTTCCCGATCTTCCTCTCGACGGAGATCCCCGACGAGGTCGAGCGCTTCGTGGCCGGCGAGGCCGTCCCGGAGGTGCCGGACACCGTCCTGGCGACGGTGCTCTTCACGGATATCGTCGGCTCGACGGAGCAGGCGGCCGAGCTCGGCGACCGCCGCTGGCGCGAGCTGCTGGAGCGCCACAACGCGCTCGTGCGGCGGGAGCTGACGCGGTTCCGCGGCGAGGAGAAGGACACCGCCGGGGACGGCTTCTTCGCGACGTTCGACGGCCCCGCCCGCGCGATCCGGTGCGCTGACGCGATCGCCGGCGGCGTCCACGACCTCGGGCTGGAGGTGCGGGCCGGCGTGCACACCGGCGAGTGCGAGCTGCACGAAGGCAAGGTCGCCGGCCTCGCGGTCGTGATCGGCGCGCGAGTCGCGGCCGCGGCGCAGGGCGGCGAGGTGCTCGTCTCCCAGACGGTCAAGGACCTCGTCGCGGGTGCGGGTCTCGAGTTCGAGGAGCGCGGCGAGCACGAGCTCAAGGGCGTCCCCGGCACGTGGCGCCTGTACGCGGTGGCGAGGTAGCCGATGCCCTCGGTCGCACGGATCTCGCTGACGCCGGTGCGGACGTTCCGGCTCTCGCACCCCGACGAGGTGCACCTCACCGAGCGCGGCGTCCACGCAAACCGGCGCTTCCTGCTCGTCGACGGCGACGGCAGGCGGCTGCGAAGCTCGCTGACCGTCTGGCCGGCGCCGGTCTCGGCCGAGTGGCAGGAGGAGACAGAGGTGTTGCTCGTCGACGTCGACGGCGAGCTCGCGGAGGGCTCCGCGCTGCCCGTCGGCGAGCCGTTTTCGGTCGAGTGCGGCGGCCGGCAGGTCGCGGTCCGGGCCGTCGACGGGCCGTGGGCGGAGCCGCTGTCCCGGCTGCACGGCTCGCCGGTGCGCATCGCGCGGCCCGAGCGCCCTGGCGAGCTCCAGGAGGCACCGGTCACGCTCGTCTCCAGGGCGTCGCTCGAGCGGCTAGAGCGCGAGGCGGGACGGCCGGTCGACGCGCGCCGCTTCCGCATGCTGTTCGACCTCGACGGCTGCGCGGAGCACGAGGAGGACACGTGGGCCGGCCGACGCGTGCGCATCGGCGGCGCCGTCGTGCGCGTGGGCGGCGGCGTCGGCCGCTGCGCGGTCACGACGCGCGACCCCGACACCGGCGAGCGCGACCTCGACACGCTGCGCCTGCTCCGCGGCTACCGTGACCTGCTCGACGACGGCGAGGTTCCGTTCGGCGTCTACGCGCAGGTCGAGCGCCCCGGCGCCGTGCGCGTCGGCGACGAGGTCGCGCCGCTCTAAGCTGGGCGGCGTGACCGACGCCTACATCGTCGACGCCGTCCGCTCGCCCATCGGCAGGCGGAACGGGGCCCTCGCCTCCCTGCGGGCGGACGAGCTCGCAGGGCAGGTGCTGAACACGCTCGTGGAGCGCAACGGGCTCGACCCGGCGGAGGTCGAGGACGTGCAGCTGGGATGCGTCTCGCAGGTCGGCGAGCAGGGCTGGAACATCGCGCGCATGGCGGCGCTGGTGGCCGGCTGGCCGGACTCCGTGCCGGGGGCGACGATCGACCGCCAGTGCGGCTCCTCGCTGCAGGCGTGCTTCGCGGGCGCGTCCGCCGTCTCGGCCGGGCAGCTCGACCTCGTCGTCGGGGGCGGCGTCGAGTCGATGTCGCGCGTCCCGATGGGCTCGAGCGGCGGCGATCTCTCGCCCAGGCTGCTCGAACGCTGGGAGATCGTGCCGCAGGGGATCTCCGCCGAGCTGATCGCCGAGGAGTGGCGGCTCTCGCGCGAGGAGCTCGATGCATACGCGTACGAGTCGCACCGGCGCGCGCTCGCGGCGATCGAAGGCGGACGCTTCGAGCGCGAGATCGTCCCGGTCGAGGTCTCGAACCCACACGCGGGCGTGCTGTTCGCCGTCGACGAGACGCCGCGCGCGGATACCTCGCCCGAGGCGCTCGCGGCGCTGCAGCCTGCCTTCGTGCCGGACGGGAAGGTGACGGCGGGGAACTCGAGCCAGATCTGCGACGGCGCGGCGGCCGTCCTGATCGCGAGCGAGCAGGCATGCGCCCGGCTGGGCCTCGAGCCGCGCGCCCGGTTCGTCTCGTTCGGGCTCGCCGGCGTCGACCCGAGGCTGATGCTCCACGGCAACCCGCAGGCGAGCGCGCGGGCGCTCGAGCGCGCGGGACTGAGCTGGGACGACGTCGCCGTGATCGAGGTGAACGAGGCGTTCGCGTCGGTCGCGCTCCAGTTCATGCGGGACACCGGCCTGGACGAGCGCCGGGCCGACGTCAACCCGAACGGCGGCGGCATCTCGCTCGGCCATCCGCTCGGCGCGACGGGTGCCCGCGTGACGACGACGCTGCTGAACGAGCTCGACCGCCGCGGCGCGCGCTTCGGCGTGGCGACGATGTGCATCGGCTTCGGCCAGGCGATCGCGGCCGTGGTCGAGCGGTTGTAGGCGCCGGGCAGAAGTCACGCATTCGCCACGAAGCCGTCACCCACGCGTGACGCTTTCGCCGCTACGGTCCAGAGCGGGGGCTCGGGGCCGCAGGCCCCCGGGGGCAAGGTTCATGCGCGGGCGCGTGAACATGGAGCGGGCGCGAGCACGTAGGATCGCGCGCCGTGGGGATCCTGCGGGTCGGCGTCGTCGGGCTGGGCACGATGGGTGCGGGCATCGCGCAGGTCTGCCTCCAGGCGGGCCTCGAGGTCGTCGGACGCGACGTCGCGCCCGAGCTGGGCGAGCGGGCACGCAACCGGATCGGCCACTACCTCGCCCGTGGCGTCGAGAAGGGCCGCCTCACGCAGGACGAGAAGGACCAGGCGCTCGAGAGGCTTGCCACGACCACCGACCTCGCCGACCTCGCCGGGTGCCAGCTCGTGATCGAGGCCGCGTTCGAAGACCTCGGTGTCAAGCGCGAGCTGTTCGCCCAGCTCGATCGGATCGTGCCGCCGCCGGCCCTTCTCGCCACCAACACGTCGGCGCTGTCGGTGACGCAGATCGCCGACGCGACGCAGACGCCCGAGCGGGTGGTCGGCCTGCACTTCTTCAACCCGGCGCCGGTGCTGCCGCTCGTCGAGGTCGTCCGCACGGCCCACGCGAGCGACGACAGCATCGAGGCCGCCTTCGCCTTCGCCCGGCGGGTCGGGAAGGAGCCGGTCGCCTGCAACGATACGCCCGGCTTCATCGTCAACCGGATCCTGATCCCGCTCCTGAACGACTGCGTCCGAGTGCTGGACGAGGCCCGCGTCAGCCCCGAGGACCTCGACCGCGGGATGCGCTTCGGCGCCAGCTGGCCGATCGGCCCCTGCGCGCTGATCGACCTGATCGGCGTCGACGTCCACGTGCACGCCTCCGAAGCGCTGTACGCGGCGCTCGGGGACGAGCGGATGGCGCCGCCGGAGCGGCTCCGCGAGATGCAGCGCGAAGGCCTGCTCGGCCGCAAGACCGGGCACGGCTTCTTCGCCTACGACGTCTAGGTGCCTAGCGCGCCAGCCGCGTCCAGACGTTCTGGACGAGCTGCGAGACCGCGGGATCGGCGATCGATGCGGTGAAGTCGAGCGTGCCCGCCGCGAACACGCGTGCGCCGGAGGAGCTCTCGTAGTACGTCATCTCGGCGTCGTGCTTGCCGATCGCGTTCGGCACGCGCGCCAGCACCCGGGTCCCGGGCGGCGAGCTCGGGGCGCGCGAGTCGATCTCGATGCCGTAGCGCCCGAAGGTCGAGCCGTTGCGCAGGCCCGTGCCGCCGAACGCCCACGGGAGCGTGCTCGCGCCCACGACCACGTACGGCGCCCGGCTCGTCCCGTAGTTGCTCGCCGACCACTGCGTCCCGACGAGCGCCGCCTCGGCCCGTCCGAGCTTCCGCCACATCGCCACTCGCCGGAGGGTGTGGCCCGAGCGGGAGACCTTCCAGAAGAAGTTGTTCGCGGACAGGAACATCAAATCGCCGCCGAGGTCCCGGTAGCGCTGGACGACGTCGTAGACGTGGCCGGTGACGTACTCCTCGTGCCCGGGGAAGACGACGAGGCCGTACGCCCGGCGCAGCTCGTCGCCGGTCTTCACGCGCTCGAGGTCGTCGTCCGAGAGGAAGTCGACCTGCTTCCCCGTGCGCGACAGCCACGACATGAAGCTCAGGTCCCAGTCGCGGAAGCGGAAGGGGACGCCGAAGTCGAGGTACGGGCGGGACAGGTCGACGCTCGGGCTGGCGCCGCCGACGTACCAGCTGTCGCCCCAGCCGTCCCCGTTGGCGTCGTCGAAGTTGTAGGCCTGCCAGGTGTTGGTGGAGAGGACGACCGCGACCCTGTGCTCCCCGAGCGCCTTCGGGCGCAGGATTAGGGGCGCGTAGCCGACGCGGCCGTCCGACGCGGTGGCGCGCAGGAAGTAGAGCCCGCTCTGCGGGACGCCCGCATAGCTGATCTGCACGAAGTGCGTGGTGCTTCCGTGCCGGCCCCAGTCGAGTTGCACCGCCGGGGAGACCGCCGTCCCCCCGGTGCGAAGGTCGCGCACCGACGGGTGCAGCACGCTCGCGAACGAGAAGAGCTGCAGGCGAACGCGCCGCGCGTCGGTCGAGATCGCGGCCGTGGCGGCGCCACCCACCGCGTAGCTGCGGGCGAGGAAGCCGACCTGCACGCCCTGGACGCGCACGACGACGCCGCTCGTCAGCCTCGTGTGCCGCGGCGGCTCGTAGCCGTAGACGCGCCGCGCGCCGTCCGCGCCGGTGACGACGAAGCGGACGAGGTACGTCCGGTCCGGCGTGTTGCGCGCGGGTCGCCACACGATCGTGTGTGGCCCGGCGCCGAGGTGCCGGCGCGTGCTCCAGACGGTCTCGACCGGGCGGCGCACCTCGTCCGTCGCCACCACCCGCACCGCGACGGTCGCCGCCGCGCTCAGCGCGAACCGGATCAGGGCGCGATCGCGAAAGCCGTCGCGGTTCGGGCTCACGGTCGTCAGCCACGGGGTGTCGCCGGCGAAGGGCGTGCCGCCGTTCGAGACCCGCAGGCCGAGCAGGCGCGGAGGCCCGGCATGCGGCGCGGCAGAGGCCGTCGCGGCCACGACGAGCCCCGCGGCGAGGGCCGCAGATATCCGTTTACGCATTCCTTACAACCCGCTTATCCCCAACACACCAAGGGTGCCGATACTTGCAAGCGCATGAGGCGGTTCCTCGTCATCCTCGCCGTGCTGGCGGCGGTCACGGTACCGCTCGCGCAGGCCGGCAGCTCCCAGGGCGACGGCACGCTCTCGGTCAAGCGCGGCCGCGGCGCGATGATGTTCAGGCTGAAAGGGACCGTGATCGGCCGTGTCTACACGAACGGCCGCGTCCAGATCCGCGACTTCAAGCCGTTCGACGGCAACGACCCGCAGTTGACGTGCAAGCCGAAGCCGCGGCACGTCTCGCTCGCCGTGACCGTCTGCACGGGCCGCAACATCGGCTTCCGCGTGAACGACGGCCGCTTCAACATCAGCGTCCGCGGCACCGGCATCTCGATCTCCGCGGTCGGCCACGGCTCGTTCGACGTCGACGGCCTCGGCGAGACGGGCGTCAACGACGGTCTGATGTCGATCGACAACGGCCCGTACCAGTCGCTGCCGGACGCGAAGACGACCTTCTACCTCGGCACGCCGCCGCCGCAGCCGGTGCGGTAGGGCCGGTCTGGCATCCTGAGGCCGTGGCAGCCCAGGCGCAGACCGTGTTGGTGGTCGAGGACGAGTCCTCGATCGCCTCGTTCGTCGCGCTCTACCTGAAGAACGCCGGCTACGCGGTGCGCACGGTCGCGACCGGAGGCGACGCGCTCGCGCAGGCCGAGTCCGAGCGCCCCGACCTGATCGTGCTCGACCTGATGCTGCCGGACATCGACGGCATCGAGGTCTGCCGGCGCATCCGCAAGAGCTCGGACGTCCCGATCCTGATGCTGACCGCGCGCGACGAGGACGTCGACAAGATCATCGGCCTCGAGGTCGGCGCCGACGACTACCTGACGAAGCCGTTCAACCCGCGCGAGCTCGTCGCCCGCGTGAAGTCGATCCTCCGCCGCTCGGTGCCCGACCGCCGCGAGCTGGAGTCGAAGCAGATGGTGCACGGCGACCTCGAGATCGACGCCGGCCGGCGCGAGGCGCGCGTCAAGGGCGAGGAGATCCAGCTCGCGCCGAAGGAGTTCGACCTGCTGTGGGAGCTGCTCGACCACCGCGGGCTCGTGCTCACGCGCGACCAGCTGCTGGAGCGCGTGTGGGGCTACACGTTCGCGGGCGACACCCGCACGGTCGACGTCCACGTGCGCCAGCTGCGCCGCAAGCTCGGCGACGCGTCGCCGATCGTGACGGTGTGGGGGGTCGGCTACAAGGTCGCCCCTCCCCGGGACGCGGCCGTCAAGGCGTAGGCAGCGAGGGCCGCGGTGCTGCGGTCGCTCCGCTTCCAGCTGCCGGCGCTCTTCCTGCTCGGGATCGTCGTCTCCGGCCTCGTCTCGGCGGCGATCGCGCTGCGGCTCTTCCGCGAGTACGCGCAGGACCGGGCGCGCACCCAGGCCTACCAGGAGCTGGGCCGCGAGGCCGACGGTCTGACGCAGCTGTACGCGAAGCGTGCGGGCGTGAGGCTGCTCCCGGCCCCGAGCCTGGAGCTCGCGACGGGCGACAGGATCTTCTACCGGGGGCTCGACCTCTTCACCGGCAGGATCACGACCCTGCCGAAGAGCGCGGTCAACCAGCGCGCGATCCAGTCGCGCAAGAAGCCGCTGTTCTTCGTCTTCCGGCCGACGGGGAGCAATCAGCAATTGCTCGCGGCGGCGCTGCCCCTGCGGGTGGGCGGCAAGTTCTTCGGGACGATCGCCGTGGCCAAGCCGGAAACCGTGCTCGACCAGCGCTGGCTCGCGTTGATCGAGCGGCTGCTGCTCGCGTTCGCGGGCGGCGTCGTCGTCGCGGCAGCGTTCGCGTGGTACCTCTCGCGCCGGATCACGACGCCGGTGCTGCAGCTCTCCGCTGCGGCCGACGAGGTGGCGGCCGGGCACTACGACGTCGACGTGCCGACCGGCGGCGCCGGGGAGATCGGCGTCCTGGCCGACCGGTTCGGTCAGATGGCGTCCCGCCTGGCGGAGGCCGAGGCGCTCGAGCGCAACTTCCTGATGAGCGTCTCGCACGAGCTGCGCACCCCGTTGACCGCGATCCGCGGCCACGTCGAGGCGCTGCGCGAGGGCGTGGTCACCGACGAGGAGCTGCGGGTCGCGTCGCTGACGGTGATCGCCGCCGAGGCCGAGCGGCTCGAGCGGCTCGTCGGCGACGTGCTCGACCTCGCCAAGCTCGACGCCCACCGCTTCACCGTCCTGCACGAGGAGGTCGACATGGGCCGCCTCGTCGACAGCGCGTACGCGGCCTTCAGCGAGGAGGCACGGCGGCGCGGCATCGACTACCGCTGCGAGGTGGAGGCCGAGCCGGTGATCGTCTCGGACGGCGACCGCGTGCTCCAGATCATCTCGAACCTGCTCTCGAACGCCTTCCGCTGGACGCCGGACGGCGGCAGGGTGGGCGTGGAGCTGAGCGCCACCGACGGCACGGTCTACGTCGCCGTCGCCGACAGCGGCCCGGGCGTGCCGCCGTCGCAGCGCGAGCGGATCTTCCGGCCGTTCTGGTCGCGCGGCGGAGGCGGGACCGGCCTCGGCCTCGCGATCGCGAGCGAGCTCGCCGCCGCGCTCGGCGGCCGGATCGAGCTCCAGTCGTCGGCGGCAAAGGGCAGCCGCTTCGAGCTCGTCCTGCCGACCCGGCCCCGGTAGCCTCCGCGCGTGGTCGCCGCGCCCGAGATCGTCGAGCTGCCGCGCCGCCGCTCGCCGCTGCGGGCCGCGCTCGTGGCGATGCGGCCGCGCCAGTGGTCGAAGAACCTGCTCGTCTTCGCCGGCCTCGTCTTCGCGGCGAAGCTCGGCGACCCGCTGCGCTGGCTCGAGGCCTGCGTCTGCTTCGTCGCGTACTGCGCGATCTCGAGCGCCGCCTACCTCGCGAACGACGTGCGCGACCGGCACGACGACCGCCTCCACCCGGTCAAGCGCTCCCGCCCGATCGCGCGCGGCGAGCTCTCGGCCCGGGCGGCCCTGATCATCGCGTCGGCCCTGGCCGTCGCCGCGCCGCTCCTGGTCGCGCCGCTCGGGTACGCGTCGGTGCTGCTCGTACTCGCGTTCACGGCGCTCCAGGCGGGCTACACGATCAGGCTCAAGCACGTCGTGCTGCTGGACGTGCTGACCATCTCGGCACTCTTCGTCATCCGCGCCGCCGCTGGCGCCGAGGCCGTCGACGTCCGCATCTCGCCGTGGCTCCTCCTCTGCACGGCGCTCCTCGCGCTCTTCCTCGCGCTCGCCAAGCGCCGGGGCGAGCTCGTGCTCGTCGGCGCGGGCCGGACGCCAGGGCGGCCGGTGCTCGACGGCTACTCGCTCGAGCTCGTCGACCAGCTGACCGGGATCGTCGCGTCGGGCACCGTGATCGCCTACGCCGTCTACACGCTCACCGCCGGCCACTCGCGCGCGCTGCTCGCGACCGTCCCCTTCGTCGTCTTCGGCGTCTTCCGCTACCTGCTGCTGATGCACCGCTACGACGTCGGCGAGGAGCCCGAGCAGGTGCTGTTGAAGGACGTCCCGATCCTGCTCGCGGTCGCCGGCTGGATCGTGACGGCGGCGGCGATCCTCGCGCTGACCTGAACCTGAAGCGCAGCCTGCTCCTCGTCGTCGCGCTCGCCGTCGCGGTGGTGATCGCGCTCGCCGCCTACTCCGACGGCAAGCTCGGCGCCGAGCTCGCGAGCTTCCGCTGGGAGCTCTTCCCGCTCGCGCTCGCGCTGACGACGGTGAACTACCTGCTGCGCTTCTGGCGCTGGCAGCGCTACCTCACGCGCGTCGACATCCACGTTCCGTTCGGGCGCAGCCTCTCGATCTTCACGGCGGGCCTGACGATGACGATCACGCCGGCGAAGCTCGGCGAGCTGCTGAAGTGCGCGCTGCTCCACCGCTCGTTCGACGTTCCCGTGCGCCGTTCGGCGCCGGTCGTGCTCGCCGAGCGGGTGACGGACGCGAGCGGCGTGGTCGTGCTGGCGCTGGTCGGCGGTGCGGGCACCCGCAGCTGGCCGCTGCTCGTGGTCGCCGGCGTCGGCGTCGTCGGCGCGGTCGTGATCGTGCGGAGCCCGCTGCTCGAGCGGTTCGCGTTCTTCGGCGAGGCCGCCGCCGCGTCGCGCGCCCTCCTGACCGTGCCGCTGTTCGTCGGGATGACGCTCCTGTCGGCGGCGTCCTGGTTCTTCGAGAGCCTCGCCGCCTACGTCTGCGTCCGCGGCCTCGACCTCGACCTCTCGCTCGGCGACACGATCGTCGTCTTCTCGCTCGGCAGCCTCGCCGGCGCCGCGTCGTTCCTGCCGGGCGGACTCGGCGTCGCCGACGCGAGCATGACCGGGCTGATCCGGCTGCTCGGGGACGTGCCGAAGGCGGCCGCCGCCGCGGCGACGGTCCTGATCCGGCTCGCGACGCTCTGGTACGGCGTCGCCCTCGGGTTGCTCGGGCTCGCGGTGGAAGAGCGGCTCGCGAGGCAAGGAAACGGCCGCACCGGAGAAGCCGGCACGGCCTCCTACGGTGGGCGTCGCAGGCGAGCGCCTTAGCCTGTGCGGCGCTCTTCCATGCGGTAGACGATCGCGTCGTCGCCGGCCTGGAGCTTGCGCTCGAGCGTCGACAGGCGCCGCTCGACCGACTTCCAGCTCGACGTGATCAGGTCGACGAGCAGGCCCAGGTCGTCGACGCGGGCGTGGCGCTCCGAGAGCAGGTCGCCCTCGATGCGCTCGAGCCGCCGGATCACCTGGTTCGTCAGCCCGCGGATCTCGGCGAGGTTGCGGCCGACGGGGCGGACCTGCTCCTGCAGGCCGTCCACGACCGCGTGCTCGACCCTCGCCGGGATCGTCGCCTCGAGCTCGGCGGCGGTCTGCGCGAGCTCCTCGACCTGCGCGCGTGCCCGTTCGAGCACGGCGTCCACCGCGGCCGCGTCGGGGCGCCCTTCGGCGGCCTCGCGGAGCCGCTCTCGTGCCTTCTCGATCGCGTCGTCGGTCATCGGCGGAGAGCGTAGAAGCACGGTCGGATGGCACTCTGTGCGTGATGGAAGACGTCGAGACGACGGTCGTGCGGGACGAGGTGATCCTCGACACCGGCCTCGCCTACACCGAGGGCGAGCCCGTGCTCGTCGCGATCCGCCGGCGCGGCGGGCGGTACGACCTGCGCGACGATGGCCGGGCCCTCGAGCTCGCCGGCCGGCCCGCCGGCCGGCGCGAGGCCGCAACCGCGGCGGTCGAGGCGTTCGACCTGAACCTGACGCGCAGCGGCGTCGTCTTCGTACCGGCGGTCGAGGGTGGCGTCGGCCGGGACCGGCTCGCGCTGCGGGTGGCCGGGGCCTCGCTCGCCGTGTACGACGCCGTGCTCGAGCTCGGGTGAAGGCCTCCGAGCTCGACTACGGGCTCCCGCCGGAGCTGGTCGCGCAGGCCCCGCTCGAGCGGCGGGACGCGTCGCGTCTGCTCGTGCACGACCGCGCGAGCGGCGAGACGTGGCACCGGCGCTTCGACCAGCTGGCGGAGGAGCTCCCCGAGGGGACGCTCGTCGTTGTCAACGACACGCGCGTGCTGCCCGCGCGGCTGCGGCTCGAGCGGCCGGGCGGCGGCGAGGCGGAGGTGCTGCTGCTGGAGCGGCTGGGCGAGAACGGCACCTGGGAGGGGCTCGCGCGACCGTCGCGCAAGCTGCGCGCGGGCCAGCGGCTCGGGCCGGTCGAGCTGCTCGAGCCGCTCGGCGAGGGTCGCTGGAAGCTGCGGCTGGACGGCGCGCCGGCCGGCGAGGCGCCGCTGCCGCCGTACATCCACGAGCCGCTCGCGGATCCTGAGCGCTACCAGACGGTCTACGCGTCGGCCGAGGGGTCGGCCGCGGCTCCGACTGCAGGCCTGCACTTCACGCCCGAGCTGCTCGCGCGCCTCGACGTCGAGCGCGTCACGCTGCACGTCGGGCTGGACACCTTCCGGCCCCTCGCGGTGGACGTGGTCGAGGAGCATCCGCTGCACAGCGAGCGCTACGAGGTGACGGAGGCGGCCTGGGAGCGGATCCGGTCGGCCGAGCGGGTGCTGGCGGTAGGGACGACGACCGTGCGCGTGCTCGAGTCGCTGGCGCGCGGCGCGGCGCTCGCGGGTCGCACCGAACTGTTCGTGACCCCCGGCTTCGAGTTCCGGCGCGTGGACGCGTTGGTGACGAACTTCCATCTGCCCCGCTCGACGTTGCTCGCGCTCGTGATGGCGTTCGCCGGCGTGGAGGAGACGCGGCGGCTCTACCGGCTCGCGGTCGAGGAGGGCTACCGCTTCTACTCGTTCGGCGACGCGATGCTGCTGCTGTGAGGATCGCCTCCGGTTGTGGACGAATCGGCACGGACTCCGCACAGTCCCGTCGCCGACCCGTGCGCCCGGCGCGAGTACGCTCGCAGCGGGAGCGAGGGTGGCCCACCAACCCCACCCAGGAGGGAGGGGGTGCGCGTCTTGGTTGAGGGGGCCGCGGCCCGGTCGGCCGGCGAATGGCGGCTGTTCTGGGAGGCGCGCGGGACACGGGAGCTGCGCGACGTCGTCCTCGGGGCCTGGCCTCCGCTCGCGGCTGCCGGCGCCGACGCTCGCGCGGCCTGCGTCTTCCGGATCGCGGCCTTGCTCGGCAGCCGTGCGTCGGCGCAGGCGCTCGCGGACGAGCTCGGGCGCATCCGGCGCGGCCTCGGCGCGGAGCCGGCGGCGATCGAGGACGCGCGCGCGTCAAAGGCGATCGCCGCGTGGTTCGAGCAGGCGGCGCCGTGACCGCCTTCGCGCTCGAAGCGACCGACGGCGCCGCGCGCAGCGGCATCCTGCGCACCGCCCATGGCCAGCTGCGGACCCCGTGCTTCATGCCGGTAGGCACGAAGGCGACCGTGAAGGCGGTCGACCCGCAGGAGCTCCGAGATCTCGGCGCGGAGATCCTGCTCTGCAACACGTACCACCTGCACTTCCGCCCCGGCGCCGACCTGATCGAGGAGCTCGGCGGCCTGCATCGCTTCATGGCCTGGGACGGCCCGATCCTGACCGACTCCGGCGGCTTCCAGGTCTTCTCGCTGCGCGACACGATCCTGCGCCAGGACGACGACGGCGTCACCTTCCGCTCGGTCTACGACGGCGACGAGGAGCGCTTCACGCCCGAGCTCGCCGCCCGGATCCAGCGGCGGCTCGGCTCGGACATCGCGATGTGCCTCGACGTCGTGCCGCCGCCCGAGGCGCCGCGCCGGGAGCTCGAGCAGGCTGTCCGCCGGACGACGCTCTGGGCCGAGCGGCAGCAGGGGGCCGAGCGCGCGCCCGGACAGCTGCTCTTCGGCATCGCGCAGGGTGGGGCGGACCCGGAGCTGCGGCGGCGCAGCGTGGAGGAGATCGCAGCGCTCGACCTCGATGGCAACGCGCTCGGCGGGCTCGCGATCGGCGAGCCGCGGGAGCTGATGCTCGAGACGACCGCCTGGGCCGCCGAGCTCATGCCGCGGGACAAGGCGCGTTACTTCATGGGGATCGGCGACCCCGCAGGCGTGCTCGAGGTGATCGAGCGTGGGATCGACATGTTCGACTGCGTCCTGCCGACGCGCAATGCCCGCACGGGCAGCGCCCTGACGCGCGAGGGCCAGCTGAACATCAAGGCCGCCCGCTTCGCGCGGGACGAGCGACCGCTCGACGAGAGCTGCTCCTGCCCGGCGTGCACGAGGTTCACGCGCGCGTACGTGCGGCACCTATTGAACCAGCAGGAGATCCTCGGGCTGCGCCTGCTCAGCCTGCATAATCTGCGCTTCCTGATCGACCTCGTGGCCGGCGCTCGCGGGGCGATCGAGCGAGGCGAGCTGCGGTCGTACAAGGCGGAGGCGCTCGAGCGCCTGGCACCCGCCCGGGAGGCAACGTGGGCTACCTGATCATCATCGTCGTGCTGTTCGCCGTGATGTGGCTGTTCCTCGTCCGGCCGCAGCGGCGCCGGCAGGTCGAGCAGGCGCAGATGCAGGAGACGCTCGAGCCCGGGGCCGAGGTTCTGACCGCCGGCGGCATCCACGGGACCGTGCGCGAGCTTCACGACGACGTCGTCCACGTCGAGATCGCGCCGGGCACCGTGGTGCGGGTCGACCGCCGCGCGATCGCCGGTGTCGCGCAGGAACCGGAGCACGAAAGCGAAACCGAGGACGGGCCCGCGCCAACGCCCCATCCGGAGCAGGCCGCGCCCGACGACGCAAGCTAACCTGTTTCGACTCCTCGCGTGTCCAGCAGACGCTCACACCTGATTCTCGTCGGCCTGATCCTGGCCGCCCTGGCCGGGGTGGCCGCGCTCGGCATCCCGGGATCGCCCGTGCACAAGAAGGTCACGCTCGGCCTCGATCTGCAGGGCGGGCTGGAGGTCGTGCTCAAGGCGAACCCGCCGAGGCACCAGCAGGTGACCTCCGACGGCATGGACACGGCGATCTCGGCTATGCGCAACCGCGTCGACGCGCTCGGGGTCTCGGAGCCCGAGATCCGCCGGCAGGGCAGCGACCAGATCGTGATCCAGCTCGCCGGCGTGCACGACCCGAACAAGGCCGCGCAGATCATCGGCACGACCGCGCAGCTGCAGTTCTTCGACCTCGAGGCCGACACCGTCTCGCCCTCGAACGACGGCGCGAACCACGTCATCGCCACCGGCAGCCTCTACAAGCTGCTGAGCCAGGTCCAGGACGAGGCGAAGAAAGGCACGCCGACCCAGTACTACCTCTTCGACAAGCACAAGCGGGTGATCGCGGGGCCGGAGGACACGCAGGCCAAGCTCCTCGACACGCCCAAGCTCAAGGGGAAGGTGCCCAAGGGCGGGAAGGTCCTCGCCGTTCCGCAGAACCGGATCGTGATCTCGTGCGACGCGACGACCGGGTGCCCGGGGATCCAGCAGGGCGACGTCGCGCCGACCTACTACTACCTCTTCAAGTACTACCCGAACCGGGCCGTCGGCCCCGTTCCCGAGGCGACCGGCAAGGACCTGAACAACGGCGCGATCAGCGCGCAGATCGGAACGCAGGCCGGGCAGGGCAACGCGTTCGTCCAGCTCGGCTTCAAGAGCGAAGGCAACCGGAAGTTCCACGACATCACGCGCGCCGAGGCGCAGCGCGGCGCGGCGCTCGCGGCGGCGGCGGGCCAGACGAGCAGCGACCCCAACGTCGTCCAGCAGTACGCCCAGCACTTCGCGATCGTGCTCGACGGGAAGCTCCAGTCGACGCCGTACATCGACTACAAGCAGAACCCCGACGGGATCGACCCGAGCGGCGGCGGCGCCGAGATCTCGAACATCCAGTCGATCGGCGAGGCGAAGGACCTCGCGCTCGTGCTCAAGTCGGGCGCGCTGCCGTACCAGTTCCAGCAGATCGAGCGCACCGACGTCTCGGCGACGCTCGGCAAGGACTCGCTCAGGGAGGCGAAGACCGCGGCGCTCATCGGCCTGTTGCTGGTGGCGCTCTTCCTGCTCGTCCTCTACCGCTTCCTCGGCGTGGTCGCGGTGATCGGCCTCGGCATCTACGCGGCCTTCCTCTACGCCGCGATCCTGCTCTTCAACGTCACGTTGACGCTACCGGGCTTCGCCGGCCTGATCCTGACGATCGGAGTCGCCGCCGACGCGAACGTCGTCATCTTCGAGCGCATCAAGGAAGAAGTACGGTCCGGGAAGTCCGTGCGCGCCGCCATCCAGGCCGGCTACGCGAAGGGCTTCCACACGATCGTCGACGCGAACGTCGTGACCGTGATCACCGCGCTCGTGCTGTTCGCGGTCGCGACCGCGGGCGTGAAGGGCTTCGCGCTGATGCTGATGATCGGCACCGTGATCTCGCTGATCACGGCGGTCGCGGCCACGCGCGCGATGCTGGGCCTGCTCGGCGGCTTCAGCTGGTTCGAGAACCCGCGCTTCATGGGCGCGGCCGGCCAACAGCACGGCAGGTGGCTGCAGATCGACTTCATGCGCAAGCGGTACCTCTGGTTCGCGATCTCCGGTGTCGTGATCGCGATCTCCATCGGTGCGCTCGCGGTGAAGGGCCTCAATCTCGGCATCGACTTCAAGGGCGGCACGCAGGTGACGTTCACGACGCCGAAGCCGGTGTCGCTCTCGGACGTCCGCACCGCGACGACGACCATCTCGAAGGACAAGGAGCCGATCGTCCAGGGCCGCGGCAAGACCTACGGCTCGGAGAGCTACAAGAGCTTCCAGCTACGACTGCGCTCGCTGGGCAGCGCCGGCACGAGCCAGCTCAAGAACGCGATGCAGACGAAGTTCGACAGCCGGGCGATCCAGATCCAGACCGTCTCGGCGAGCTTCGGGAAACAGATCGCGCGGTCGGCGATCATCGCGGTCCTCTTCTCGCTGCTCCTGATCATCCTCTACATCGCGATCCGGTTCGACTTCAAGTTCGCGGTGCCGGTGATCATCGCCCTGCTGCACGACATCATCATCACGATCGGCGTCTACGCACTGCTCGGCCGGGAGGTGTCCAACTCGACCGTGGCCGCGGTGCTGACGGTGCTCGGCTACTCGATCTACGACACGATCATCATCTTCGACCGCATCAGGGAGAACATCCCGCTGATGCGGCGGGCGCCGTTCGCGACGATCGCGAACGTCTCGCTCTGGGAGACGATCAGGCGCTCGCTGGCCACGACGTTCATCACGTTGCTGCCGATCGTCTCGCTGCTCGTCTTCGGCGGCGCCACGCTCAAGGACTTCGCCTTCGCGCTGATGGTCGGGATCATCTCGGGCGCCTACTCGTCGATCTTCATCGCGGCGCCGCTGCTGACCACCTGGAAGGAGCGCGAGCCCGAGTACGCGCGGCGGATCGGCCAGGAGCCCGAAGGCGGGCCCGACGGTGGCGGCTTCGCGGCGCGTCTGCGCCCGCGCGCGCCCACCGGCGGCCCGGCCGGTGCCACCGACGGCGGCACGCTGGCGCTCGAGGAGGCGACGCAGGCGGCCGCGGCGAAGCCGGCTCCGTCGCTCGGAGACGCCCTGCCGCAGCCGGCCGCGTCGGCGGCGAAGCGCGAGCGTCGGCGCCAGCGCCGGAGCGCAAGGCCCCATGGCCGCACCCGCTGAGCTGCGCGAGCTCGCGGAGAAGCTCGTGCTCGCCGGAGTCGGCGCGGTGGCACTGACCGCCGAGCGCGTCGACACGCTGGCCGAGGAGATCGCGGCCCGCGGCGGGATGGGCCGCGAGGAGGCTCGCGCGGTGCTCGAGGAGGCGGTCGGACGCTGGCGCAACGAGTCGCAGCGGCTCGGCGAGCGAACGGGCGCCGGGCTGGCAGGCCTCTTCCGCGAGCTCGGGCTCGCCACGCGCGACGAGCTCGAGGAGCTGGAGCTGCGGCTCGCGCAGCTCGAGCACCGGCTGCGGCTGCTCGAGCCTTGACGCTCGGCGACGTCGAGACAGCCTGGTGGTTCGGCCGGCGCGCGGTGCCGCCGGTCACGAGGCTGATCGCACCCGCCGCCGCGTACGGCGTCGAGCGCGTCCCGCGCGAAGGCGGCGCCGTGATCGCGGCGAATCACTTCTCCGCCATCGACCACCCGTTGATCGGCGTCCACTCCCCGCGGACGCTCCACTTCCTCGCCAAGGCCGAGCTGCTCGAGATCCCCGGGCTCGGGCCGTTGCTGCGGTGGATGGGCGTCTTCGGCGTCCGCCGCGGCGAAGGCGATCGCGAGGCGCTGCGGCGGGCGCGCGAGATCGTCCACGACGGCGGGCTCGTCTGCGTGCACGTCGAGGGCACGCGGCAGCGCTTCGGCCATCCGGGCCCGATCCACCCGGGCGGCCTGATGATCGCGATGCAGGAGCGCGTGCCCGTGATCCCGCTCGGCCTCGACACCTTCCGCTGGTCGCTCCGCAACCGGCGCCCGTGCGCGATCGTCTGGGGCGAGCCGCTCCGGCTCGACGACCTGCCGCGTAACCGCAAGGGGTACGCCGAGGCGGCCGAGCGGGTGGGGGAGGAGATCGTCCGGCTCTGGCGCCAGGCGGTCGCCGCGTGCGAGGCAGGCCTCCCGCCGGAGGTCGACGGCAGCCCGCGCCGCGGCACGAACCCCTCCTCGTAACCGCCTGTCACACTGCCGCCATGGCGAGCACGACCAGCCGGAACCTCAGCCGGATCTCCGAGATCGCCCAGGTCGCCGTCCGCCACGGGTTCGGCTACTTCTTCGAGAAGCACCGGCTGACCGACCTGCTCCCGGGCCGGCCGAAGATCGACCCGGAGGCGGAGAGCCCGTCGGAGCGCGGCCGCCACCTGCGCGAGATGCTCGACGAGCTGGGCCCGACGTTCGTCAAGTTCGGGCAGCTGCTGTCGACGAGGCCGGACGTCGTGCCGCCGGACATCGTGACGGAGCTGCAGAAGCTCCAGGACGCGGTCACGCCGTTCCCGTACGAGGACGTCGAGCGCGTGATCCGCGAGGAGCTCGAGCTCAGCGTCGAGCAGCTCTTCACCGAGTTCGACCCGACGCCGGTCGCCGCCGCGTCGATCGGGCAGGTGCACCGCGCGACGCTGCCGAACGGCCGCCACGTCGCGGTCAAGGTGCAGCGCCCGAACGCGCCGCGCCAGGTCGAGGCCGACCTGGCGCTGATGTACCAGGCGGCCCGCCTCGTGCGCGAGCGCGTGAAGGCGCTCGAGTTCATCGACCCGCGGCAACTCGTCGACGAGTTCGCGCGGTCGATCCGCCAGGAGCTCGACTACCGCCTCGAGGCCCGCAACGCCGAGGCGTTCCACCACGACTTCTCGGGCCACCCGCACGTCCACATCCCGCGCGTCTACTGGAGCTACACCCGCAGCCGCGTGCTGACGCTGGAGCGGCTCGAGGGCTTCCAGCTCGCCGATCTGCCGCTGGACGCGTGGCAGATGGAGGAGCGCCGCCGCCTCGCGTACCTGTTGACGGAGACCTGGATGACGATGATCTTCCGGCACGGCTTCTTCCACGGCGACCCGCACCCGGCGAACGTCTTCGTGCTGGGCGACGCGGAGCACATCGGCCTCGTCGACTTCGGCCAGGTCGGGAAGCTGAGCGACCAGGACATGTCGAAGCTGACGCGGCTGTTCATCGACGCCGCGAACGAGCGCATCGAGCAGCTGCCGCGCCGGCTCGCCGACCTCGGCGTCCGCTACGACCGCGAGCGCGAGGACGACTTCGTCGCCGAGCTGCGCGAGCTGTACGCGCGCTACTACGGGGCGAGCCTGGCGGAGATCGACCCGCTGCAGGTGATCCGCGAGGCGTTCCAGCTGATCTACCGGCTCAACCTGCGGCTGCCGACGCGCTTCGTGATGCTCGACAAGGCGATCGCGACGCTCGCCTCGGTCGGGGTCGACCTCTACCCGGACTTCAACGTCTTCGAGGTCGCGCGGCCGTACGCGCGCAGCCTGATGCTCGAGCGCTACACCCCGCAACGCGTGCTGAAGCGGGCGCGGACCGAAGGGATCGAGCTGGCCCGCATCGCGCGCGACATGCCGTTCCAGGTGCATGACTTCCTCGAGGAGATCCGCGACGGGCAGATCGAGGTCGGCTTCGTGCACAAGGGCCTCGACGAGTTCATGCGCAAGCTCGACGTCGCCTTCAACCGGCTCGTGATCGCGCTGATCGTGGTCGGCGGCCTGATCGGCTCCAGCCTGATCGGCGCCTTCGCGACGCACGGCCCGCAGATCGTCGGAGTGAACTACCTCTCGTTCGTCGGCTTCGTGCTCTCCGGGCTCCTCGGCATCTGGCTCCTCTGGGGCGTGATCCGCTCCGGGCGGTTGTAGAAACGTCGGCGCAGTTCCGCGCGAAAGGACATCTGGCGTCGCGATCGGGGCGCGGGTAGCTTCGACGCATGTCGCAGGCGCTGCTGCTGGCCGAGTCGGAGCCCGGAACACGGGAGTTCCTCGAGCGGCACCTGGCGGGCGACGGCTTCGCGGTGCTCGGCGTGGACGCGGGGCGCCGCGCCCTGGAGCTCGTCGAGCGCGAGCGGCCCGACCTCGTCCTCGTCGGCGGGCTGCCGGACGCGCCGGCGCTCGAGGTCTGCCGCGTCCTGCGCGAGGGCGAGCCCGGCCGCAGCTGGAACCGCGACGTGCCGCTGATCGTGCTCGGCGACGCGCGCGCGGACGCCGTCGACCGCGTGCACGCGTTCGAGCGCGGCTGCGACGACTTCGTCCCGCGCCCGTTCCACTACGAGGAGCTCGTGGCGCGGATCCACGCCGTCCTGCGGCGGACACATCCCGCGGCGCGGCAGCGACTCGCCGCCGGCCCGATCGCCGTCGACCGCGTCACGCGTCGCACGACGGTGCACGGCCTCGCGGTCGCGCTCTCCGCGAAGGAGTACGAGCTGCTGGTGAAGCTGGCAACCGAGCCGGCGCGCGTCTTCACGAAGGAGGAGCTGCTGCGCGAGGTCTGGGGCTACCGCTCGCTCGGCCGGACGCGGACGCTCGACTCGCACGCGTCGCGCCTGCGCCGCAAGCTCGCGCTCGCCGGCGCCGACGACTGCGTGCTGAACGTCTGGGGCGTCGGCTACCGGCTGCTCGCCGAGTACGACGTGATCCGCTCGGCCTAGCGGATAGGCTCCCGCGCATGGCCGAACCCGTCCGTGTGACGACCGTTCCCGGCGAGCCGGAAGCCGAGGTCCTCTGCGGCCTCCTGCGCGCGAACGGGATCAAGTGCGGCCACCGGCCGACCGAGGAAGACGACTCCGCGTTCGAAAACTTCGGAGGCGAGGGCGGGACGCGCGAGATCCTCGTCGACCCGGCCGACCTCGAGGACGCGAAAGCCCTCCTGAACGAGTCGTAAGCGTCCGCCGGCGAGCCTAGCCTGGGGCCGTGCCCCGGCGGCGCGACCACACGGTGCACCACGGCACCTTCGGCGAGGACGCGTTCGGGCGCTGGGCCGAGCACACGGCGCGGTTCTTCGGCACGCCTCAGTACATCGTCGGCCAAACGTTCGTGGTCGTGCTCTGGGTGATCCTCAACTCGATCGCGGTCATCCAGCACTGGGACCCGTACCCGTTCATCCTGCTCAACCTCGCCTTCTCGACGCAGGCGGCATACGCGGCACCGCTGATCCTGCTCGCGCAGACGCGTCAGGCCGAGCGGGACAAGGCCGCGTCCGACACGGCCGAGAAGCACCACGACGAGGCCGAGCGCTCGGCCGCGGAGCGCGTGGTCGCGCTCCGCGCCGAGACGGACAGGCTCGAGCAGCTACTGCAGTCGAATACGGAGCTCACTCGACAGGACAAGGAACTGACCGAACGCGTGGCCGAGTTGACTCGTGAGATCCACACCGCCCTGGTGCGCGGCAAATGACCGCGGCTTGAAGATGTCGAGCAGCGCGCGCATCACGTTCGTGTTCGGCGGGCTCTGGTTGTGCGCGCGCGTGATCTGGAAGCCGGAGCACGCCTGGTAGTCGTTGACCGGCGTCTGGGTGCCGAAGTAGACCCCTTGCCTGGCGTCGAACGAGGTGAAGGTGTCCTGGAAGACGTCGGCGGCGACGGCCGTCGAGCAGACGCTGTAGCCGAGCGTCGCGCTGATGATGCCCTCGTCGACCGCGGCCCGCTTCTTCAGGGTCGTGACCTGCTTCTGCAGCGCCTTAATCTGGGCGGCGAGCGACTTGAGCGTCGGCCCCTTCGTCGAGCGGGCGCCCGCCGGCGAAGCCGTGAGCAGCAACGCGACCGCCGCGACCGTGGCGAGTGCGAGAACCTGCCTCATGTGATGCCTCCCCTTTGCCTCGTGGAGTCACCACTATGGCACGGGGCTCAGCCGGGTTGAAGGGCGCCCTCGAGCTCGAGCAGAAGGCGCTTCCGGTCGAGCCCGCCGGCGTAGCCGACGAGCGCGCCGGACGAGCCGACGACCCGGTGACACGGGAGCACGATCGGCACGGGGTTCCGGTTCATGATCGTGCCGACGGCGCGGGCGGCCCGCGGCTTGCCGGCGCGTCCGGCGAGCGTGCCGTAGGTCGTCAGCTCGCCGTACGGCACGCGCGCGAGCTGCTCGAGGACGGTGCGGCCGAAGTCGCGCGCGGAGCCGAGGTCGACGTCGAGGTCGAACGCCCGCCGTGTGCCGGCGAAGTACTCGTCGAGTTGCCGCCGGGCGTCGTCCGTCGGCCGCGGCGCGCGGAGCACCCGCGTGCCGAACAGGCGCGCGAGCCGGTCGGCCTCGGCCTCCGGGTCGGCGTCGTAGTGGATCTCGCAGACGCCGCGGTCGGTGACGGCGACGAACAGCGTGCCGACCGGCGAGTCGTGCAGCTCGTACGCGACGTCGAGCAGCCCTGCCGCGGCGGCGGCGTCGCGGAAGCGCCGGTCGAGCTCGGCGGGAACGGTCATGAGCGCTCCTTTCGGCGCAGGCGGCGAACGCCCGACGAGGCCGCCTGCCGCGCGGCCTCCGGCGACTGCCCGAGGGCGTTCCCGATCTGCTCGTAGCTGAGGTCGTAGCCGTAGCGGAGGAAGACCGCCGCACGTTCCTTGTGCGGCAGCGTCGCCGTCAGGCGGCGGAGCTCCTCGTACGGCAGGGGCTCGTCGACGGTCTCGAGGTCGGGAACGTCGGCGGCCGTGAGCGGGGTGCGGCGAAGCGCGTCGATCGCGACGTTGCGCGCGATCTGCAGCGCCCATGCGCGCAGGTGCCGCCCGTGCCGCAGCGTCGGGTACGCGCGCAGCGCCCGCAGGAACGTCTCCTGAAAGGCATCGTCCGCCGCGTCGCGGCCGAGCATCCGGCGGAGCTGCGCGAGCACGGGGCCACGCTGCTCCTCGTAGAACCGCTCGAACGTCGGGACGCGCACGGCTTCCATCATCGCTGTCAACGCAGGTGCCGTCGCTCGTGTGAGACCGTCCGCGCGTGGAGGCGAGCAAGCGCAACGGTCTCGCGGGCAGGCGGACCGGCGCGGCGCTGCTCGCCGGCGGCATCACGCTCGCGGTGACGCTCGTCGTCGGAGCCGCGTGGCCGATCGCGCTCTCGTGCAGCTGGGGGATCTCGGCCCTCGTGATCGTCGGGATGGTCTGGGCCCGGGTCGGGTGGATGGACGCCGCCTCGACGAGGATGCACGCCCGGGCGGAGGACTTCTCGCGACCGGCCGCCGACGCGTCCGTGCTGGTCGCGAGCATCGTCAGCCTCGTCGCGGTGGGCTACACGGTGATCACGGCGGGAAACCGAGAAGGCACGACCAAGGCGCTGCTGATCCTGCTGGCGCTGTCGGTCGTCGCCCTCTCGTGGGTGACGGTGCACACGCTCTACATGCTCCGCTACGGCGACACGTACTACGGCGACCCGATCGGCGGGATCGACTTCAACGACGACGAGCCGCCGAGCTACCGCGACTTCGCCTACGTCGCGTTCACGATCGGGATGACGTTCCAGGTCTCGGACACGAGCCTGACGTCGAAGCCGATGCGCCGGCTCGCGCTCCGGCATGCGCTCCTGTCGTTCGTCTTCGGCGCCGTGATCCTGGCGCTGACGATCAATTCGGTGGCGTCCCTCCTGCAGTAACGCTCAGGCGGCTCGCTCGGCGGCTCCGTCATTGCTGGCCGACTCGACCGTAGCGCCGCTGCTTCCGAGCTACCAGTCCGGGTCGACGTCCTCGTAGACCGACGTCGTCAGCCGCCGCATGCCGCCGGTCGACGCGGAGACGACCCAGAGCGACGCGCCGCGGCTCGTGCCGGCACGGTTGCTCATGAAGACGATCGACTTGCCGTCGGCCGACCAGGACGGATGGTGGCTCACCGTTCCCCGTCGCTCGTGCGTGAGCTGCCGCACGCCGGAGCCGTCGGCGTTCATCACGTAGACGTTCGTCGTCTCCACCGTCACGCCCGGCGCCGCCCGCGCGAACGCGATCCGGGTGCCGTCCGGCGACCATGCCGGCTCGCCGCCCCGCACGCCGCCGACGCGGCTCGCGACCCCGCCTGCCGCCGGGATCACCAGCAACGAGAACGGCCCGGTACGTGCTCGCTTGCTCGCGAACACGATCAGGCGACCGTCCGGCGACCATGACGGCGTGGCGTCCTCGACGTGGTTCCGCGTCAGCCGACGCAACCCCTTGCCGCCGGCGCCGACGACGTAGAGCTCGGCGCCCGCGTCCTTGCCGCGCACGAACGCCAGGCGGCTCCCGTCCGGAGACCACGTGGGCCACTGGTCGAGCGCCGGGCCGCGAGTCACCCGTCGCAGGCCTCTCCCCGAGACGCGGAC
>DATIER010000271.1:0-4024 GCA_035455605.1 Gaiellaceae bacterium
CGTCGAGCTTGACGCGGCGGCCGTCTAGCTACAATCCGCGCGGCAAGGGGCCGTAGCTCAGCTGGGAGAGCGTCGCGCTGGCAGCGCGAAGGTCACGGGTTCGAGCCCCGTCGGCTCCACTCCTAACCGCAATCGCCAGGCCTAGCGCGTCTTGCCTGTCGGGCCCGCGCAGTGGGCGAACACTTCCGCCGCGACCTCGCCCGCCCTGCAGCTGCCCGGCAGGTCGACGTCGTCGATCGGGATCGTCTCTGCCAGCGCGCTGCAGACCTCGAGCTGGAGCCGGAGGACGCGGGGGGCGCGCAGGTAGGCGACTGCGGTCGCGCCCAGCAGCAGCTCGAGCGGCTCCGGCCGCGCAGGCGTGATGGCGACCCGCTCGACGGCCGAGCCGGGCCGGAGCACGTAGATCCTGCCGAGCGGAAGCGGGCCGGCGATCGGAGCCGGCTCCAGGATCAGCTTGTCGCTCCGACCGATGCAGTCGCCGACGCGGCCACGCCGCATCGACGGCACGCGTTCGAGCTCGGCACGTTCGATGCTCAGGCGTGTCGGCCCCGGATGCGCGACGAGCCCGGCCGGCGTCAGCTCGAGCGCAAGCGCGTCGTCGCTCACGAACTCGGCCCCGAGCGCCACCAGGTGCGCGACGAACGCCGTCTTGCCGCTGTCCCGGGGGCCGACGAACGCTACGACGCGGCCGTCGATCGCGACGGCGCTCGAGCGGAGCAGATGCAGGCCCTGCAGGCACGCTGCGAGCGGGAGGGCCTCGCCGAAGAAGAGTCGCTGCCAGCGCGCGAACGGCACGCGCGGTAGCGCCGACTCGACGGATCCGCCGTCGGGCGAGACCAGGTGCCGCCCGTAGTAGGGGGCCCAGATGCGGTAACCGACGCCCTCGCGGCTGTCCACCCGCAGGAAGAGCCGGCCGTCGGGGTGGCGCCGCTCGTGCAGGAGGCGACCCTCGGCGACGGGCCACGCTCCGTCGATCTCCTCGGCACTCGTCTCGCGCCACGCGGTGAGACGCTTCGGCAGCGGCTGCTCGACCGCCTGCAGGCCCGGGAAGAACGCGGCCGACTCGAGCACGACGCCGTACGCGTGCCCCCGCCTGGGCGGGGAGAGCAGCGAGGTCGGTGCTACCGGCTGCAGCTCGACCGTCGCCATTGCCTACCTCATCGCCTCCCTCGTCCGCAGCCACCGGCCGAACCCGTTTCGGTCAACACTAGGACGCAGGGCGCGCCGGCTGAAGGGCAGACCGATGAAACCCTCCCGGCGGCGAGGCCACTGGTCGTTCGCGTAGGTGGTCGGGCCCGAGACCGAGAGGAGCGGCGGCTAGACCGCGATCAGGAGGCCTGCTGCCGCCGAGAGCCCTGAACCGCCGCAGTCGGCCCGGGCGCCGGAGTGGCCCCAGGCGCCGGCTCGGGCGAAGGCGGGCGAGCGGCGTGCGGCTCCTCGGGCGGCGCCTCGGCCGGCGGCTCGTCCGGGAAGAGCTCTTCGATCGGCGACCAGCCACGACGGCGGAACGTCAGCGCGTACCAGGTCCGCCCTCGAGCGACGGGCTCCCAACCCTCGTTCTGGAGCCGCTCGACCAGCGTCCGGTGCGCGTCGAGCGCCTTGCCGGACTGGACGGGCGAACGTTCGCGCGAGCGGAAGAACGGCGACCCGATCGGCTCCCCCTCTTGCGGCACGGCGTAGAAGGCGCACTTGACGTAGCCCCGCCAGAAGACGATCTCGCACGTCTCGAAGATGTCGTCGCGCTCGGCCATCATGCGAGAGCGGCCATCGCCGGTTCGAGGTGCTGCTCAACGGTCGCCATCGCCGCCACTCAGAGGCCTCCGGATGTCGAAATCAGCGGCCACCCGCTCTCCGCAAACACTAGGGCGACCCGCCCGCGGCAGAAAGGTCGGACGCCGAAACCTGTCCAGGCGGCGAGCTACCTGGCCGTTCGTCTAGGAGAACGAGCCTTCGGGCGCGTCCGCCGCCGCGGGGTTAGAGCACGCCCGTACGCGGGAGAACCGGGCGATGCGGTTTCGGAAGGGAGCGCGCCTCGATCCGTCCCAGGTCGAGGACCGCCGCGGCGGCGGCCTGGCGCTGCCAGGCGGCGGGATTGCCGTCGGCGGCGGCGGCCTTGGCCTCGCCGGGCTCGTCGTCTACCTGCTGATCTCGCTGCTCGCGAACGGCGGCGGCGTCTCCGGCCCGCTCTCGAACCTGGACGACCGCTCGATCGGGACGCAGGCACCGTCGAGCGCGTTGCCGGCGGAGTGCCGGACGGCTCAGGACGCGAACACGCGCGAGGACTGCCGGATCGTCGGGTACGTGAACAGCATCCAGGCGTACTGGACCGGGCAGTTCCGGAGCGCCGGCCGGACGTACACGATCAGCAAGACGGTCTTCTTCGACGGCTCGACCTCCACCGGCTGCGGCATGGCGACCTCCGACGTCGGCCCGTTCTACTGCCCGGTCGACAGGCTCGTCTACATCGACCTCGGCTTCTTCGACGAGCTGCGCTCGCGCTTCGGCGCCACCGGCGGGCCGGCCGCGCAGGCGTACGTGCTGGCGCACGAGTACGGGCACCACGTGCAGGACCTGCTCGGCGGCCTCGGCAGCGGCTCGGGCCGGCAGGGCGCGAGCGGGCGCTCCGTCCGCACCGAGCTCCAGGCCGACTGCTACGCCGGCGTCTGGGCGCGCCACGCGACGCAGACCGGCTACCTGACCGCGCTCGGCGAGGCCGACGTCGCAGACGCTATGAACGCCGCCGCCGCAGTCGGGGACGACCGGATCCAGCGGGAGACGCAGGGCCGGATCGACCGGGACACGTGGACGCACGGCTCGTCGGCCGAGCGCCAGCGCTGGTTCAGGACGGGCTACCGGACCGGCAGGCCCTCGGCCTGCGACACGAGCGGCTCGCTCTAGCTCACGAGACGCGCTCGACGGCCGCGGCGACGTCCGCGCCGCGGAACGGGTAGAGGAAGACCGCCCGTTCGTAGCCGTTCGCGTCGACCAGGTACGACGCCTCGGTGTGGGAGACGTCGCGGACGACGACGCCGTTCACGGTCTTCTTCGTCTGCAGGACGCCGATCGCGTAGCGCTTCCAGACGGGCGCCAGAAGCGCGTGGGGTCCGGCCGCCCAGTGCCACTCCGGGCCGAGCCGCCACTTGCGAGCGTCGGCGCGGAAGGCCGCGCGCGAGTCGGCCCACGGGTTGACGCTCACGGAGACGACGGCGGGCCGCTTCGCCGCGGGCAGCAGCGAGAGCGCTCGGTTCAGCTCGGCCGCCTCGAGCGGGCAGAGGCTGTGGCAGACGGGATCGAGGAAGGTCACGATCACCGGCCGGCCGCGGAACTGCCGGAGGCTGATCGGCGCGCCGCGCGCGTCGGCGAGGCGGAAGTCCGGGGCGCGCCGCTCGCCGGCTTGCCACGTCGCGACCGGCGCCGCCGCGACGGTCGAGAGCGCCGCCGTGTGGTGGCGGCTCTGCACGAGGCCTACGCCCGCGCCGAGGAGGACGCCGACGGCGAGCGCGAGGAGCAGCCACCACCAGAGCCCGAGCCCGAGCGGGCGGAGGCCGCGGCGCCTCGCGCGCGGGCGCTCGCGGGCAGCCGTGTCGTGCGCCGCCATCAGCGCGCTTCCAACCGGCGCGGCGCGAGCGTCTGCGGGCGCGAGATTCTCACCGGCCTCTTAAACGCGTGTAAGCCGATTCTCATCGGCCTCGCGCAGGATGCACGCATGACAACCACCACAGCACTCATCCTCAACGGCATCCTTGCAGTCGCGCTGCTCGCGGCGCTCGGGCAGGTGATGTCCCTCGGGCACCGGCTCACCGGCTCGAGGAGCCGCACGGCCGCGGACCGGCCGGCGCCGGTCGAGCGGGAGCGCGTCGAGCGCACCGCTGAGACCGGCGAGCTCAAGCGCGCTGCGTAGCCGCCAGCCCGCCGTTCAGGCGGTAGCCGGCGCGACGGACGGTCTCGATGGGCGCCTCCGGGCCCAGCTTCTTCCGGAGGCGCCCGATGCAGACGTCGACGACGTTGGAGCGCGGATCGAAGC
>DATIER010000272.1:0-9945 GCA_035455605.1 Gaiellaceae bacterium
GACGGCTACGACACCGTCGTCGGCGAGCGCGGCTACCGCTTCTCCGGCGGCGAGAAGCAGCGCATCGCGATCGCGCGGACGATCCTGCGCAACCCGCCGATCCTCGTGCTCGACGAGGCGACGAGCGCGCTCGACACCGAGACGGAGCGGCTGGTGCAGGCGGCGCTCGACAGCCTCGCCGCGGGCCGGACGACGATCACGATCGCGCACCGGCTCTCGACGATCCGCGACGCCGAGCAGATCGTCGTGCTCGACCGCGGCCGCGTCGTCGAGACGGGCCGGCACGACGAGCTGATGCGGGCCGGCGGGCGCTACGCCGCGCTCGCCGCGCGCGACGGGCGGCTGGCCGACGAGCCGCCTCTGGCGGAGCTCGCCGGCACGAGCTGAGCGAGTACCGTAGGGCGATGGCGCCTGCCGACGACAGGCGGGAGGACGCGGCTCCGCCGCCGGCGCCGCGCGGCTCCACGCCGAGCACGCCTCAACGACCGTCGTGGCGGCCCAGGCCAGGCTGGGTGATCTTCTTCCTGGCGCTGCTCGCCGTGAACTTCTTCTTCAGCGCCCGGGCGATGCGCGAACCCTCGCGCGTGCGCGTCCCGTACAGCCCGTACTTCCTCACGCAGGTGAAGCAGGAGCACGTCTCCGGGATCACCTCCAAGGGCACGGCGATCCAGGGCACGTTCACGCAGAAGCAGAGCTACCAGGGCTCGAAGCCGACGACGAAGTTCCGCACCGAGGTGCCGGCGTTCGCGAACACCGATCAGCTCTCGAAGCTGCTCCAGGAGCACGGCGTGACGGTGAACGCGCAGCCGCTCGACACGGGCCCGCCCTGGTGGCAGAGCCTGCTGCTCGGCTTCGGGCCGACGATCCTGTTCCTTCTGCTGCTCGTCTGGCTGATGCGCCGGGCAGGGAACGTCCAGAACCTGCTCGGCTCGTTCGGGCGCTCGGGCGCGCGCCGCTACCAGCCCGCCGGCGACAAGGTCACCTTCGCCGACGTCGCCGGCATCGACGAGGCCAAGGACGAGCTGAGCGAGGTGGTCGACTTCCTGCGTGACCCGGGGCGGTACAGCAAGCTCGGCGCGCGGATCCCGCACGGCGTGCTGCTCTCGGGCCCGCCCGGCACCGGCAAGACGCTGCTCGCCCGCGCGGTCGCCGGCGAGGCGAACGCGCCCTTCTACTCCCTGGCCGCCTCCGAGTTCGTGGAGGCGATCGTGGGCGTCGGCGCCTCCCGGGTGCGCGACCTGTTCAAGCAGGCGAAGGAGAGCGCGCCCGCGATCGTCTTCATCGACGAGCTCGACGCGATCGGCCGCTCGCGCACGACCGGCGTCGGCGGCTACAGCGGCGGCAACGACGAGCGCGAGCAGACGCTGAACCAGATCCTCACGGAGATGGACGGGTTCGACTCGGAGACGAGCGTGATCGTGATCGGCGCGACGAACCGGCCCGACGTGCTCGACGCGGCGCTGCTGCGGCCGGGCCGCTTCGACCGGCGCGTCGCCGTCCAGCCGCCCGACCGCGCGGGCCGCGAGGCGATCCTGCGCGTGCACGTGCGCGGCGTGCCGCTCGCGCCGGACGTCGACCTCGGCCGCATCGCCGCCACGACGCCGGGGATGGTCGGCGCCGACCTCGCCAACCTCGTCAACGAGGCCGCGCTCACGGCCGCTCGCCGCAACCACGAGCACGTCGAGGAGGCGGACTTCACGGACGCGCTCGAGCGGATCGTGCTCGGCGCCGAGCGCCAGGTGATGATGAGCGAGGAGGACCGCCGCCGGACCGCGTACCACGAAGGCGGCCACGCGATCGTCGGGATGCTCACACCGGGCGCCGACCCGGTGCGCAAGGTCTCGATCATCCCGCGCGGGCTGGCGCTCGGCGTCACCTTCTCCGCGCCCGAGAGCGACCGGTTCAACTACCTCGAGCCGGAGATCCAGGCGAAGATCAAGGTCTCGCTCGGCGGCCGCGCCGCCGAGGAGGTCGTCTTCGGCCAGATCAGCACCGGCGCGGAGTCGGACCTCGAGCAGCTGACGAGCCTCGCGCGCCAGATGGTCGGCCGCTGGGGGATGAGCGACGCGGTCGGGCCGATCACGATCCTGCCCCGCGACGGCTCCGCGCCGTTCGGCCCGGGGCCGGAGGTGTCGCCGGAGACGCAGAAGCTCGTCGACGAAGAGGTGCGACGGATCGTCCGCGATGCGCACGAGCAGGTGGTCGCGCTCCTGAGCGAGAACCGCGAGCGGCTCGACTCGCTCGCCCAGGCGCTGCTCGAGCACGAGACGCTCGACGAGGACGACGCGTACGCCGCGGCCGGCGTGCCCCGCCGGCCGGCTCCGGTCGCCGATCCGCTCGCGGCGGCCGCTCGCGTCACGACCTAGCGCGCTCTGCGACACCCGGCGCACTGGCGCTACGATTCTTGAACCTACTACGGTTTCAGGAGCGTGAACGCCATCGTGAAGTACTTGCTCATCCCGCTGGAAGACACCGTCGTCTTCCCGAACATGACGGTGACCCTGCCGCTCGACACCGCCGACGAGGAGCGGGTGTTGCTCGTGCCTCGCCACGAAGGCGTGTACGCGACGGTCGGCACGGTCGCCGAGATCGTCGATCGCGGCCGCCTCCCGGGCGGCTCCCCGGTCGTGACCCTCAGCGGTCTGCACCGCGCGCAGCTCGGCGCGGCCGAGACCGGCCCCGGCGGCCGGCTCTACGTCGAGGTCGACGAACGGCTCGACGAGACGCCGCCGCCGGTGAAGACGCGCGAGCTGGAGACCGAGTACCGCGCGGTCGTCCAGGAGATCCTCGAGCTGCGCGAGGCCGATCCTCGCATCGGCGAGTTCCTGCGCTCGGTCGCCGAGCCGGGAGCGCTCGCCGACACCTGCGCCTACTCGCCCGACCTGACCTTCGAGCAGCGCGTCGAGCTGCTCCAGGAGGTCGACGTGGTCGAGCGCCTCCAGCTGGCCCTGTCGCTGCAGCGCGAGCGGCTGGCCGAGCTGCAGGTGCGCCGACGCATCCGCGACGACGTCGAGTCCGGCGCGCAGGCACAGCAGCGCGAGTACTTCCTGCGCAAGCAGATGGACTCGATCCGCAAGGAGCTCGGCGAGGACGAGGCCTCGGTCGTCGACGAGTATCGCAGCAAGATCGAAGCGGCCGAGATGCCGGACGAGGTGCGCGAGCAGGCGGAGCGCGAGCTCGGCCGGCTCGAGCGGATGGGCGACGCCTCGGGCGAGGCCTCGATGATCCGCACCTACCTCGACTGGCTGCTCGCCGTGCCGTGGGCCACGACCTCGGACGAGCGGCTCGACCCGAAGCTCGCGCGCGAGATCCTCGACACCGACCACGCCGGCCTCGACGACGTGAAGGAGCGAATCGTCGAGTACCTGGCCGTGCGCAAGCTGCGCCAGGAGCGCGGCATCGCCGAGGACAAGCGCTCCGGCGCGATCCTGACCCTGATCGGGCCGCCCGGAACGGGCAAGACGTCGATCGGCGAGTCGATCGCGCGCGCGCTCAACCGCGAGTTCGTCCGCATGTCGCTCGGCGGCGTCCGAGACGAGGCTGAGATCCGCGGCCACCGGCGTACGTACATCGGCGCGCTGCCGGGCCGGCTCGTCCGCGCGCTGCGCGACGCCGGGACGATGAACCCGGTGATCATGCTGGACGAGGTCGACAAGGTCGGCGCCGACTGGCGCGGCGACCCGTCGGCCGCGCTCCTCGAGGTGCTCGATCCTGCGCAGAACCACTCGTTCCGCGACCACTACCTCGACGTCGAGCTCGACCTCTCGCAGGTCGTCTTCATCGCGACCGCGAACGTCGCCGAGACGATCCCGGGGCCGCTGCTCGACCGGATGGAGGTGATCCGCTTCGACGGCTACACGGTCGACGAGAAGGTCGCGATCGCCCGCGGCTACCTCTGGCCGCGCCAGCGCGAGCGGAACGGCCTGCGCGAGGACGAGGTCGAGATCACCGACGAGCTGCTCGAGACGATCGTCAGCGAGTACACGCGTGAGGCCGGCGTCCGCCAGCTCGAGCGCGAGCTCGGCAAGCTGCTCCGCAAGAGCGCGACCCGGATCGCGTCCGGCGACGTCGAGCCGCCGATCGCGATCGACCTCGACCAGGTTCGCGACGCGCTCGGCCGCCAGCGCTTCTGGCAGGAGGCGGCGGAGCGGACGGCCGTGCCCGGCGTGGCCACCGGCCTCGCCGTCACGGGCACCGGCGGCGACGTCCTCTTCGTCGAGGCGACGCGGATGGACGGCGAGGGCGGCCTGACGCTCACGGGCCAGCTCGGCGACGTGATGAAGGAGTCCGCGCAGATCGCGCTCTCGTGGGTGCGGGCGCACGAGGACGAGCTGGGGATCCAGCACGACGACCTCCGCGGCAAGTCGTTCCACGTGCACGTGCCGGCCGGAGCGATCCCGAAGGACGGGCCGAGCGCCGGCATCACGATGACGACGGCGCTTGCCTCGCTGCTGACGCGGCGACCGGTCAAGCACACCGTCGGCATGACGGGCGAGGTCACGCTGCAGGGCCGCGTGCTGCCGATCGGCGGTCTGAAGCAGAAGGTGCTCGCCGCCCACGCCGCCGGCCTGACCGACGTGATCATCCCGGAGCGGAACCGGGCCGACCTCGACGACGTCCCGGAGGACGTGCGCGAGGCGATGTCGTTCCACCCGGTGCTCAGCGTCGACGAGGTGCTCGAGCTCGCGCTCGAGCCGGCGGCGGACCGTGCGCTGCAGCCGGCGTGACCCGATCCCCGAGGAGGTCCGCCGCGCGGCGGACCTCCTCGAACGGCGCTGGACGCTCTCGATCCTCTACGCGTCCGTCGAGGGGGCCGAGCGTTTCAACGAGTTCCGCTCGGCCCTCGGCCGCGTCCCGCCTGCGACGCTGACGACTCGGCTGACCGAGCTCGTCGAGGCCGGCCTGCTCGAACGGCGCGTCCTCGACACTCGGCCGCCGGCCGTCGAGTACACGCTCACGGCCGATGGCAGGCGCTTCGAGCCGCTGGTGCGCGAGCTCGTGCGCTGTGCCCGCTAGGGCGAGAGCAGCTCCTCGTGCCAGCCGCCCTCGCGCGCGCGCGTGAACCTGAGCCGCTCGTGCAGGCGATCGTCGCGGTGCTGCCAGAGCTCGATCGCCACGGGGTCGAGCACGTAACCGCCCCAGCGCTCAGGTCGGTCCGGATCCATCGCACGCTGCCGCTCGAACTCCGCTTCGAGCCGCGCCCGGCTCTCGATCGGCTCGCTCTGGCGCGACGCGGCGGCAGCGGCACGTGATCGGGCCGGGCGGGTCGCCCAGTACGCGTCCGACTCGTCCGCCGGCAGCCTCGTGACCGCCCCTTCGATCCGGACCTGGCGGCCGAGCTCCCGCCAGTAGAAGACGAGTGCCGCGCGCGGGTTCTCACCCAGCTCACGGCCCTTGCGGCTCTCGTAGCCGGTGAAGAACGAGAAGCCGCGCTCGTCGACGCCCTTGAGGAGCACCATCCGCGCCGACGGCCGTCCCTGTGCGTCGGCGGTCGCGAGCGTCATCGTCTCCGGCACCTCGACGCCGGCTGCCCGCGCCTCCTCGAACCACTCGCGGAAGCGCGCGACGGGGTCTAGCGCCACGCGCTCTCGAGCAGCTCGCGCACCTCGGCGACGCCCCTCTCCCAGACCCGCAGCACCTGCTCGTCCGGCAGCTGGTACGCGCCCTCGAAGACGCCGTCGCCGAGCAGCTCACGCACCCCCTGCGGACCGTCCGCCGCCCGGTAGGCGCTCTGGTCGAGCGCCGGCTTACGCGTGTCCGGCAGCGACACGCCCTCGAGCCGCGTCCAGGGGAAGTTTTCGAACCAGTTCGCGTGGCTCGGCTCCGGGTCGACCTCGTTCGCGGCGGCCTCGACGCGCGGGCTCGACCACCAGCTGTGAAAGACCGCCTGCGCCTCCGGGTGGGCCATCGCCCACTCACGTGCAAGCGAGCCGCCGGGCACGTTCCCGCCGTGGCCGTTGACGAGCAGGAAGCGCCGGAAGCCCTGGCCGTAGAGCGAGTCGAGCAGGTCGCGCAGCACCTCGAGGAACGTCGAGAGCCGCAGCGTCGGGCTGCCCGGATACGCCTGGAACGACGGGGTCAGGCCGAAGGGCAGGACCGGCAGCACGAGCACCCCGAGCGGCTCCGCGGCCTCGGCCGAAACGCGCTCCGCGAGGATGTTGTCGGTCTCGAGCGAGAGGTAGCCGTGCTGCTCGGTCGAGCCGATCGGGAGCACGATGCGGTCGTCGCGCGCGAGGTACTCCTCGACCTGCATCCAGTTCAGGTCGCGCGCTCTCACGATCGCTCCAGCGACGCGTGCCTGCGGCCGAGCACCTCGAACCAGCGCAGCAACATGAAGCCGAGGATTCCATAGACCGCGCCGACGAGGAGCTCGGCGCCGAGCAGGCCCTTCACCTCGGCGAGGCTCGCGCCGGCCGCGAGCTGCCGCGCCGCCTCGATCGCGTGCGTGAACGGCATGCCCTGCGCAGCGGTGCTCATCCAGCCCGGCAGCGCGTCGAGCGGCACGTTCGCGCCCGTGAAGATGAGCAGGAAGCCGAAGATCACGTTCGAGAGCACGGCGTTCTCGCGGATGCGCAGGCTGAGCGCGGCGTTGACGAGCCCGAGGCCGGTGCACGACGAGGCGGCGATCACGACGACGAGGGCCAGCGGCGCGATCGCCCCGGCCGGAAAGTGCACGCCGAGGATGAGCGCGCCGACGGTCAGCGAGAACGCCGCCACGAAGGCGCCGTTGACGACGACCGGGAGCGAGCGCCCGAAGAAGAGCGGGATCCGCGGCGCGGGGCTGACGAGAATCGCGCTGAGCGTGTTCTGGAAGCGCTCGCCGCCGATCATCTGCGCCATCGCGAACAGGCACGGGATCGATGCGTACTGGAGCGCGTTGCCGATCAGGTAGAACTCGTTCGACTCGAGGCCGGCCGACTTCCCGATGTACGCGAACAGCAGGATCTGGAAGAGCGGCGCGACGAGCATCGTCGGGACGTAGATCCAGGGCGTCAGCCAGTACCAGTTGGCCCGGAAGCTCGTCAGGCCGCCGACGAAGAAGATGCGCGTTGCGACGATCACGTCAGCGACAGCGTCCCTCGCTCGCGCGCGGCCTGCAGCACGCGCCGGCTGACGAGGACGGCGACGGCCACGTAGGCCGCGCCGAGGGCGAGGCAGACGAGCGCGTCGCGCAGCGGGTGGCCGCCGAGCGCGGCGCCGCGGATCGCGCTCATGCCCCAAGTCGGCGCCAGCACCCAGGAGATCGGCCGCACCCAGGTCGGCAGCAGCGCGAGCGGCACGAGGAAGCCGCCGATCAGCCAGACCGGGTACTCGAAGAAGTTGCCGAGCACCCAGGCGGCGCGGAAGCGGACGAACGAGACTGCGAACAGCAGCCCGAGCCCCGCGAACGAGAGGACGGTCACGACGACCGCGAGCGCGAACAGGAACGGGTGCTCGATCGTCAGGTCGATGCCGAACGCGAAGCGCCCCCAGAGGAGCGTCGCGACCAGGTTGTAGATCCCGACCGACGCGAGGCCGAGCGTGGAAGGGAGGAGGACGAGCACGATGTGCCGCGGGGCGACGACGAGCAGCTCGAGCGTGCCCCACCATCGCTCCCGCTGCATCGCCGAGCCGGCGGACGTGCTGACGGACGACCACATGCCCATCACGGCCGCGCCGAGCGAGGCGTAGATCAGCGTCCTCGGGCTGTCGCCGGCGCGGAAGACGAAGAATGCTGTCGTCGCGAAGAAGAGCGGATAGAGGACGTTGCCGATCCCGTCGAACGGCGACCGCATGATCATCTTGAACTGGAGCAGCCAGCTCACCGCGAGGAAGCGGATCGTGCTCACTCGGCCACCAGCGCGACGTACGCGTCCTCGAGGGTGGGCTCGCGGTGCGAGACGCGGCCGACGTCGGCGCCGTTCAGGCAGCCGAGGATCGCGTGCGTGAGCTCGAGCTCCGGCTCCGTCTGCACGACGAGCACCTGCGCCTGGTCGCGCTCCTCGACCGCGACCGCGACGACGCCCGGCAGCGCCCGCGTGCGAGCGAGCGCGTCGTCCGCGATCCCGTACACCTCGACCTCCACGACGCGCCCGGCCGCGACGCGGCGCTTCAGGTCGTCCGGCGTCCCCTCGGCGACGATCTCCCCGCGGGAGATGACGGCGATCCGGTCGCAGAGCGCGTCCGCCTCGAACATGTAGTGCGTCGTCAGCAGGACGGTCTTGCCGGCCGCTGTCAGCGACGCGATCGTCGCGCGCACGTCACGGGCGCCGACCGGGTCGAGCCCGATCGTCGGCTCGTCCAGGAAGATCACCTCGGGGTCGTGCAGCAGGCCGCGCGCCACGTGGAGGCGCTGCTTCATCCCGCGCGAGTAGCCCTCGGCGCGCTCGTGCTCCCGGCCGCGCAGGCCGACGAGCTCGAGCAGCGACTCGATGCGCTGCCGCTGCTCCCGTGGCGGCACGCCGTAGAGCTCGGCGAAGTAGCGCAGGTTGTCGTAGCCGGAGAGGCGGTCGTACACGCCGCGCTCGCCGCCGAAGACGTAGCCGATCCGGCGCCTGACCGCGACGGCGTCGCGAACCACGTCCAGCCCGAGCACGCGCGCCGTGCCGGCGGTCGGGATCAGCAGCGTGATCAGCATCTTGATCGTGGTCGTCTTCCCGGCGCCGTTCGGCCCGAGCAGCCCGAAGAGCTCGCCCTCCGGGACCTCGAAGTCGATCCCGCGGACTGCCTCGATCTCCTTCGCCCGCCGGCGCACGGTTCCGGTGTGCGTCTTGTAGGTCCGCCGCAGGCCCTGTGCCTCGATTGCCGGCATCGGCCGGAATCTAACGATGTACGGCGCTGCTACACTCAGGCGCGCGCGGCGGCGTAGCTCAGTTGGTTAGAGCAGCGGAATCATAATCCGCGTGTCGGAGGTTCGAGTCCTCCCGCCGCTACCTCCTCGCGTACTTGGAGCACTAGAAGAACCAGTCATGGCAACCGGAGTCAGAGTCGGAATCACGCTCGCTTGCACCGAGTGCAAGCGACGCAACTACCAGACGCAGAAGTCGAAGCGGAACTCGCCCGACCGCGTCGAGTTCAACAAGTACTGCCGCTGGTGCGGGAGGCACACGCCGCACCGGGAGACCCGCTAATGGCCAGGCAGACCCGCTCCGAGCGCCGCGCCCGCCGCGCAGCGCAGGCCGAGAGTCGCGCAGCGGTCGAGCGCGCGCCGCAGCGCCAGCCGCAGCCGGCGCGCCCGCCCGCCGAGGCGGCGAAGCCGTCGAGCGACGGCCACCGCGCGCCCGGCGGTGGCGTCCGCCGGTTCGTGACCGAGTCGTGGGGCGAGCTGCAGAAGGTCGACTGGCCGGGCCAGCACCAGCTGATCCAGGGCACCGCCGTCGTCCTCATCGCCTGCTTCATCACCGGCCTCTACCTGTTCCTGTGCGACGAGCTGTTCCGTCGCCTCGTCCAACACGTCCTCCTGAAGTAGGTCCACATGTTCCGCTGGTACGCGATCAACACCTATTCCGGGCACGAGAACAAGGTCAAGACGAACCTCGAGCACCGGATCGACTCGATGGCGCAGCAGACCCGCTTCCGCCGCGTCGTCGTCCCGACCGAGCAGGTCGTGGAGACGAAGGATGGCCAGAAGGTGCAGACCGAGAAGCGGATCCTGCCGGGCTACGTGCTCGTCAACATGGACCTGAACGACGAGGCCTGGACGGTCGTGAAGAACACGCCCGGGGTGACCGGCTTCGTCGGCGCCGGCTCGAAGCCCGTCCCGCTCTCGCAGGGCGAGGTCGACCGGATCCTGCGCACCGGCGCCGCCACCGGCGAGCGGCCGCGCGCCCAGGTCGAGTTCTCGCTCGGCGAGTCGGTGAAGGTAACCTCCGGCCCGCTCTCGGACTTCGACGGCGAGATCGTCGACGTCAACCCCGACCAGCAGAAGCTGAAGGTGCTGGTGGACATCTTCGAGCGGCAGGTCCC
>DATIER010000273.1:0-2478 GCA_035455605.1 Gaiellaceae bacterium
TCGACCTCGTCGCCGATCACGACGAGCGCCGTGAACGAGAACCGCCGGCCGCCCTTGACCACCTTGGCGACGCGGTTGATCTCGACCACGCGCTCCTTCAGCTCCCTGCTCTGCTCCACGTCAACTGCCATCTAGAACTTCAGTCCTCCCTCTCTGGCTGCATCGGCCAGCGCCTTGACGCGGCCGTGGTAGAGGTAGCCGCCGCGGTCGAAGACGACCGTCTCGACCCCCGCCTGCTTGGCGTTCTGCGCGAGCAGCTTGCCGACCTCGGCCGCCTGCTCGGTCTTCGAGCCCTTGAACGACTTCAGGTTGAGCCAGCTCGCCGCGGCGAGCGTCTTCCCTTCGAGGTCGTCGACAAGTTGCGCCTCGATCCCGCGGTTGGAGCGGAACACGACCAGGCGCGGGCGCTGGGCGCTGCCGAAGACCTTGCCGCGCACGCGGCGGTGGCGCCTGACCCTGGCTTGACGAACTGAAAGCGTGCTCATGCGCGCTTCCCGACCTTCCGGCGGACGTACTCGCCCTCGTAGCGGATGCCCTTGCCCTTGTAGGGCTCCGGCGGGCGCACCTTGCGCACCTGCGCGGCGATCTCGCCGACGGCCTGCTTGTCGATGCCCTTCACGATCACCTCGGTCGGCGTCGGCACCTCGAACGTGATCCCCTGCGGGGCCTTCAGGACGACCGGGTGCGAGTAGCCGACGTTCAGCTCCAGGTCGACGCCGCGCAGCGCCGCGCGGTAGCCGACGCCCTGGATCTCGAGCCGCTTCTGGAAGCCATTGGTGACGCCCTCGACCATGTTCGCGATCAGCGAGCGGGTCAGGCCGTGGAGCGCGCGGTCGTCGCCGCGCTCGGTCGGCCGCTTGACGACGATCGTCGCGTCCTCCTGCTCGACCTGCATACGCGCGGGCACCTGCTGGGTGAGCTCGCCGAGCGGGCCGTTCACCATCACGCGACCGGGCGAGATCGAGACCGACACGCCGGCGGGGACTTCGATGGGCTGTCTACCGATGCGGCTCACGACTCACCAGACGAAGCAGACGACCTCGCCGCCGACGCCCTGCTCCTCGGCGCTGCGGGCCGTGATCAGGCCGTTCGAGGTGGACAGGATCGCGGTGCCCATCCCGCCGAGCACACGCGGCAGCCGGTCCTTGCGCGCGTAGACGCGGCGGCCGGGCTTCGACACGCGCTTCAGGTCGGTGATCACGCGCTCGCGGCTGCGGCCGTACTTGAGCTCGATCACGAGCGTGTCGTAGGGCGTCTCCTCGCCGGGCTCGACGTGGAAGTCCTGGATGTACCCCTCCTCCTTCAGGATGCGGGCGATCTCCGACTTCAGCCGGGAGCTCGGCATCTCGGCGCGCTCGTGCAGCGCGCGGTTCGCGTTGCGGATCCTCGTGAGCATGTCTGCGATCGGGTCGGTCTGCAACGCTACGCGTCCTCGCTTCCACAAATGGTCATCCGATGTCCTTTCACCAGCTGCTCTTGGTCATGCCGGGGATGACGCCCTGGTGGGCCAGGTCCCGCAGGCAGATTCGGCACAGCCCGAACTTCTTGTAGACCGCGCGCGGCCGGCCGCAGCGATTGCAGCGCGAGTACGCGCGCGTCTTGAAGCGCTGAGGCTTGCGCGACTTCTCGATCAGGGCCTTGCGTGCCACTACTGGTTCTCTCCTTCTTCGCTTTGTCGCTGGAACGGCAGCCCGAGCGCGCGCAGGAGCGCCAACCCCTGCTCGTCGTTCTCCGCCGTCGTGGTGATCGCGACGTCCAGGCCGCGGATGCCGGCGATCTGGTCGTAGTCGATCTCGGGGAAGATGATCTGCTCGCGGATCCCGAGCGAGAAGTTGCCGCGGCCGTCCATCGAGCGCGGGTTCAGGCCGCGGAAGTCGCGGATGCGCGGGAGCGCGATCGAGACGAGCCGGTCGAGGAACTCCCACATCCGCGCGCCGCGCAGCGTCACGCGCGCGCCGACCGGCATCCCCTCGCGCACCTTGAAGCCGGCGATCGACTTGCGCGCCCGGCGCACGTGCGCGCGCTGCCCGGCGATCGTCGTCAGCTCGTCGATCGCGCTGTCGAGCGCCTTGGCATCCGTCTTCGCCTCGCCGACGCCCATGTTGAGCGTGATCTTCTGCAGCCGCGGCACCTGCATGGTCGAGCTCAGGCCGAGCTCGTCCTTCAGGCGCGGGCGGAGCTCCTGCTCGTAGGTCGTCTTCAGGCGGGGCTGGTAGCCGTTAGCACTCATTACTTGTCGATCTCCTGGCCGCAGTCGGCGCGCTTGCAGACGCGCACGTGCACCTCGCGGCCCTTGACTTCCTTCGTCGTCATCCCGATCCGCGTCGGCCGGTTGCACGTCGGGCAGACGAGCATCACCTTCGCGACCGGCACCGGCGCCGGCTTCTCGATCACGCCGCCCGGGATCATCTGCGTGCCGCCCATGCGGTTGGCGTCGCGCATCGGGCGCGGGCGCGTGTGCCGCTTGACGACGTTCAG
>DATIER010000274.1:0-10961 GCA_035455605.1 Gaiellaceae bacterium
GTAGGTCTCGAGCAGCTCGTCCGCCATGCGGAAGCGCGAGCCCGGGTAGAGCATCTCCTTGGAGAGGAAGAAGCAGTAGGCGCAGTCGAGGTTGCAGACCGCGCCGGTCGGCTTGGCGAGCAGGTGGAAGGCGGGCGGCGCCCCGCCGGCCGCGTCGGGCCGGCGGGGGCCGCCGAACGTGCTAGAGGCGTCGCCGGGCAACGCGCCTCGACGTCCGCCGCGCGACGCGGCGGCTGGGTCCCAACATGTCACACCTCCGTTTCGTCGGATCGAGGCGAAGCGATCGCGCTCACGCCGGCGCCGCCTCCGTCTGCTTCTCCAGCGCGTGCAACTCCTCCGCCTCCTTCTTCGTCATCAGGCCGATCTCGACCAGGTCGAGCGGGCTGATGATCCCGTCGGCGATGCGGAAGCCTCCCGCGCTCGCGATCGCGTCACGAAGCGGCACCGCCCAATGGTGCTCGATCAGGACGAGCGCCGCAGCCGAGTCGTTCGGGATCTCCTCGAGGACGTCCCAGGCGAGCTCGTCCGGGAAGACCTCGAGCCCTTCCTCCTCGACCTTCTCGGCGCCGATCTCGGCGCCGGCCTCGAAGCCCTTGTCGCCCTCGATCCCGAGGCCGATCAGAGCCGCGACCTTGCTGCCGAGCTCGACCGCCTCCTCGTGCGTGAGGTTGCTGAGGTGCCGCACCTCGATCTCGCCCTCGACATCCTTGTAGACGGCGAGCGCGTCGATCACGCGGACGGTGTCGCTCTCGCGGAGCTTCTCGAGCTCCCCGATGATCTGGCCGTGGAAATCGGGATGCTCGAACCCGATCACCAGCAGCTGTACCGGTCCGATTGCCATGTGCCTCCTCCTCTCTCCTAGGCGCCGACGCCCTGTGCGACGGCGTGGATGCTTGCGTGCTCGTGGAGCGCCTGCTCGTCGCCGTGCGTCTCCGCCGGCTCGAGGTCGAAGGTGACCTGCTTCAGCGTTCCGGTGAACGGATACGGCGCCCGGTCCTCGTACGCCAGGTCGACGACGAGCCCGTTGTCCCGCCCGATGTCCATGCCGGCGTAGGACGTCGGCGAGATCGGGATGGTGTGGTCGAGCCGTCCTTCGCCGATCTGCTCGCCGTTGGCCCAGAGGGTGACGGTGCCGCCGCTACCGGGCTTCGGCTCGTCGGTCTCGAAGAGCATCTTCACCGTCACGTCGCCGGTCGGGACGGGCCTGCTCGACGTTTGCCTGTACTGCTCGATGCCGAGCCACGAGTACGTGTGGTTCAGGAGCCCCTGCTCGTCGATCCAGAGCGCCCAGCCGCCGATGAAGTCGGCGTTGGCCACGAGCACGCCCTCCGCGCCGGCCTCGGGAACCGTCAGCTCGGCTTCGATCGCGTACGAGTGGCCGTAGATCCGGGGCACGAGCCCACGGTTGACGTTCTCGACGTCGCCGGCGAACCTGTGGCGCGTCTGGGTCGGGATCGGCGGCAGGTCGCCCAGGAACACGGCGACGGAGCCGAAGAGCGGGAGCACGTGGTTGCGCTCGGCCTCCTCCCAGAAGAGCGCCTTCAGCTCCTCGAGCTTGTCGGGGTACTTCGCCGCGAGGTCGTTCGCCTGCGAGAAGTCCTCCGGCAGGTAGTAGAGCTCCCAGCGGTCGGCGTCAGGATCCCAGCCGGAGCCGGGCCCGAAGTTCTGGAGCGTCTCGGGCGAGAGATCCCACGGGAGGCGCTCGGGCCTCGAGCAGGCCCACCAGCCGTCCTCGTAGATCGCCCTCGCGCCGATCACCTCGAAGTACTGGACCGTGTGGCGCTCCTCGGCGTTCGCGTCGTCGAACGTCTCGAGGAAGGTCGTGCCGTCCATCGGCTCCTGCTCGATCCCGTCGACGGTCTTCGGCTCCGGAATGCCGGCCGCCTCGAGGATCGTGGGGCCGACGTCGATCACGTGCGTGAACTGCGAGCGGACGTCGCCGCCCGGTGTGATCCGCGCGGGCCAGGCGACGACCATCGGGTCGCGCGTGCCGCCCAGATGGCTCGCGATCTGCTTGCCGTACTGGAACGGCGTGTTGCCGGCCCACGCCCAGGCCGCGGCGCAGTGCGGTGCGGTGTGCGGGCCACCGAGAGCCTCGATCCCGCCGTACCGGTCGATCAGCTCGAGCTGCCGGGACGGATCGAGCACGATCCCGTTCAGGAACGTCATCTCGTTGAACGATCCGGTCGTCGTCCCCTCCATGCTCGCGCCGTTGTCGCCCCAGATGTAGAAGACGAGCGTGTTGTCCAGGTCGCCGAGCTCCTCGACCGCGTCGAGCAGCCTGCCGACGTGGAAGTCGGCGTTCGCTTGGAAGCCGGCGTAGACCTCCATCTGCCGCGCGTACAGCCTCTTCGCGTCGTCGTCGAGCGAGTCCCAGGCCGGGAAGATGTCCGGCCGTGGCGTCAGCTCGGCGTCCGGGGGGACGATGCCGAGCTGCTTCTGCCGCTCGAAGACCTCTTCACGGAGCCGGTCCCAGCCCTGGTCGAACTTGCCCGCGAACCGGTCCGCCCACTCCTTCGCGACGTGGTGCGGAGCGTGCGCGCAGCCGGTCGAGTAGTACATGAACCACGGCTTGTCCGGGTCGTGCCCGCGTACGCCGTGCAGCCACTCGATCGCCCTGTCGGTCATGTCCTCCGGGAAGTAGTACGGCTCGCCGTCCTTGCCCTCGGGGACGCCGATCGTCTGGTTGTCCTGCGTGACGAGCGTGTCCCACTGGCCGGCGGCCCCGCTCAGGAACCCGTAGAAGTGCTGGAACCCCCAGCTCTGCGGCCAGTGCGTGAACGGTCCCGCAGGCCCCTGCTCCCGATCCGGCGTCAGGTGCCACTTGCCGAACCCGCCCGTCGCGTAGCCGTTCTCCGCGAGGATCCTCGGGATCGACGCGCAGCGACGCGGCACGGTTCCGGTGTAGCCGGGGTACGGGCCGGGGAACTCGGCGATCGAGCCCATGCCGACGCGGTGCTGGTTGCGTCCGGTCAGCAGCGCCGCCCGCGTCGGCGAGCAGAGGGCGACCACGTGGAAGCGGTTGTACTTGAGCCCCTGTTCTCCGACGCGCGTGAAGTTGGGCGTCGGGATCGGCCCGCCGAAGGTGTCGGGCTGGCCGAAGCCGGCGTCGTCGATCAGGATCAGCAGCACGTTCGGTGCGTCCTGCGGAGGCTTGACGTCGGCGACGACCGTCCAGTCTCCGACCGAGTCCTCGAGGGTACGGCCGGCGCTCCCGCCGAAGGTCTTGTCCGGGATCGGCAGCACCGTGCGATCGGGCACGAACTTGCCCATCGCCTCGGCCAGGCCGTCCTTCAGCGCCCTGACGCCCTTCTCATCGGTCTGCACGATCGACTTCGCGAGCGCGCCGGGCAGCGCCTGCTCGACCGCGAGCCGCTGCTCGTCCGCGAAGAGCGCGATGATCCCGGCCGTCCCGGGCGGCAGGTTCTCGCCGATCGTGTCGTGCAACTGCGTCTCGAGGCGCTTGTCGACGAACTTGCCGACCAGGCCGCCCGCGACGGCCCCGGCGGCCGTGACCGCGAGCAGCGGAGGCGCGGCGAGACCGACGAGCAGGCCGACGCCGCCGCCCCACTCCACGCCCTTGCGGCCGCGGTGGTCCGCCGTTTGCCGCACGTTGACGGTGCCGTCCTCGTCGTGCGTGATCAGGATCGCACCCTCGATCCTCAGCTGCTTGCCCTCGACGAGCCCGGCCAGCCGGTCGAAGTCCTTCGTCGCGGCCTCGACGTCCGGGTAGCCGCCGACGAAGACGTCGGTCGTGTCAGCCATCGCTCCTCCCTTCACTCAGCGGCTCGAGCCGCATCCTCGAAGCCCGTTCGGTGAGCTCCCGCCCCTGAAGAAGGTGACCGCGCCGGTCGAGGCGAGGGCGACGTGGGTCATCCAACCGCCTGGGCGTCGAACGATCTACCGGTGCCCGACAAGCCGCTGTCGGCGGCGGAGAGGCTCGGGTTCGCGACGGCCGCGACGAGGATCAGCGGGCACGTCGAGCCCATGCACCTCCCTCCTTCTCGGGGCCAATTCATGGTGGCAAGGGCGATCCGCACGGAAAACCGCGAGTCACCGGATCGGTCATGTGGGCTTCTACGCACCGCGGGAGCCCGCTCCGGCCGGCGACGCGGCTCGCGCTGGCTCGCGGCGTTCAGAACAGCCGGTCGAGCCCCCTGGTCAGGCCGACGCGCCCGGTGACCGCGCGGATCGCGAGCAGCGTTCCGGAGACGTACGGCGCCGGCGTCGAGCCGGCGTCGTGGCGGATCGAGAGGCGCTCGTCCTCGCCGCCGAAGACGATCTCCGTCGAGACGCTGAAGCTCGGCAGCCGCAGCGAGTGCACCTGCGTCCCCCCGACGGTGGCGCCCCGCGCGTCGCGCTCGCCAAGCGTCTCCTCCACCGGCACGGCGACCGCCGGCGATCGGATCGCGCCGAGGCGCTCGGCGAGCTCGCGTGCCGTCCCGCTCGGGGCGTCGGGCTTGCCGAGGCTCGCGTAGTCGACCACCTCCCAGCTCGCGACGTGGCGCGCCGCCTCCGTCGCGAACCGGAGCAGGAGCGCAGCGGTGATCGAGAAGTTGCCGGCGGCGATGACGCCCACCTCCTGCGCCCGCGCGCGCTCGTCGATCTCCTCGAAGTCGGCGGCCGAGAGGCCGCTCGAGCCGACGACGACGGCGACGCCGCGGTCGAGCGCCGCGAGGACGTTCTCCTTGACGGCCGCGGCGCTCGTGTAGTCGACGAGCACGTCGGGCCTGGCGGCGTCGAGCGCCTCCGCGACCGTCGAATGGCTGGACGCATCGGACCGGGAGACGCCGGCGACGAGCTCGAGGTCCGCCGCGGCGTCCACGGCCTGCGCGACCGCGCTTCCCGCCCAGCCCGCGACGCCGGCGACGCAGACTCGTATCGGCACGGCGCCAGGCTACTCGGGCATGGGCGAAGATGAAGCGGTGAGCGAGCGCGCGGACGTGGTCGTCGTCGGCGGCGGCGTAATGGGGGCGGCCGCGCTGCGCTACCTGGCGGAGCTCGGCTGCCGGCAGCCGCTCCTGCTCGAGCGCGAGACCCTCGCCTCCGGCTCGACCGGGCATTGCGCGGGCGGCGTCCGCACGCTGTTCTCGGACGAGCTGAACGTCCGCATCGGCGTCGAGTCGATCCGGCGGCTGCAGCGGTTCGAGGAGGAGGTGGGCGAGCAGCTCGACCTCCGCCTCGACGGCTACCTCTTCCTGCTGGACGACCCGGCCGATCTCGACCGCTTCGAGGCCGACCTCGTGCTCCAGGCCGCCGCGGGCGTCGAGTCGCGGGTGCTGACGCCGGACGGGGCGCGGGAGCTCGTGCCGCAGCTCGCCGTCGACGACCTGTGCGGCGCGGTCTTCAACCCGGTTGCGGGAACGGTCACGCCCGACCTCGTCGTGCAGGGCTGCGCGCGGCAGGCCGCCCGGCTCGGCGCCAGGGTGGAGCAGGGCTGCGCGGTGAAGCGGATCCTCGTCGGGAGTGGCCGCGTCACCGGGGTCGAGACCGCGCGTGGGCGGATCGAGACCGACCGTGTCGTCGTCACCGCAGGCGTCTGGTCGCGTGAGCTCGCAGCGACGGCCGGGCTCGACCTGCCCGTCAAGCCGGAGCGCCGCTACATGCACGTGACCGGAGCGGCGCCGGAGTTCCCCGAGCGGCTCCCGCTCACGATCGACTTCAGCACCTCGTTCTACTTCCACCGCGAGGGCCGGGGGATCCTCTTCGGCGGCGCAGAGCTGGACGACCTCGCGCCGGTCGCCGCGCGGCGCCTACCGGCGCTCGCCGAGCTCGAGCTGCGCCACACGATGTCGGGCTTCTACGAGATGAGCCCCGACCACAACGCGCTGGTCGGCGCCGCGCCCGAGCCGGCGGGCCTGCTCTACGCGACGGGTTTCTCGGGCCACGGCTTCCAGCAGGGGCTCGTCGTCGGCGAGCACCTCGCCGAGCTGGCGCTCGGACGCGAGCCGACCTTCGACCTCTCGCAGTTCTCCGTGGAGCGCTTCGCCCGAGGGAACGCCCGCGCGGAGCTGAACGTCATCTGAGGCGCGCCGGCAAGGCGGCGTGGAAGCTACCCGCGCGGCCTGGCGGCCAGCGCCTGCAGCTGTTCCGAGCGGGCGGTGGCGAAGCGGACGAGCTCGACCTCGTGCGGGGTCAGCTCGGCGTCGCTGCCCGCGTCCTCGAGCTGCGAGCGCAGATGCTCCTCGACCGCGCGGGCGGTGAAGTTCCGGAGGGCGTAGCGAATTCCCTTCATGCTCGAACGATACGACCCGCCAGGCCCCGCGTCTGACACCGGGGCTCCGCGGGCACTCCGCGGGCGGCGCTGGAAGACACGCTCGCCCTCGTGCTCCTGTGGAACGTCCGTGACGGTTCTGTTTCCGTGTCTGGCACCGAGGGCGCGCCCGCCGGGGACGCGGCGGCTCAGTCCGCGTGCTCCTGGTTCCGCAGCGCCGAGACGAGCAGGAGCCCGCCGTCGATCGGGAGCGAAGCGCCCGTCATGAACGCTGCGTCGTCGCTGCAGAGCCACGCGATCAGCGACGCGACCTCGCGAGCGTCGCCCGCACGGCCAGCCGGAACCCCCGGGCGCTCGAGCGTGCGCGGGTCGACGTCCTCGTTGCCGGTCATCGGCGTCGCGATCTCGCCGGGAGCCACGGAGTTGACCGTGATCCCGTACCGGCCGAGCTCGACCGCGAGCTGCTTCGTCACCCCGCCGAGCCCGTGCTTGGCCGCGACGTACGCGACGGATTCCGGCAGCGGCACGTGCTCGTGGACGGAGGTGACGTTGACGATCCGCCCGCCGCTCCCGGCCTCGACCATGTGCCGCGCCGCGCGCTGCGCGCACAGGAACGCCCCGTCCAGGTCGACCGGGAGCGTCGCGCGCCAGTCGTCGTAGCCGAGCTCGAGCGCCGGTGCCTGCCTGGACGTCCCGGCGTTGTTCACGAGCGCGTGGACGCCTCCGAGCGCGTCGCTCAGGTCGTCGATCACGTCTACCGCGGCCGGCAGATCCTGCAACAGGTCGAGCTGCCGCACCTCGGCGCGCCGGCCGAGTCTGCGCACTTCGGCGGCCGTCTCGTTCGCGCCCGCCTCGTCGCTGTGCCAGGTGATGCCCACGTCGTAGCCGCCGGCCGCCAGCGCGACCGCCGTCGCCCGGCCGATGCCGGAGTCAGAGGCCGTTACGATCGCCGCGCGCGCCACCAGCGCGGCTTTCCGCGGCCGCCCTCGCAGGAAACACGCCCGCGAGCCGGCGGAGGCGAACGGCGCCCGTCCCGAGCGCCACGCCCGCGAGAATCAGCGCCAACCCGCCGAAGGCCGAGGCGCCGAAGCGCTCGCCGAGGAAGATCGCGCCGTACGCGAGCGCGATCGGCGGGATCAGGTAGGTCACGAGCGACGTGTACGCGGCGCCGGCGCCCGTGATCAGGCCGAAGAAGAGCAGGTAGGCGAGCGCCGTCCCCGGGATGCCGAGCGCGACGACCGAGGCGATCGTCTTCCAGCCGGGGATGTGCGACGGCGCCTCGGCCACGCCGACCGGCAGCCAGACGACCGTCGCGACGGCGCACGACGTGACTGCGACGACCATCGGCGTCGCGGCCTTCAGGTAGCGGCTAGTCAGCAGGCCGCCGAGCCCGTAGCAGAACGCCATCCCGACGACCGCGAGCGCGCCGAGCACCTTCCCTTCCGGCTGCGCGCCGACGAGCAGCGCCACGCCGACGAAGCCGACCCCGACGCCGACGAGCCGCGAGCCGGTCACGCGCATCTCGCGGAAGGCGACGAAGGCGATCAGCGCGTTGAAGATCGGCACGGCCGCCTGGATGATCGACGCGAGCCCGGAGTCGATCCGCGTCTCGCCCCAGGAGAGCAGCCAGAACGGAATCGCGGTGTTAACGAGCGCGACCACGACGAGCCAGTGCCAGTGCGCGCGCAGCTGCCGCGCCGTCTCGCGCGTCCCGACCGCGAACGGCACGAGCGCCGCCAGCGTCAGCGCCGCGAGGCCGAGCCGGCCGGTGATCAGCGTCGCCGGCGTCAGCTCGCGTACCGCCACCTTGATGAACAGGAACGACGCGCCCCAGAGCAGCGAGAGCGCGATCAGCATCGCGAGGTTGCGGTGCCCGCCCACCACTCTCACAACGTGCCCTGGACGCGTCCTGTGAGGCGGCTAGTATCGGGCCCCTGACGCGGGTCTCGGAACAGTCGCTGCACGAGGCGCTCGGCCTCACCAACTCCGAGTACGCGCGCATCGTCGAGTTGCTCGCCCGCGAGCCGAACCACTTCGAGCTCGCCGTCTTCTCGCTGCTCTGGTCGGAGCACTGCGGCTACAAGCGTTCCGCACGGCTGCTCGGACGGCTTCCGTCGGCCGGCGGGCGCGTGCTGCAGGGGCCGGGCGAGAACGCCGGCGTGATCGACCTCGGCAAGGGCGAGGCGGTCGCGTTCAAGGTCGAGTCGCACAACCACCCCTCGGCGGTCGAGCCGTTCCAGGGCGCCGCCACGGGAGTCGGAGGCATCCTGCGCGACATCGTCGCGATGGGCGCGCGGCCCGTGGCGCTGCTCGACGGCCTGCGCTTCGGCGCGCCGGACTGGTCGTTCCGCCGCGCGGTCGCCGGGATCGGGCACTACGGGAACTGCGTCGGCGTGCCGACCGTCGGCGGCGAGGCGGTCTTCGACGAGGCCTACGCCGGCAACTGCCTCGTCAACGCGATGTGCGTCGGCCTCGTGCCCACCCTCCGGGTCCTGAAGGCTCGCGCCCGCGGGGAGGGGAACCTGCTCGTCCTCTACGGCGCCACCACCGGCCGCGACGGGATCGGCGGCGCCTCCGTGCTCGCGAGCCAGGAGCTCGGCGAGGCCTCCGCCGAGAAGCGACCGAGCGTCCAGGTCGGCGACCCGTTCACCGGCAAGAAGCTGATCGAGGCCTCGCTCGAGCTGGTCGAGGCGGGGCTCGTCGAGTCGCTGCAGGACTGCGGCGCGGCCGGCCTCGCCTCCTCGCTCGCCGAGATGGCCCGCGACGTAGGCGTCGACGTCCACCTCGACCGCGTCCCCCTGCGAGAGGAGGGGATGGAGCCGTGGGAGATCATGATCTCCGAGAGCCAGGAGCGCATGGTCGCGGTCGTCCGGCCCGAGCGACTCGGGGAGGTCGAGGCGGTGCTCGAGCGCTGGGAGCTCCACCACGCGGCGATCGGGGAGGTCACCTACACCGGCGAGCTGCGCGCCTTCTTCGACGAGGAGCCGGTCGGCGAGATCCCGGCGGCGCTGCTGACGGACGAGTGCCCGCGCTACGAGGTCGACCGGCTCGAGGCGGCACGCCCGCGGGCGGCGGTCGACCCCGTCAACCTCGAGCCGAAGGAGTGGGTCTACGGGCAGTACGACCAGCTCGTCCTCTCCCGCACGGTCCGCCGGCCAGGGCTCGACGCGGCGGTGCTGCGGCTGCGGCCGTCCTGGCGCGGCCTCGCCGTCTCCCTCGACGGGCCGCCGGTCGGCTGCCGCCAGCCGCGCGAGGCCGGCCGGGCGGCGGTGCTCGACGCGGCCCGCAACGTGGCGTGCGCCGGCGGCGAGCCGCTCGCGCTGACGGACTGCCTCAACTTCGGCAATCCCGAGAAGCCCGGGATCGGCTGGGAGCTGGCGGAGGCGATCGACGGCATAGCGGAAGCTGCCGAGGCGCTCGGGATCCCGGTCGTCTCCGGCAACGTCTCGCTCTACAACGAGACCGGCGGACGCGCGATTCCGCCGACGCCGGTCGTCGGCTGCGTCGGCCTCGTGCCCGACGTGCGCGAGGTGCCGCGCGGGTGGAATCCGGGCGACCGCGTCTGGCTCGCCGAGGGCGACGAGGTCGAGCTGATCGCCTGGCTGTGGCGCAACGCGGCGCGCTGCTCGCTCGCCCACGACGTGAGCGACGGCGGCCTCGCGCACGCGCTCGAGGAGGCGTCGCGCTTCAGCGGGCACGTCTTCTCGGCCGACGGCGACGCGCCCTACGGCTCGGCGATCCTCGCCGGCGAGCGCCCCGACTGGCCCGACGTGCGCGAGCTCGGGGCGGTCGCCTGATGTGCGGCGTCTTCGGCATCCGCGCGCCCGAGCGGGACGTCGCCCGCGTCACGTTCTTCGGCCTGTTCGCGCTGCAGCATCGCGGCCAGGAGTCGGCCGGCATCGCCGTCTCCGACCGCGGGCGACTGACGGTGCTGCGCGACATGGGCCTCGTCACGCAGGTCTTCGACGAGCAGAAGCTGCGCGGGCTCCACGGCGACACGGCGATCGGCCACACGCGCTACTCGACCACCGGCTCGACCCACTGGGCGAACGCCCAGCCGCTGATCCAACGCGGCCGCGGGCGCACCGTCGCGCTCGGCCACAACGGCAACCTCGTGAACGCCGGCGAGATCCGCGACGAGCTCGCGGCCGACGGCGTCGCGCTCGGCACGACCTCCGACACCGAGCTGATCGCGGCGCTGCTCGCGAACGACGAGTCGCCGGTCGAGGACGCCGTCGCGCGCGCGATGGAGCGGCTCGAGGGCGCGTACTCGGTGGTCGCGCTGACGAACGGCACCCTGATCGGCTTCCGCGACCCGCACGGCTTCCGGCCGCTCTGCCTCGGCCGCGGCGAGCACGGCGAGTGGATGCTCGCCTCCGAGACCTGCGCGCTCGACCTCGTCGGGGCGGAGCTCGAGCGGGAGCTGGCGCCGGGCGAGCTGGTGCTGATCGACGACGAGGGCGTGCGGACGCGGCAGGCGGTCGCGCCCGCCGACCACGGCGCACTCTGCATCTTCGAGTTCTTCTACCTCGCGCGCCCCGACACGCGGCTCGACGGCGTCGAGGTGCACGGCGCGCGCGTCCGGATGGGCGAGCGGCTGGCCGAGGAGGCGCCGGTGGAGGCCGACCTCGTCCTGCCGATCCCCGACTCCGGCACGCCGGCGGCGATCGGCTTCTCGCGCGCGAGCGGGATCCCCTTCAGCGAGGGCCTGATCAAGAACCGCTACGTGCAGCGGACGTTCATCCAG
>DATIER010000275.1:0-4521 GCA_035455605.1 Gaiellaceae bacterium
GCGAGTACACCGGCTTCGAGGGCGCGGTCACCTACCTGTCGGGGTTCCAGATCGTGCACCGCTACGCCTACGTCCTGCTGCCGCGCGAGGGCGAGCCGGCGATCGTCTTCCCGAGCGAGGCCCGCTACGTCGGCGAGCACGCCACGAGCTGGATCGACGAGCAGGTCTTCGCCGAGCGGCCGGGCGAGTGGCTCTCCGACCGGCTGCGGGGGCAGCGCGTCGCGGTCTACGGCCTCGACTACGTGATGGCGCCGTGCGACTTCGCCGCCCTCGAGGGCGCGTGCGAGCTCGTCGGCTGGGACGGCGCGTTCGACCACGCCCGCGCGGTCAAGAGCGACGAGGAGCTGGAGTCGGTGCGCGAGAGCGTCCGGATCAACACCGCGGGCTTCCACGCCTTCCGCGAGGCGTACGCGCCGGGCCGCAGCGCCGCCGAGGTGCTCGCGCCGGCCGAGGAGCTCTTCGTCGCGGCGGGCTGCGGCCGGCTGACGATGAACATGGTGCTCGTCGGCGCCGAGTTCGCGATCGCGCGGGCGGAGACGACGCTCGGCGAGTTCTGCATCCCGTCGCTCGAGATCGCGGGGCCCGGCGGCCACTGGGTCGAGGTCTCGCGCGCGCTCGGCACGCCGAACGCCGAGGTGCAGCGGATGAACGAGGCCTACGACGAGTACTTCGAGGCGGCCAGGGACGCCCTGCGCCCCGGGAACACGGCGCACGACGCCCACCGCGCGGTCTCGCAGGGGTTCGTCGACCGCGGCTACACCCTCGGCCACGTGACCGGGCACTCGATCGGGATGACGATGATCGAGTTCCCGAAGATCGGCGAGGGGGTCGAGACCGAGCTGCGCGAGAAGATGGTCTTCTCGATGCACCCGCACGCGATCGCCGCGAACGGGCACGACTGCCTGTACATGCAGGAGACGTGGCTCGTCGGGCCCGACGGCGGGATCCCGCTCTCGGGCCTGCCGTCGAAGATCTACTAGGGGACTACGCCGGGGTGGGCAGGCCCTCGATCGCCTGGAGCGCCCGGCTCATCTCCTGCTCGTCGAGCGCGACGTCCGCGAGCTTGCCGGCCAGGTAGTTGTCGTACGCGGCCAGGTCGAAGTGGCCGTGGCCGGAGAGGTTGAACAGGATCGTGCGCTCCCGGCCTTCCTCGTCGGCGGTCCTGGCCACCTGGATGGCGCCGTGGATCGCATGGGCCGCCTCGGGCGCCGGCAGGATCCCCTCGCTCCCGGCGAAGGCGACGGCCGAGGCGAAGACGTCGTTCTGCAGGTAGGCCTCGGCCCGAACCAGGTCGTCACGGACGAGCTGCGAGATCAGCGGCGCCACGCCGTGGTAGCGCAGCCCGCCGGCATGGATCGGGGCCGGGACGAAGTCGTGGCCGAGCGTGTGCATGGCGACGAGCGGCGTCAGCTTGCTCGTGTCGCCGAAGTCGTAGGCGAAGACGCCTCGGGTCAGGGTCGGGCAGGCAGCGGGCTCGCAGGCGAGCACGTCGATGTCGCGTCCGGCGATCTTCTCGCGCAGGAACGGAAACGCCAGGCCGGCGAAGTTCGACCCGCCGCCGACGCACCCGATCACGACGTCCGGGAAGGCGCCGGCCAGCTCCATTTGCGCCAGCGCTTCCTGTCCGATCACGGTCTGGTGCAGGAGGACGTGGTTGAGGACGCTGCCGAGCGAGTAGGCGGTGTCGTCGCGCCCGGCGGCATCCTCGACGGCCTCCGAGATCGCGATGCCGAGGCTTCCCGGCGAGTCGGGATGCTCCGCGAGGATCGCCCGGCCCGACTGCGTGTCCTCGGACGGGCTCGGCACGATCTCGGCGCCCCAGGCCCTGATCATCGAGCGCCGGGCGGGCTTCTGCTCGTACGAGACCCGCACCATGTACACCTTGCACTCGAGCCCGATCAGCCGGCACGCGAACGAGAGAGCGCTTCCCCACTGGCCGGCGCCGGTCTCCGTCGCCAGGCGCGTCCGGCCCTCCTGCTTGTTGTAGAAGGCCTGTGCGACGGCGGTGTTCGGCTTGTGGCTCCCGGCCGGGCTGACGCCCTCGTACTTGTAGAAGATCCTGGAGCCGGTGCCGATCGCCTCCTCGAGCCGCCGGGCGCGATAGAGCGGCGTCGGGCGCCAGAGGCTGTAGATGTCGAGCACCTCGTCCGGGATCGCGATCTCCGGCTCCGCGCTCACCTCCTGCCCGATCAGCTCCATCGGGAAGAGCGGCGCGAGATCGTCGGGCCCGACCGGCTGGCCGGTGCCGGGATGCAGCACCGGCTGCGGCGCTGTCGGCAGGTCCGGCGCGATGTTGTACCAGCGGCGCGGAAGCTGCGTCTCGTCGAGGAGGAACTTCGTCTGGCTTTGTGCTCGGCTGCGCGCCTGGTGCACGCCTCCGAGGATAGAGCGTCAGTCGCCGCCCTGCAGCGCGAGCAGCTCGCGCCTCCGGGCCAGCGCGTCGAGAACCGCCTGCACGTCCTCGGCGGTGTTGTAGCAGTGGGCCGAGATGCGCAGGTTGTCGTCGCGAGACGAGGTCACGATCCGTTCCTCGGCGAGCGCCGCGACCAGCTCGTGCACGTCGGTCGAGCGGATGCAGACGAGCGCACCGCTCCGCTCCGGCTCGCGCGGGGTGACCACGGTCGCACCGAGCTCGTCGAGCCCGTCGCGGAGCAGCCCGTTCAGCTCGCGCACGTGCGCCTCGGTCTCGGCCACGCCTATCTCCTGCATCAGCTCGATCCCGGCGATCGCGGCGTAGGTCGACGGGACGGGAGGGGTGCCGGCCTCGAAGCGCCTCGCGGTCGGAGCGGGGGAGTAGTCGTGGATGTCCATCTCGAAGATGTCGCGGTCGGCGAACCAGCCGGTCGCGGTCGGCTCGATCTGCTCGACGAGCTCCCGCCGGCAGTAGAGGAAGCCGAGGCCGGCCGAGCCCAGCAGGTACTTCAGGACGCCGGCGGCGAGGAAGTCGCAGCCGAGCGCGCGGACGTCGATCGGCAGCGAGCCGACGGTCTGGTACGCGTCGACGAGCACGAGTGCGCCGCGCTCGTGCGCGAGGCGGGCGATCCCCTCGACGTCGAGCCGCCCGCCGTTGCGGAAGCAGACGTGGGTCGTCGCCACGAGCGCCGTCCGCTCGTCGATCGCGTCGGCGAAGCGCTCGAGCGGGATCGTGCCGTCGGCCTCGGCCGGGACGTGGACGACCCGCACGCCGCGGCGCTCCTGCGCGTGCCAGATCTGGCCGATCGTCGGGAACTCGAAGTCGCTGACGACGACCGTGTCGCGCCCCTGGTCGAAGCGGAGGCCGCTGGCGAGGGCGCTGACGCCGGCGGAGACGGACGTGGTGATCGCGATCTCGTCCTCGTCGGCGTGCACGAGCGAGGCGACGGCGGCTCGCACCGCCTCGAGGCGCCCGACCCAGTACTCCCACGGCGCGCCGTGCTCGTCCCAGTCGTCGAGGTAGCGCGCGTACGCCTCGCGCACCGAGTCGGAGAGGGCGCCCTGCGAGCAGCTGTTGATGTAGACACGCTGCTCGAAGACGGGGAACCGGTGCCGCACACGCGCCGGTAGCGTCGCCACGTCAACGGCCAAGGTAGGCCTTCCGCAGATCCTCGTGCTCGAGCAGCTCCGCGGCCTTGCCCGACAGGACGATGCGGCCGGTCTGGAGCACGTAGCCGCGGTCGGCGATCGAGAGCGAGACGTTGGCGTTCTGCTCGACCACGAGGATCGCCACGCCGGCCTCGTGCACCTGCTGGATGATCTCGAAGTTGCGCTCGACGAGGATCGGCGCGAGCCCCATCGACGGCTCGTCCATCAGCAGCAGCTTCGGGCGCGACATCAGCGCCCGGCCCATCGCGACCATCTGCTGCTCGCCGCCCGAGAGCGTGCCCGCGAGCTGACGGCGCCGCGTGTGGAGCAGGGGGAAGAGCGAGTAGACGCGGTCGAAGTCCTCCTTCGTGCCGCCGCCGTGCAGGTACGCGCCCATCTCGAGGTTCTCGCGCACGGTCATCGGCGCGAACAGGCGGCGGTTCTCGGGGACGATCGCCATCCCGCGGCCGATCCGGTAGCTCGTCTTCTCGCCCGTCACGTCGTCGCCGTCGAAGAGCACCCGCCCGGCACGCGGCCTGACGATGCCGAGCGTCGTCTTCAGCGTCGTCGACTTGCCGGAGGCGTTCCCGCCGAGCAGGCAGACGAGCTCGCCCGCGCCGACGTGGAGGTTGACGCCGTCGAGGATGTGGATCTGGCCGTAGTAGGTGTGGACGTCCTCGAACTGGAGCAGCGGCTTCGCCTCGGCCGCCATCAGACGGCCTCCTCCTGGGCGCGCAGGCCGAGGTAGGCCTCGACGACGCGGGGGTCGGTCGCGACCTCGTCGAACGAGCCCTCCGCGATCTTGACGCCGTGGTCGAGCGCGACGACGCGGTCCGAGATGCCCTCGACGAGGTGCATGTCGTGCTCGATCACGAAGATCGTGTAGCCGAGCTCGTCCCGCAGCTGGCCGATCAGCTCCGTGATCTCGTGCGTCTCGACCGGGTTCATCCCCGCGGCCGG
>DATIER010000276.1:0-9698 GCA_035455605.1 Gaiellaceae bacterium
GCGGTTGCGCAGCGTGTGGAACGAGCCCTCGCGCCCGGTCGCGCCCTGGACGACGAGCTTCGTGCTCCGGTCGACGATGATCGCCACGGCTACACCTTCCTCGCGCGGATCAGGATCTTGGTGTCGGTGTAGCCGCCCTGCGGGTCGACCCGGTCGCCCAGCAGCTCCCGGACTCGCACGCGCTCGGGCCCGGTGCAGCCGGTGCGCTCGCACCAGGCGGCGAAGTCGCGCCGCTTCTGCTGGAGCGCGACCTCCTCGACGCGCAGGCCCGCCTCCTCGAGGAACGAGCGCCACTCCTGCTCGGAATACGAGCGTATGTGCGAAGGGTCGTGCAGCCGCTCGGCCTCCTCGACGTCCTCGCCGTCGTAGAGCGTGTCCTCGATCAGCACAACGCGGCGCGCGACGCGGGCCATCTCGCCGGTGGCGACGCGGATGTCCGAGAAGTGATGCGGGGCGATCCGGGTCGCGACCGTGTCGAAGCTTTCGTCCGCGAACGGGATGTGCTCGGCAGGCGCCAGCACGTCGGCGCGCATCCCGGGCGCCGGGTCGAGCGTCGTCACCTGCAGGCCGCGGTCGCGAAGGCGCCGCGCGACGTGCCCGCCGCCCGTGGCCACGTCGAGCGCCGTTCTGCCCTCGGCCCACGAGACGAGCAGGTCGAGGTCGCGACCCTCGCGGTGGGTATCGCTCTCGGCGTACGCCTCTGCGCGTCCCGACCAGACATCGGTCATGCGGCGAGCTCCACCGCGCGGCGCGCCGCGTCGAGCATCGTCGCCTCGGTGTGGAGGTTCGACGGCGCCGCGCCCGCGAGGATCTCGCGTCCCTCCTCGGCGTTCGTGCCGTCGAGCCGGACGACGATCGGCTGCTCGATCGTCAGCTGCTCGAGCGCCTGCAGGATGCCCCGCGCGACCTCGTCGCCGCGCGTGATCCCGCCGAAGATGTTGAAGAGGATCGAGCGCACCTGCGGGTCGGCGGTGATCACCTCGAGCGCGTCGACCACTCCCTGGGCGTCGCCGCCGCCGCCGAGGTCGCAGAAGTTCGCCGGGCGGCCGCCCGCGAGCGCGATCACGTCGAGCGTCGACATCACGAGCCCGGCGCCGTTGCCGAGGATCCCGACCTCCCCGTCGAGCTTCACGTACGTGACGTGCTTCTCGCGGGCCGCGCGCTCCTCGGCCGGATAGGCCTCCAGGTCGTACATCTCCGCGATCTCCGAGTGCTTGTAGAGCGCGTTGTCGTCGACCGTGAACTTGGAGTCGAGCGCGCGGATCTCGCCCTCGGGCGTGACGATCAGCGGGTTGATCTCGCAGAGCATCGCGTCGCTCTCGACGAAGCAGCGATAGAGTTTCTCGACGATCGCGAGCAGCTGCTTTTGCTCGTTCGAGTCGTCGATGCCGGCGCCGTAGATCAGCTGCCGCGCCTGGTAGGGCTGGTACCCCTCGAGCGGGTCGACGTGCAGGCGCGCGAGCGCGTCGGGGTTGTTCGCCGCCACCTCCTCGATCTCGACGCCGCCTTCCTTCGTGAGCATGAAGAGCGATTTCTTCAGGCCCCGGTCGAAGGTGACGGACAGGTAGTACTCCCTCGCGATCTCCGACGCGCTCTCGATCCAGAGCTTGCGGACGACGTGTCCGCGGATGTCGAGGCCGAGGATCTCCTCCGCCTTGCGCTCGGCGTCGTCGGGGTCGTCGGCGAGCTTCACGCCGCCCGCCTTGCCGCGGCCGCCGGTCAGCACCTGCGCCTTGACCACGACCTGACCTCCGAGCTCTGCCGCCGCCGCCCGCGCCTCGGCCGGCGTGACCGCCAGGCGGCCTTCGGAGGTCGGGATCCCGAACCGCCGGAAGAGCTCCTTGCCCTGGTACTCGTAGAGGTCCACCGGCGGCGGATGCTATCCGCGCGGCGTCGTTCGAGCGGCACCCCGGTGTCAGACGGGTGCCGTAACCGTCACGAACTTTCCACAGATCGGCACGCAGACTCGACCCGCGCGGGCGAACCCGGTGTCAGACACCGTGACCGCCACGGCTACCCGGCGTCGACGATCACGCAGATCGCCTGGCCGTTGCCCACCGCCTGACCGGGCTCGACGGCGAGCTCCGTCACGCGGCCGCTGCGGTGGGCGGAGATCTCGTTCTCCATCTTCATCGCCTCGACGATGCAGATCACCTGGCCAGCCTCGACCTCGTCACCCTCGGCGACCTCGACCGCCAACACGGTTCCCTGCATCGGCGTCACCACCGCGTCCTTGGCGCCGGTGTGCGCACCGCTTCGCGCCCGCTCCTGCCGCCGCCGGGCGAGCTCCGCATGCGGCGGCTCGGGCACGAGCGCCTCGACCTCGTAGCGCTTCCCGTCGAGCTCGAGGCTCAGCCGGCGCGTGCGCGTCGGCGCGCCGTCGGCCGCGGCCGGCACCGCCGCCGACCGCCGCGAGAGCTCCTCGGCACGCGCCGCCAGCTCCTCCGACTCGACGATGCCGTGGCAGGTCGCGCCCTCGACGAAGCACGGATGCTCCAGCAGCGCACGGTGAAACCCGAGCAGCGTCGTGATGCCGCCGATCTCGTACTCGTCGAGCGCGCGCAGCATCCGGCGCCGCGCGTGCTCGCGGTCGACGCCGTGCACGATCAGCTTCGCGACCAGCGGGTCGTACAGGCCCGGCACCTCGGAGCCCGCCACGACGCCCGAGTCGACCCGCACGCCCGGGCCGCCCGGCTCGCGATAGCTCGTGATCAGCCCCGGCGTCGGCAGGAAGCCGCTGGAGGGGTCCTCGGCGTTGATCCGGCACTCGATCGCGTGCCCGTTCAGCCGCACGTCTTCCTGGCGCAGCGAGAGCGGCTCCCCGGCGGCGATCAGCACCTGCTCGCGCACGAGGTCGAGCCCGGTCGCCATCTCCGTCACCGTGTGCTCGACCTGAATGCGGGTGTTCATCTCGAGGAAGAAGTACTCGCCCTCGCGGGAGAGCAGGCCCTCGATCGTGCCGGCGCTGCGGTACCCGACCGCGCGCGCCGCTTCGACCGCGATCTCGCCGATCCGCGTGCGCAGCGCCTCGTCCACGGCCGGCGAGGGCGTCTCCTCGACGAGCTTCTGGTGGCGACGCTGGATCGTGCAGTCGCGCTCGCCGAGGAAGAGCACGTTGCCGTGGCCGTCGGCGAGCACCTGGGCTTCGACGTGGCGCGGGTCCTCGAGGTAGCGCTCGATGTAGACGGTCGCGTCGGAGAAGTACGCCTGGCCCTCGCGCTGCGCCGACTCGAGCGCGCGCTCGGCCTCGTCCGGGCCGGCCACCACCTTCAGGCCCTTCCCGCCGCCGCCGGACGACGCCTTGATCGCGAGCGGCCAGCCGAGCTCCTCGCCGAGCCGCACGACGTCGGCGGCCGAGGTGACCGCCGCAGTCGTGCCCGGCACGATCGGCACGCCGGCCGCGGCCATCCGCTCCCGGGCTGCAGTCTTCGAGCCCATGATCTCGATCGCCGAGCCGGGCGGCCCGATCCAGACGAGGCCGGCGCGCGAGACCTCACGCGCGAAGCCGGCGTTCTCGGCCAGGAAGCCGTAGCCGGGATGGACGGCCTCGGCCCCGGCGCGCCGCGCCACGTCGATCAGCCGCTCCTGGACGAGGTAGCTCTCGGACGCCGGGCCGGGCCCGACGAGGTAGGCCTCGTCGGCGACCTGCACGTGCAGGGAGCCGCGGTCGACCTCCGAGTAGACGGCGACCGTGCCGATGCCGAGCTCACGGAGCGTGCGGAAGATCCGCACCGCGATCTCGCCGCGATTCGCCACCAGGACCTTCGAGAAGGGCGCCATATCGCACGTATTCTCTCTGTCCATGACCGTCGCGGATCAGTTGACGCTCGCGCGCGTGCTGGCGGTGCCCGTCGTCATCGTCCTCTTCCTCGCCGACTTCCACGGCCACGACTACTGGGCGACGGGCGTCTTCATCGCAGCGATGACGACGGACTGGTTCGACGGGCAGGTAGCGCGCCGCAGCGGGCGCACCTCCTCGCTGGGCTCGCTGCTCGACCCCGTGGCCGACAAGCTGCTCGTGCTCTCGACGCTGATCATGCTCGTCGACGCCGGCGTCTTCCCGGGTTGGATGGTCGCCGCGATCGTGGCGCGCGAGTTCCTCGTCTCCGGGCTGCGTCTGGCGGCGCTGGAGCGCGGCGTGGTCATGCACGCGCGCGACCTCGGCAAGCTGAAGACGTGGTCGCAGGCGACGGCGGCGGCGATCGGCGGCTTCGCGGCGGCCGGGGCGTGGGACGACTCGGTCGCCTGGTGGGCGCTGCTGATCGCCCTCTGCCTGACCTGGCTGTCGGGCCTGGACTACGCGCGCCTGGCGCCGGGCTTGCTCAGCGGGCGCACGGCGTCGCCGTAGCGCTCCGAGAACTCGACGTTCTCGCGGATCGCGCGCTGTCGCCAGACGCTGCGGTAGGCCGGCGGCAGCGGATCGCGTGAGAGCAGCTCCTCGACGGCTGCCACGACGGCGTCCCGCTCCTCGGGCTCCGGACTGATCCGCAGGTCCACGGCGGCAGCCTAAAGGCCCTGCGCGGGCCGGCCGATGGGAACCACGGATGAGTCGCCTCCTCGCCGCTCTCGCCTGCTGCGCGCTCCTGGCCGCGCCGTCAGCCGTCGCCGCCGGCCGCTCGACCCCGGGCCCGGCGCCGGTCTCGTGGGCGCAGCCGCAGATCAAGCTGGTCGTCAACCACGGCCTGATGGCGAAGAGCGTCACCTCCTTCCGCGCCGACGACACGCTGACCCAGGGCGAGCTCACGACGCTCGTCTCGGGCCTGACGAAGCGCGCGGCGAGCGTGCCGGCCGACCCGACCGCCCCCGTGACGGTGACGCAGCTCGACGCGCGCCTCGTGCGCGCGCTCGACCTCGGCAGCGCTGCGAAGACGTTCTACGACGGCGCCCGCGCGGTCGGCCTCGCGGTTCCCGCCCGCTTCGGCACCGAGACGGTTGCGCGCCTGCTGGGCCTGCGCATCAACCACCCGGCCGCGCGCGACGACCTCGAGCTGCTGCCGAGCGACCCGGTGACGCGCGCCGAGACCGCCTACTCCGTCGCCCGGATCCTCCGTTTCCAGGGCTGGGAGACGCAGTCGGTCGAGGATGCGGCGGCGACGTTCGAGCTCGAGTCGCTGAGCGCCTGGCAGACGCGCGTGCTGAACACCGCCGTCCGCTTCGTCGGCTTCCCCTACGTCTGGGGCGGCACGAGCGAGAAACCCGAGGCGCCGTTCGGGATCGAGGCGCACGGCGGCTTCGACTGCTCCGGCTTCGTCTGGCGCGTCTACAAGCTGCAGGCCTACCCGGGCGGCTCGTCGCTGTCGGCGACGATCAAGGGCCGCACGACGTATCAGATGAGCGGCGAGGTGCCGAAGGCGAAGCGGATCCCGTTCACGAAGCTCCAGCCGGCAGATGTCGTCTTCTTCGGCCCCAAGGGCCCGAGCTCGACGGCCGCCTCCGTCGGCCACGCCGGCATCTACCTCGGCAACGGTTGGATGATCCACTCGTCCGGCCAGGGCGTGGCCGTGACGCCGCTCACGGGCTGGTACCGCCAGCAGTTCGCGTGGGCGCGCCGGCCGCTCGCCGAGGCCGGCCTCACCGCCACCCGCTGAACGTTCCCCCTTCCGGGGGATGTGGCGCCGCGCACGAGCGGGAAGAATCGGCCCGTCCTTTGTAAGCCGCCGACTGGGGAGGTTGACGTGCTCCACTGGAAGCCGCGACTCGTCGCCCTGACCGCCGTTCTCGCGCTCGTGTTGATCGCGCTGGCCGGTCTCGGGGTCGAGATCGCCTACAACCTCTACTGGTAGCGGCCTCCGATGAGGCACCGCGTCCTGCCGCCGACGCGCCTGCTAGCGGTCATCGTCCCGGTCTGCGTCGCCGGCCTCGGCGTCACGCTGGGCGCGATCGCGTCGTTCGCCGTCACGCCGCACAAGACGACGACGATCATCGGCCTCGCAGCGCTGCTCGCCGCGTCGACCCTCGCCGACCGCTTCCCCGTCCCCGTCGAAGGAATCGACGCGGGCGGCGTCTCGCTCTCGTTCGTCTTCGGGGTCGCCTCGATCGTCCTCTTCGGCTGGGCCGCCGGCGTGATCGTCGTCGCCCTGGCGCCCGCCGCCTCGCAGCTGCTCGAGCACCGGCCGCCGATCCGGATCGCCTACAACGTCTCGGTCGTGGCGCTGGCGGCGACCGCGGCCGCGGCGGTCTCCGGGCCGATCACCGGCGACGGCGCGACCGGCGTGCTTGCCCGCGTCGGGGCCGCGTCCTCGGCGCAATACGTCGTCAACCTGATCCTCTTCACGGCCGTCGTCGCCGTCAGCTCGCGCAAGTCGCTCTTCACCCTCGCCGGCGCGAACCTGCGCGTGACGATCGTGCCGTTCTCGCTGATGGCCTCGGCCGCGCTGATGCTGGTCGTGCTCTGGGAGCGCTCGCCGTTCCTGTCGGTGGCGCTCGTCGGGCCGCTGCTCGCGATCCAGCTCTACCAGCGCGCGATCGTCGGCGCGCTGCGCGCGATGCGCCTCGCGCTGACCGACCCGCTGACCGGGCTCGGCAACCACCGGCACTTCCACGAATGCCTCGAGCGGGAGCTGCGGAGCGCTCACGAGAAGCGTCTCCCGCTCACCCTCTGCCTCGTCGACGTCGACGACTTCAAGCGGATCAACGACCGCTTCGGCCACCCGGCCGGCGACCGGGTGCTCTCGCAGCTCGCCTCGCGCCTGCGCCAGACCGGCGAGGCGTTCCGACTCGGGGGCGACGAGTTCGCGCTGCTGCTTCCCGGCTACGACGAGAACGCGGCCCTCACCGCCGCGACCTCGATCGTCGAGCGGATCTCGGCGCTCGAGCTCGATCAGCTCGGCCCCGTCACCGTCAGCGCCGGCGTCGCGACCTCGCCCGCGCACGCGGGCGACCGTGACGAGCTGATCCGCCTCGCCGACAGCGCGCTCTACTGGGCCAAGGAGTACGGCAAGAACCGCGTGCGCGCCTACCGCCCCGACGTGATCGAGCTCGCCGAGCTGAAGCGCCTCGCGAGCGGGCCCGACCGCGCTGCGCGCTTCCGCGCCGCCGCCAGCCTCGCCCGCGCCGTCGACGCCCGCGACGTCTACACCGGCAGCCACTCGCAGCGCGTCGCCGACCTCGCCGCGCGCACGGCACGGCGTCTCGGCCTGCCGGACGAGGAAGTCGAGCTGACCCGCCTCGCCGCCAGCCTGCACGACCTCGGCAAGCTCGCGATCCCGGAGGAGATTCTGCGCAAACCCGGCCCGCTGACCGAGCCGGAGCGGATGGTGCTCGAGCGCCACCCGCAGATCGGCTTCCGCATGCTCGAGAGCCTCGGCGTCGACCCGGTCGCCGAGTGGGTGCTCCACCACCACGAGCGCTGGGACGGGAGCGGCTATCCCGACGGACTGCCCGGCGAGCGCATCCCGCTCGGCGCGCGGATCATCTTCGTGGCCGACGCCTACGACGCGATGACCTCCGAGCGCGTCTACCGCAGGCGCGTGACGCCGAACGAGGCGATCGCCGAGCTGCAGCGGTGCGCCGGCAGCCAGTTCGACCCGGAGATCGTCGACGCGTTCGCCGGCGAGCTGGCGCTCGCGGACGCCGCGCAGCGCCGCGTCACCGCCGTCGCCTCGTAGCCTTTACGGCCGGCCGTCAGTCGAGCCTGTAGAGAATCTCCTCGATCGCCCGGCCCGGATGCTCGTCGTCCTCGGCGCGCCGCTCGACCTCGACGAAGCCGCACTTCTCGAGCACGCGGATCGAGGCCACATTGGTCGCGGCGACCCACGCGTGGAGCGGCCGCTCAGGGATCTCGGCCGCCAGCTCCGCGAGCGCGGTGGTCGCCAGCCCGCGGCCCCAGAAGTCGCGCCCGACCCAATAGCCGACGAACCGCAGCCCGTCCTGCGTCCAGCAGCCGATGTTCCCGGCCACGGCGCCGTCGGAGACCATCGTCCGAGTCACGAGCGAGTCGTCGGCGAGCAGCCGCCGCCAGTGCGCGTAGAACGCCTCGCGATCCCGCGCGGGGAAGACCGCCATCGCCGCGGCCTCCGGGTCGGACTCGTGCTCGAAGAAGGCGTCGACATCCGATGGCTCGACGTCGCGCAGCACGCTCACCGCCACGACGCTACCAGCGTCGGGGCAGCCGTGAGCCCGTCCCTCGGTGCCCTCCCGCACGCTCGCGCATGCCGGCGTCCTTGTCCTGACGCGCTCCGCGCCCGGAGCCGGGCTCTGCCCGGCGGGAGGCACGCAACGAGGAGCCACTTGCCGAGACCTAGAGCGGCCGGCACATCAAGCGCGTCGACCTCGCGAGGCGGCCCGCACGGGGGAACCAGGGGGTCCCGTGCTCAGAGCGGGATGTTCCCGTGCTTCCGCGGCGGGCGGCGCTCGCGCTTGGTCAGCGACGTCTCGAGCGCGTCGATCAGGACCGGCCGCGTCCGGCGCGGCTCGATCACCTCGTCGACGTAGCCGCGCTCGGCGGCGACATACGGGCTCGCGAACCGCTCGCGGTAGTCGTCGATCAGCTCGGCGCGGCGAGCCTCGCCGCCGTCGCCCTCGAGCTCGTGGCGGAAGATGATGTTGACCGCGCCCTCCGGCCCCATGACCGCGACCTCGGCGGTCGGCCAGGCGAAGTTGAAGTCGGCCCGGATGTGCTTCGAGCTCATGACGTCGTACGCGCCGCCGTAGGCCTTGCGCGTGATCACGGCCAGCTTCGGCACCGTCGCCTCGGCGTAGGCGTAGAGCAGCTTCGCGCCGTGGCGGATGATCCCGCCCCACTCCTGCGCCGTGCCCGGCAGGAACCCCGGCACGTCGACGAAGGTGACGAGCGGGATGTTGAAGGCGTCGCAGGTGCGGACGAAGCGCGCGCCCTTCGTCGAGGAGTCGATGTCGAGCACGCCCGCGAGCGCCCGCGGCTGGTTGCCGACGACGCCGACGACGTGGCCGTTCAGGCGCGCGAAGCCGCAGACCAGGTTCTCGGCCCAGCGCTCGTTGACCTCGAGGAACTCGCCGTCGTCGACGACGCGGCGCACGACGTCCTTCATGTCGTAGGGCTTGGCGGGATCGTCGGGAACGAGCGTGTCGAGCTCGGCGTCCTCGCGCCCGGCCGGGTCGGCCGGCTCGGCGTACGGCGGCGGGTCGACGTTGTTCTGCGGCAGGAACGAGAGCAGGTAGCGCGCGTCCTCCAGGCACGCCTCCTCGTCCGGGCTGACGAAGTGCGCCACGCCGGACTTGGTCGCGTGCGTGAGCGCGCCGCCGAGCTCCTCGAAGCTGACCTCCTCGCCCGTGACGGTCTTCACCACGTCGGGGCCGGTGATGAACATGTACGAGCTGCCTTCGACCATCAGCACGAAGTCCGTGATCGCGGGCGAGTAGACGGCGCCGCCGGCGCACGGGCCCATGACCAGGCTGATCTGCGGGATCACGCCCGAGCACTGGACGTTGCGCCAGAAGATGTCGGCGTAGCCCGCGAGCGAGACGACGCCCTCCTGGATGCGGGCGCCGCCGGAATCGTTGATCCCGATCACCGGGCAGCCGTACCTGGCCGCCAGGTCCATCACCTTGCAGATCTTCTCCGCGAAGACCTCGCTCAACGAGCCGCCGAAGACGGTGAAGTCCTGCGAGAAGACGAAGACCTTGCGGCCGAAGATCGTCCCGTAGCCGGTGACGACGGCGTCGCCGAAGGGGCGCTTCTCGCGCATGCCGAACTCGACCTCGCGGTGGCGCACGTAGCG
>DATIER010000277.1:0-2101 GCA_035455605.1 Gaiellaceae bacterium
GCTGACGAGGTCGAGCAGCCGCCCGGCGTTGCGGTCGACGACGGTGAGGAAGCGGCGCTGGTCGTCGCTCAGCGCGTGGTCGTCCTGGAGCAGCTCGACGTACCCGCGGATCGACGTCAGCGGCGTGCGCAGCTCGTGGGATACGAGTGAGACGAACTCGTCCTTCAGCCGGTCGAGCTCGCGCAGGCGGTGGTTCTGGTCGGCCAGCAGTCGCTGCGCGGCCTCGGCGTCGGCGCGGGCCGCGCGCTCGGCCTCGAGCAGCTCCCCGCGCTCCTCGGCCAGCTCGCCGAGGCGCCGGTTCCGCATTTCCAGCTGGCGAGTCAGGCGGTTCATGATCGGGAGGAGCGACACGAACAGCGCCAGCAGCGCGGTGGCGAGGATCAGCGCCAGCCGGGTCTGGGCGTCGCCCGTGCCTACGACGGCGGCCCGGTAGTCCTGGTCGACGCGGATCACGCCGATCGGCGTGGACGAGCGCGCCCCCTGCACGGGCGCGAGGATCTGCAGGACCTTGACGTTCTTGCGACCGCGCCAGGTGGTTACGGTCGTGACGCGCTGCGTCATCGTTCCCGCGAGGACGGCACGCAGCACCTTCGGGTGAAGCGTCGGCCGGCCGATGCGCGTGTGCAGCGTCGAGTACGTGATCGTGCCGTCACGGGCGTAGAGGCGACCGCCGACGGCGCCGGGCACGATGATGCTCGTGCGGAAGAGCGAGTCGAGGGTGGCGCGCCGCACCGGCGAGACCGGCCCCGCGAAGTCGGACGGCCGGAGCTCGTGGCGCAGGTTCGTCAGCGCGACGGCACGCGCCTGGGCCTGGACGGTGCGCCCGGCACGCCGCGCGACCTCGCGGTCGACGAGCCACGAGATCGCGAGCCCCGTCGCGAGCAGGACGATCCCGGTGTACAGCGCGAAGCGGAGCCTCAGCCGTGGCTGTGGACCGTCATCACTCGGAGTCCGCACGTCGACCATCGCTCGCCGCGTGGTAGATCGGCACCGCCGAGATGGCGCTTTAGAAGGCAGAATCCGGTAGATGGCGACGACGGAGGGCAGGCAGGAGCTCGGCGGCGGCACCGAGGAGTGGCGGAAGCGCCTCTACGAGACGGCGCCCGAACGGGAGGGCGAGCTCTTCAGCACGATCAGCGGCCTCGAGAACGAGCCGCTCTACACGCCGGAGCGGGTCGAGGTCGACTACGACCGCGACCTCGGCTATCCCGGCACCTATCCGTTCACGCGCGGGGTCTACCCGTCGATGTACCGCGGCCGCCTCTGGACGATGCGCCAGTTCGCCGGCTTCGGCACCGCCGCGGAGACGAACGAGCGCTTTCGCTACCTGCTCGCGCACGGGCAGACCGGTCTCTCGACCGCCTTCGACATGCCGACGCTGATGGGCTACGACTCCGACCACGCGCGCTCGCTCGGCGAGGTCGGGCGCGAGGGCGTGGCAGTCGACTCGCTGGCCGACGCCGAGACGCTCTTCTCCGGGATCCCGCTCGGCGAGGTCTCGACCTCGATGACGATCAACGGGCCGGCCGCGATGCTGCTCGCGTTCTACGTCTGCGTGGCCGAGCAGCAGGGCGTGCCGCGCGCGGAGCTCCGCGGGACGATCCAGACGGACATCCTCAAGGAGTACATCGCGCAGAAGGAATGGATCTTCCCGCCCGGGCCGTCGATGCGGCTCGTCACGGACATGGTCGAGTTCTGTGCGCGCGAGCTGCCGCGCTGGCATCCGATCTCGATCTCCGGCTACCACATCCGCGAGGCCGGCTCGAACGCGGTGCAGGAGCTCGCCTTCACGCTCGCCAACGGCTTCGCCTACGTCGACGCCGCGATCGAGCGCGGGCTCGACGTCGACGACTTCGCGCCGCGGCTGAGCTTCTTCTTCAACGCGCACCTCGACTTCTTCGAGGAGATCGCCAAGTACCGTGCCGCGCGGCGCATCTGGGCCCGCGAGCTGCGAGAGAAATACGGGGCGAAGAACCCGCGCTCGTGGCTGATGCGCTTCCACACGCAGACGGCCGGGGTCTCGCTGACGGCGCAGCAGCCGGAGGTGAACATCGTCCGCACCGCGATCGAGGCGCTCGCGGCCGTGCTCGGCGGCACGCAG
>DATIER010000278.1:0-6769 GCA_035455605.1 Gaiellaceae bacterium
CGTGCTCGCCGACGTAGCGGGCCTCGCTCGGGAAGACGATCGCCGGCTCGCCCTCGCGCGGCAGCAGGACGTAGGCGTAGCGGTGCACGATCTGGAACCCCGACAGGTAGGTGACCGCGCCCTCGAAGCCGGTGTACTCGCTGCCGCAGACGAGCGCCGCGTCGAGCCCGTCCCGCTCCAGCGCCTCGCGCACGTTCGCGTACCGCCGCTCGACCTCTGCCGGGCTCACGCCCACGACCGCTCAAGCCCCTTCACGAGCGCGAGTATCGCCTCGTTCAGCGGCGTCGGCACGCCGAGCTCGCGCCCGAAGCGGACGATCCCGCCGTTCAGGTAGTCGATCTCGGTCGCGCGCCGGGCCTCGACGTCCTGCAGCATGCTGGCCTTGTGGTCGTACGCCACGTCCGGGCGGGCGGCATGGTCGATCAGCTCCTCCGGGTCGGCGTCGAGGACGATTCCCTGTGCGGCCGCGACCGCCTTCCCCTCGTCGACCAGGCCGGAGACGAGCGCGCGCAGCGCGGCGTCCTCGCACACGCGGCCGTGGGTGAGGCCAGTGAGCGCCCCGACCGGGTTCGTCGCCGCGTTGAAGATCACCTTGCGCCACTGCGGCCCGCGCGCGTCCGCGACCGCTTCCGTCGGTAGCCCCGCGCGCGTGCAGGCGTCGGCGAGACGCTCGATCTCCGTCTGCGGCGCCGGGCTCGGCTCGAAGGGGCCGAACGTCGTGTCCCCCTTCACGTCCCACTGGACGTGGCCCGGCTCGAGCACCCGGCCCGCCGGGAAGGTCGTCCCGCGGATCACACGCACCACGTGCTCGGCGATCGCCTCCTCGTTGCCGACGCCGTTCTGAACCGAGGCGACCGAGCCGTCGGCGAACGCGTGCGCGGTCGCGGCGACGGCGCCCGCGGTGTGCATCGCCTTCGTCGCGACGATCCCGAACTCGCACGGCGGGAGCGCCGCGGCGTCGGCCGTCGCGCGCACGCGCCCGACCACCTCTCCCGCCCCGGAGAGCCGCAGCCCGGTCGCGTTGATCGCGTCCACGTGCTCGCGCGCGAGGTCGTACGCCCAGACCTCGACGTCCTCGAGCTGCGCGAGGTTCGCCGCGAAGAGCGACCCGACGGCGCCGCAGCCGACCACGCAGACTCTCACCGCCGCCTCCACCCGCGCGGGAGCCGCAGCTCGCGGCCGCCGGTGAGGCCCGAGGGGCGCAGGATCAGCACGAGCGCCATGATCGCCGCCAGGAAGACGAGCCGCGTGCCCGAGGGGACGTCGAGCTTGAAGCCGAGCACGTGCACGCCCTGCTCGGCCTGGCTCAGGAACGAGTCGAGGCCGCTGACCGCGAGCGCGCCGACGACGGCGCCCCAGAGGCTCGTCAGGCCGCCGATCACGAGCATCGCGAGCGTCAGGAACGTCAGCTCGAGGTAGACCTGCTGCGTGGTGATCGAGCCGAGCTGGTGCACGAGCAAGGCGCCGGCGAGGCCGGCGAGCGCGCCGGAGAGCGTGAACGCCCACAGCCGCTGGAGGTGGACGCCGATCCCCACGCCGGACGCGGCGGCCGCATCCTCGCGCGAGGCCCTCAGCTGGCGGCCGAGCCGACTGCGCTGGTAGGCGAAGGCGGCGACGATCACCACGACCGCCCCGAGCGTCCCCTGCAGCGGCCCCGTCGTCTCGGGGACGAGCGAGAGCGTCGTCGCGCCCGGGCCGATCTTCGTCCACTGCTGGAGGACGTTGTTGGTGATCTCCAGTACGGCGAAGGTCGCGATGCCGGCCGCGAGGCCGCTGAGGCGCATCAGCGGCAGCCCGACGACGAATGCGAACAGCCCGCCGAGGGCCGCGGCGAGCAGCAGCGACGGGAGGTTCCCGATCGTGTGGTCGCGCAGGAGCGGGAAGAGCGTCGAGAGGACGCCCTGCTTCGAGTCGAGCGGCACGGTCATCACGCCGGCGGCGAAGGCGCCGACGGCGGCGAAGGCGATCTGGCCGAACGACAGCACTCCCGAGTTCCCGACGAAGACGTAGATCGCGACCACGATCGCGACGGAGACGATCGCGTTGAGGAAGTAGACCTGCGTCGCGGCCGAGACCGTGGTGGACACGAGGCCCACGGCGACCACGAGCAGCACCGGGCCGCCGAGCTGCACCAGCGCGTCGAGCCGCCGCGTCACAGCCGCTCGGCCGCCGCCTGCCGGCCCCAGGCGAAGAGCCCGGCCGGCCGCAGCAGCAGGACGAGGATCACGAGCGTGAACACGGCGGAGGGCAGGTAGACCGTCTTGTCCGTCGGGAGCAGGCCGTTGATCACGCCCGAGGCGAACCCGATCGTGAAGCCGCCGAGCGTCGCCGTCCAGAGCCGGTCGATCCCGCCGACGACGACGCCGACCAGGACGACGATCGTGTCGCGCAGCGCGAAGTCGGGCGTCACCAGCGGCTGCGTCACGGTCATCATCAACGCGACCGCCGCCGCGAGCACGCCCGAGAGCACGACCGCGAAGGCGATCACGCGGTTGGCGCGCACCCCGAGCAGCCGCGCGGTGCGGAAGTCGTGGGCAGCCGCACGCGTGTGCAGCCCGATCGTGGTGCGGGTGAGCAGGAGCGCGAGCAGCAGGAGCGCGCCGACCGCGACCGCGATCGACACCAGCGTGATCTTGCGGACGTCGGTGCCGAAGACGGTGACGGGCGCATTGAGTGCCGTCAGCGCGGCGGCGACCTCGCCGAGCGTCGAGTCGCGGAGGTCGACGATCAGCGCGATCGCCTGGAGCAGGAAGGCGATCGCGAACGTCGTCACGAGCATCACCGCCGGCGACTGCCCGCGGAGCGGCCGGAAGACGACGAGGTCGAGCGCGAGCGAGAGCGCGACCACGACCGCGAAGCAGGTCGCGATGCTCGCCCACGTCGGCCAGGCGGAGGTGAACGCGAGCGTGTAGGCGCCCGCCATCACGAGCTGCCCGTAGGCGAAGTTGACGAGCCGGAGTACGCCGAAGACGAGCCCGATCCCGACCGCCATCAGGGCGTAGATCGCGCCGAGGCCGACGGCGTCGGACAGCGTCTGGAAGTTGAGCGCGGCGAGGATCACGACGCGAGGTAGGCGGAGACGATCTTGTCGGGGTCGTGCGCGTCCGCCGGCGTCAGCGTGAGCTGGAACTCGCCGCCGACGAGCACGTGCGTCCGGTCGGCCAGGGCGACCGTGTGGAGCGCGCGCTGCTCGACGAGCAGGATCGCGACGCCGCGCTCGCGGATCCCGCGCAGCGCCTCGAAGACGCTGTCGACGGCGAGCGGCGCGAGCCCGAGCGAGGGCTCGTCGAGGAGCAGCACGTCGGGCTCGGCGACGAGCCCTCGCCCGATCGCGAGCTGCTGCTGCTGGCCGCCCGAGAGCACGCCGGCCGTCCGGCGGCGGTACTCCCGCAGGACCGGGAAGAGGTCGTACGCGCGCTCCAGCGGGTCGCCGCCGTCACGCTTCGACCGTCCCGCGAGGCCGAGCCGGAGGTTCTCCTCGACCGAGAAGTCCGGGAAGATCCGCCGGCCCTCCGGCACGAGCGCCAGCCCCTCGCGCGCGATCGCCTCGGGCGCGCGGCGGCGGAGAGACCGCCCGCGGAGCCGGATCTCGCCGGCGTACGGCGGGACGACGCCCATGATCGCGTGCAGCGTGGTGGACTTGCCGGCGCCGTTCGGGCCGATCAGACCGACGATCTCCCCCGGCTCGACGGCGAGGCTCAGCCCCCGCACCGCCGCCACGGACCCGTAGCGGACCTCGAGCCCCTCCAGCTCCAGGACCGGGTCAGCCATCGTCCTCCGTGTGCACGGCGGTCTCCCCGAGGTAGGCCGCCGCGACGTCCAGGTTGCCGCGGATCTCCCGCGGCGTGCCCGCCGCGAGCGTGCGACCCTGGTCGAGCACGTGGATCCGGTCGCAGACGCCCATCACGAGCGCCATGTTGTGGTCGATCAGCAGCACGCCGGTGCCGTGCTCGTCGCGGAGCGAGCGCACGACCTCGGCGAACTCGGGCACCTCGGCCTCGGGCAGCCCCGCCGCGGGCTCGTCCATCAGCACGAAGGCGGGCTCGGTCGCGAGCACGCGGGCGACGCCGAGCCGGCGCTCGTCGCCGTGGGCGAGCGCCGCGGCGTCCGTCTCGCCGAGCGCGGCCAGCCCGAGCAGCTCCAGCAGCCGGTCGGCGCGGCGCCGCGCCTCGCGCGGGCCGGCCCCCGAGCCGAGCGCGGCGACCTCGACGTTCTCGCGCACCGAGAGCGTCCCGAACGAGCGGCTGTGCTGGAAGGTGCGGGCGAGCCCGGCCCGCGCGCGCCGGTGGGAGCTCCAGCTCGTGACCTCCTTGCCCTCGAGCTCGACCGTCCCCTGGTCCGGGCGGTCGAAGCCGCTGATGATGTTCACGAGCGTCGACTTCCCGGCGCCGTTCGGCCCGACGAGCCCCACCACCTCGTCGCGGCGCAGCTCGAGCGTCACCTCCCGCAGCGCCTGCACGCCGGCGAAGGCGCGCGAGACGGAGGAGGCCCGGAGCGTTCCTCCGGGCCTCCTCTCGGGTTCGGCGGTCGGCGCCGTCGCTGGCACGCCGTCCGCGCTAGAGGTTCGGGACGACTTTCGCCTTGATCGTGCCGACGAACTTGGGCTTGTTGTCCTGGATCTTGATCACGCGGTAGTCCCGCCCGAAGACGGTGTGGAACTTCGACGAGAAGCTGACCTTCCCGCCAAGCACCTTCACGTTCTTGAACTTGACGAGCTGGGCCGCCAGCGCGGCGCCGTTCGTCGAGCCGTGCGTGCGCTTGATCGCGACCGCCAGGCCGTCGATCGTGTCCGCGCCGCCGAGGAAGCCGCCGGTGCCCGGAGGCGAGCCCGCCTTCTTCATCTGACCGATCAGGGTGCGGACGTCCTTGCTCGGGTCGTCGCCGAAGACCGACGCGTAGGTCACGCAGTAGTAGTTCGTCACCTTCGGGCTCTTCGGCAGCCAGTACGTGCCGTCGCCGGCCCACGAGTTGAGGATCGGCGTGTTGTTGTGCAGCGAGCGGAAACCGGAGACGAACGCCGGCAGCTCGCCGAACGAGGTCGAGGTCACGTACACCGCCGCCTTGTGCGAGTTCAGCTGCGCGACCGCGGCGTTGACGTTGTTCTGGCCAGTCGCGTAGGTCTCGCTGTCGACGATCTTGCCGCCGAGCTGCTTGAAGCGCTTCTCGAACGCCTGCACGACGTTCTTGAAGTAGACGAGCAGCGTGTTCGTGGCGAGCCCGGCCGTCTTCCAGCCGCGATTCCACGCGTACTGGGCCATCGCCGAGCCCTCGTCCTGGGCCACGTTGCCGAAGCTGAAGGCGAGCTTGCCCTGCTTGCCGAACCGCTTCGGGCCCATCTGGTCGGTGCCGATGCAGGTCGAGACCGCGAGCTTCCCGCGCTTGATCGCCTCCTGCACGACGGGGGTCGCGAAGTCGACGTCACACGTCGTGAAGAGGATCTGCGCTCCCTGGCCGAGCAGGTTCAGCGCGCACGACTTCGCCCGGGCGCCGTTGTTGTTCTGCGTGTCGCAGGTCTTGATCACGAACTTGCGGCCGAGGACACCGCCCTTGGCGTTCACCTGCTTGATGCGGATCCTCGCGGCCGCGAGCGCCGGGTCGTCGAACGGGGCCATCTGCCCCGACTTGTCGTACGCCCAGCCGATCACGATCGGCTTCTTCGCGGTCGACGCCGCGTTTCCGCGGGTCGTCGCCGCGAGTGCTGCGACGGCAACGGTTGCCGCAACGAGCGCCACGAGGACGCTCACCCTGGTCGCACGTCTCACTGAACCCTCCTCTACTTGCGAAGCCCTTTGGAGCAGCTATTCAACCTTTTACGCGGATACGGGGTCAATCGGGTTCCACGACGCCTCGCGTGCGCGCACGAGCCGGTAGAGGGCCAGGTGCAGCGGCACCGGCACGCCCAGCTCCTCCGCCGCGCGTACCAGCGAGCCGGTGATGTGCTCGATCTCCGTGGGCCGGCGCGCCTCGACGTCCTCGAGCATCGACGGGTAGTGCCGGCTCCCGCGCCGGGTCGCGAGCACGTTCATCTCCCAGGGGTCCTCGTGCAACTCGACGCCCGCCGCCGCGGCCACCGCCTTGCCCTCCTCGACGAGCCCGAAGACCAGATGCCCGAGGTCGCCAAGGTGCTCGCGTGCCGCGAAATGCCAGTCGTGGGGCAGCCCGGTCAGCGCCGCGACGGCGTTGACCGTGGCGTTGAAGATCAGCTTCGACCACTGTGCCGGCCGGAGGTCGCGGAAGGCCCGCGCCTTCAGGCCGGACTCGACGATCAGCGCCGCGACCTCCTCGACGAGCTCGTAGGGCGTGTCGCCGTACGGGCCGAGCCAGGTCTCGGTGTCGAGGATGTACTCGACGTGCGCGTCGTCGTGCCTCGTCCCGCTCATGAACGTGACTGCCGAGATCACGCGCCGGCCGGGAAACGCCGCCTCCGCGCCGAGCCCGTTCTGGACGGTCATGATCGCCGCGTTCGGCCAGTGCCCTGCCAGCAGCGCCGCGACCGCCTCGAGCTCCGTCGTCTTCGTCGCGACGAGCGCGAGCTCGGGCTCGGGCAGCGCGCCCGGGTCGGTGGCGGCGCGGACGTCGGCGGTGAAGTCGCCGCGGCCGGAGACGCGCAGGCCCCGCTCGGTCAGCGCGCTGGCATGTTCCTCGCGCCGGCAGAGCACCGACACGTCGCACACGCGCCCGAGGTGCCCCGCGAAGAGGCTGCCGATCACGCCGGCGCCGACTACGCAGACGCGCTCGACAGCGTCCTCCGCAACGCCTCGACCCCGCG
>DATIER010000279.1:0-2126 GCA_035455605.1 Gaiellaceae bacterium
GCCACGAGGAAGAGCGGCAGCGCGAGCGCGATCACGAGCCCGCCTGCCGCGGGCGCGAGCCAGCGCTGCTGCGGCACGGGCCGCGGCGCCCCGAGGATGCCGACGCGGGTCAAAACGCGTTCCGGTAGCGCTTGTAGACGGCGAACACCCCTGCCGGGACGCCGACGAAGGCGCCGCCGAGGATGCCGAGGCCGACCGAGCCGGCGGCCCAGCCGACGAGCGCTCCGGCTCCGACGCTTGCGGCGGTCACGCCCCCGAGCAATGCGCCGGCGCCGGCCGGCTCGAAGGTCGAACGGGGACTGGGCTCCATGCGCGGGCGAGCATACCAAACCTTGTGACAGCCAAATCCGGCCTCAGACCTGCGTTTTCCAGTGACTTTGTACGATCGCTGGGTGCGCGTCGTCCTGATCCACGGCAGCGTCGGCAACGCGAGCGTCTGGTCGTCGGTGCGGCGTGAGCTGGAGCCGCGGTTCGAGGTCGTGACGCCGACGCGGGGCGGCTACCCGCCCGCCGCGCCGCTCGAGCGCATCGACTTCGAGCAGCAGGCCCGGGAGCTCGCCCCGGAGCTCGGGAAGGGCGGCGCCCACCTCGTCGGGCACTCCTACGGCGGCGTGATCGCGCTGCTGATCGCGGCGGCGCACCCCCAGCACGTGCGCTCGCTCGCCGTGAGCGAGCCGCCGGCGTTCGGCCTCGCTCTCGGGAATCCGGCCGTCGACGAGCTCGTCGCGCGGCTCGACGCGCACTTCCGGCACGGGCCACGCGAGCCGCGGGCGTTCGCGGAAGGCTTTCTCGCGCTCGTCGGCAGCGAGCTGCGCCTCCCGGACCCACTCCCACCGGGCCTCGAGCAAGGCATTCACGCGACGATGGCGGAGCGGGGGCCGTGGGAGGCGGTGATCCCGCTGGACGAGCTCGCCGCAGCGCCGTTCCCAAAGCTCGTCGTCTCCGGCGCCCACGGCGCCGCCTTCGACGCCGACTGCGACGTGCTCGAGCAGCGGCTCGGGGCCGAGCGCGCGGTGCTGCCGGGAGCCGAGCACAGCCTGATGCGGGCGCCGGGGTTCGCCGAGCGGCTCGCGGGGTTCCTCGACGATTCGGTCCGGACCGAACGGTCGGCGCAGTAGCCTCGGGGCATGCGCTCCGAGCCTGACCTCGCCGCCGCCGCGACGCTGCTCGCCGAGCCGGCCCGCGCCGAGCTCGTGCTGGCGGCGCTCGCCGACGGGCCGCTGGGCGCGAGCGAGCTGGCCGCGCGCGCCGGCATCTCGCGCTCGACGGCGAGCGGGCACCTGCGCCGCCTGGTCGAGGGCGGGTTCCTCGTCGTCGCGGCGCGCGGTCGGAGCCGCCGCTACGAGCTCGCCGGCCCGAATGTGGCGGAAGCCGTCGAGGCGCTCTCGCGCGTCGCCCCGCCGCGGCCGGCGCAGTCGCTCCGCGAGGCGAACCGCAACCACCTGATCCGCGAGGCGCGCACCTGCTACGACCACCTTGCCGGCCGGCTCGGCGTCACGTTCGCCGGCGCGCTCGAGCACCGCGGCGTGGTCGCGCGCTCGAACGGCGACTACGTGCTGGGCCGCCGCGCAGACGTCGAGCTGGCGGCGCTCGGAATCGAGCTCGAGCCGCTGACCCGCCTGCGCCGTCCGCTCGTGCGCGGCTGCCTCGACTGGAGCGAGCGCGAGCTGCACGTCGCCGGTGCGCTGGGCGCGGCGCTGACGGCGCGGCTGTTCGAGCTCGGCTGCATCGCCCGCCGCGACGGCACCCGCTCGGTCGCCCTCACGGACGCGGGCCGCGAGCTCTTCGCCGAGCTCGGGGGCTAGGCCGTCTTCCGAGCCGCGGCGGCCTGCTCTTCCTGCGCGCGGCGGCGAATGCGCGGGTTCGCAAGCTTCACGATCTCGAGCAGGTAGACCATGTAGATCGAGGCGGCGAGCGCGGCCGCGCCGATGCACGCGACGGCGATCGTCGGGCCGGTCTTCCAGTCGCCGTGGGCGTGCGGGTGCAGGAAGCGCGTCGCCAGCGCGGCGCCGGCGAGGATCGCGCACCAGCCCCACATCGTGAGCGCGGCCCGCTTCTGCGAGTAGCCGATGTCGAGGAAGCGGTGGTGCAGGTGGTAGCGGTCGGCCTTGGTCACCGGCTCGCCG
>DATIER010000280.1:0-2282 GCA_035455605.1 Gaiellaceae bacterium
GTACGACTTCGGGCGGATCGAGCAGCGGCTGAACGCGCTGCCGCAGTTCACGACCGAGATCGACGGCGTGGTCGTGCATTTCATCCACGTGCGCTCGCAGCACGAGGAGGCGCTGCCACTGATCATGACCCACGGCTGGCCCGGGTCGGTGATCGAGCTGCTGGACTCGATCGGGCCCCTGACCGATCCGACCGCGCACCGCGGCACGGCCGAGGACGCCTTCCATCTTGTGCTGCCGTCGCTCCCCGGATACGGCTTCTCGGGCGAGCCGGCGGAGCTCGGCTGGAACGTCGGCCGGATGGCGCTGGCCTGGGCGGAGCTGATGCACCGGCTCGGCTACACGCGGTACGTCGCGCAGGGCGGCGACGTGGGCGCCGCCGTCACCGACGCACTCGGCCGCCAGGCGCCCGAGGGGCTGCTCGGCATCCACATGAACCTGCTCGTGACAACCCTCGGAGCGCCTACCCCGCCGCCCGGCGACACCGAGGAAGAGCGTGCCGCGCTCGCTGAGATCGCCACGTTCAGGACGAGTGGCTTCGGCTACTTCCTCGAGCAGGCAACGCGGCCTCAGACGATCGGCTACGGGTTGCTCGACTCGCCTGTCGCTCTCGCGGCGTGGATGCTCGACCACGACACGGACAGCTACTACAAGATCTCACGCGCCTTCCTCGGCGAGCCGGCCGCCGGCAATCTCACGCCGGACAACGTCCTCGACAACGTCACGCTCTACTGGCTGACCGGGACCGGCGCTTCCGCTGCCCGCTCGTACTGGGAGAACGGACAGGCACAGGCCCACGCAGCCGCGGCGGGGCAGGTGCCTCCTGCGGTCTCGCTACCGGTTGGCTTCACCCAGTTCCCGGACGAGATCTTCCGGGCCCCGCGCAGCTGGGTCGAGCAGAGCTACCCGAGGCTCACGTACTTCAACAAGGCCGAACGCGGCGGCCACTTCGCCGCCTGGGAGGAGCCCGAGCTGTTTGCCGAGGAGGTCCGCGCGGCCTTCAGCAGCGTCAGAGGGACGACGTGAGCCTGTTCAATCGCTTCAAGAGCCCCGAGGCCGAGACGCTGCCGGTCGAGGGCCGCCTGCCCGGCCTCGAGGGGGCGGCCGGGTGGCTGAACTCGCCGCCGCTGACGCCGGACGAGCTGCGCGGCAAGGTCGTGCTCGTCGACTTCTGGACGTACACGTGCATCAATTGGCTGCGCACGCTCGCGTGGGTGCGGGCGTGGTGGGAGCGGTACGAGGGCGACGGCCTCGTGGTGATCGGCGTCCACACGCCCGAGTTCCCGTTCGAGCGCGACCCGGACAACGTGCGCGCGGCCGTGCAGGAGCTGGCCGTCCGCTACCCGGTCGCGCTCGACCCCGACTTCGGCGTCTGGAACGCGTTCGCGAACAGCTACTGGCCTGCCGTGTACATCGCCGACGCGAACGGGCGGCTCCGGCACCATCACTTCGGCGAGGGCGGCTACGAGGAGTGCGAGCGGGCGATCCAGCAGCTGCTCCGCGACGCCGGCGTCGACGTCGACGTCGACGTCGAGTTCGTGTCCGTCGCGCCCGAGGGCTTCGAGGTGCAGGCCGACTGGGCCGAGCTGAAGACGCCGGAGACGTATCTCGGCTACCAGCAGGAGCGGAACTTCGCCGCGGCCGCTGAGCTCGCGCTCGACGAGCCGCGCACGTACGCGGTGCCGGAGCCGCTGAACCTGAACGAGTGGGCGCTCGCCGGCCGCTGGGCGATCGAGTCGCGCGCCAGCGTCTCCGACGAGGCCGACGCCCGCCTGGCGTTCCGCTTCCACGCGCGCGACGTCAACCTCGTCATGGGCCCGCGCCCTCGCGGCGTGTCGATTCCATTCCGCGTCACCGTCGACGGCGAGCCGCCGGGAGACGCGCACGGGCTCGACGTCGACGAGCACGGAAACGGCACGCTCGAGCCGCAGCGGCTCTACCAGCTGGTTCGCGAGCCCGGCTCGATCGAGGAGCGGACGGTCGAGGTCGCGTTCCTCGCGCCCGGCGCCGAGGCGTACTGCTTCACCTTCGGGTAGAAGTCGCCGCGGCAGAGGCGTATCCTCGTCCGCGTGCCGGGAGGGGCGATGCCTCGGGGAGTGCTTCTGGCGCTGGTGGCCGCAGTGCTCGTGCTGCTGCCTGCACGCGCGGCTTCGAGCACGCCCGACCCGACGTCCGTCACGATCGCGGGCGACTTGCAGTCGGAGCTCGGGTGCGGCGGCGACTGGGATCCGGCCTGCGCGGCGACGCACCTGACCTACGACGCGGGCGACGACGTCTGGCAGGG
>DATIER010000281.1:0-25285 GCA_035455605.1 Gaiellaceae bacterium
ACGAGGTGCTCCATGAAGTGCGCGGCCCCGATCCGCCAGTCGACGCCGAGGTCTTTCGTCAGGTACGAGGCGGCGACCATCCGCTGCCGGTTCGGCATGTACCCCTCCGCGAGTAGCTGCCGCATCGCGGCGTCGACGAACCGGACGCCGGTCCCGCCCTCCTTCCAGGCCGCGACCGCGTCCGGGTCGTTCCGCCACGCGCGCCGGCCCGGGTGCATGTCGCGCCACTCGAGCTCCGGCTCGGCCGCGAGCAGCTGGGCGAAGAAGTCGCGCCAGCAAAGCTTGCGCAGCAGCTCCACGTCCGCGCCGCGCGCGAGCTCGGCGGGGGAGGCGATGCCGAGGTGGAGCAGCGCGGAGAGCGGCGTCTCGGGCTCCGGCAGGCACGGCCCCGAGTTGACCGGCGCCGGCAGCGGCCGAGCGCTCCAGGTGCGCCAGTACGGCGTGAAGACGCGGTAGCGGTCCTTGCCGGCGGGCGCAAGCTCGCCCGGTGGCACGACCGTGATACCGGGAAAGGTGCGCAGCTCGAACCGCTCGCGCAGCCGGCGCTCCCGCCGTTGTGCGTAGGCGCTGATGTCCTCGCTCAGGTAGACGACGTCCGGCTCGAGGCGGGCGACCTCCTCCACCAGGTCGCCCTCGGCCACGACCAGCCCGATCGCCTCGCGCAGCTGATCGAGCCGTCCGAGCAGGAACGCCGTCCGCCGGGCGGAGACCGAGAGCAGGCGCTCGTCCAGCACGAACAACGGCACGACCTGACCGCACTCACGCTGCGCAGCGGCGAGAGCGGGATGGTCGTGCGCGCGCAGGTCGCGCGTGAGCAGGACGACGCCGGTCGGCGTCATCCGAGCAGCTCGCGCCGGTGCGCGAAGGTGCGCCTCGCGCCGCCGCTCGCCTCGCGCGCGATTCCGGCCAGCATCCCGCGGAAGACGAAGCCGTGCACCGGCAGCAGCGCGTACCAGTAGAGGAGCCCGGCGAGACCGGTCGGGTCGAAGATCGCGGTCTGGCGAATCCGCGAGGCGCCCTCGTCGCCGTCGACCTCGAACTGCAGCCAGGCCTTGCCCGGCAGCCGCATCTCGGCCCGCAGGCGCAGGAGCCGGTCCGGCTCGTAGGCCTCGACACGCCAGAAGTCGAGCGCCGAGCCGACGACCGGCGTCTCGGGGTCGCGGCGGCCGCGGCGAAGCCCGACGCCGCCGGCGATGAGGTCGAGGAGGCCGCGCAGCCGCCAGAGGCCGTTGGCGTAGTACCAGCCGGCGGTGCCGCCGATGCGCCGGATCGGCGCGAACGCCTGCGCCGGCGGAACGGGCACGTCGCGGGCGCGGCTCTCGACCAGGCGCCCGCCCACCGACGGGCCGGGCGTCCAGCTCGACCGGCCGGCGGCGCTGAACGCGTCAGACCAACGCGTCTCCGCCGTCTCGCGCTCCTCGTTCGAGAGCGCGCGGGCGATCGCCTCCCGGTAGCTGCGCGGCCGGATCGGAAACCGCTCGAGCGCGCTCGGATCGTGGACGACGGTCTCGTGCGGCAGGCTCTCGACCAGCTTGCGACCGACCCGCGCGTAGACCGGGGTGACGAGCCCGAGCCAGAGGCTCGAGAGGCGCGGCGTCAGCACCGGCACCGGGACGAGCAGCCTGCGCAGGCCGCGCTGGCGGGCGTACTCGTTCATCAGCTCGCCGTAGGTCGCGATCTCGGCGCCGCCGATCTCGAACACCTCGTTGCCCCGCGAGTCGAGGTCGAGCCCCGCGACGAGGTAGGCGATCACGTCCTCGATCGCAATCGGCTGCGCGCGTGTCCGCACCCAGCGCGGCGTGATCATGACCGGCAGCCGCTCCGTCAGGGAGCGCACGAGCTCGAACGAGAGGCTGCCCGACCCGATCACGATCGAGGCGCGGAACTCGATCGTCTCGACACCGGCCGAGGCGAGCAGGCGGCCGACCTCCTGCCGGCTCGCCAGGTGGCTCGAGAGCCCGGGCCCGGAGCCGAGGCCGCCGAGGTAGACGATCCGCCGCACGCCCGCGTCGCGCGCCGCCGCGGCGAAGATCGCCGCCGCACGCCGGTCGAGCTGCTCGAACGACTCGGCCGAGCCCATGGCGTGGACGAGGTAGTACGCGACGTCGACGCCCTCGAGCGCGCGCCGGACCGCGTCGGCGTCGAGCACGTCGCCTGCGACGACCTCGAGCCCGGGCCGCGGCGGCACCGCCTCCGGCCGGCGTGCGAGGCAGCGGACGTCTTCGCCGCGCTCGAGCAGCGCGGTGAGGAGGCGGCCCCCGACGTAGCCGGTGGCGCCGGTGAGCAGGATGCGCTCGCCCGAGCTCATGGGGCGCTCGGGAGAGCTTCCGCCGCCGCGACCAGGTCGCCGTCGAGCCGGTCGACGCCCAGCCGGGAGCAGAGCTCCTCGGACGCGCCGACGCCCGAGAGGACGAGCGGCGCCGACCGGGCGAGCCGGCGCAGCTCACTGGCCCCCGCCTCGAGCAGCGCCCCGTCCATGCTCGCGACGACGACGAGCCGCGGCCCCGTCTGGTCGACCGCGCCGCGGAGCGTGGCGAAGGGGGTGTCCGCGCCGAGGAAGAGGATCCGCCAGCCGTGCGAGCGAAGCACGAGCCCGAAGGCGATCAGGCCGATGTCGTGACGCTCGCCGGGCGCGCAGGAGAGGATCGCGAGCGGCCCCCCGCCGCGGCCCCAGAGGCGGGCGAGGGCGAGCAGTCGCTCGCGGACGAGGTTGGTGATGAAGTGCTCCTGGCCGATCTCGAGCGTTCCGCGCTCCCATTCACTGCCGACCGTCTGCAGCACCGGCAGGATCAGCTCCCGCAGGACCGTCTCGAGCGCGAAGCCCGCCAGCGCCTGATCCAGCACCGTGTGGACGGTTGCCTCGTCGTACGCGCGCGCGGCTGCGAGGAGCCGGTCCCGCGCGTCGTCGAGCGCCCCCTCCGTCGAGCGCGCCTGCGCGAGTGCGCGGCGGGCTGCCTCGGCGGCCGAGAGGCCGTCGTCGAGGGCGTGCTTCATCCGCGAGACGCGCTCGGCGTCGTCGCTCGTGTAGAGGCGAAAGCCCCCCTTGGAGCGGATCGGCTGCAGCAGGCCGTAGCGACGTTCCCAGGCGCGTAGCAGCTCTGGGCTGACGCCGACCCGACGGGCGAACTCACCGATCCGAAGCGCTCCCGCGTCGATGCTCATCGGAGCATTCTACACAAATTGGACAGACACTTGACATAAGCGCCCATGACCCTGTACGGTGTCGTTCAATGTCGGTCGAAGTTATGTACAAAGGAGGGGAGATGGACAAGGTGGCTCCGGCCGCGGGCCAGTTCGAGGCGGTAGGGCGCGGGCTGATCCTGCTCGGCGCGTTCGTCTCGTTCGTGCTCTCGGTCAGCCTCTGGTTCACCGGGAACCACGATCAGGGCATCTTCGTCGGCCTCTGGGTGCCGTCGATCCTCGCCCTCGGCGTCCTGACCGAGGGTGGGCGGCGATGAGCACCGGCTGGCTGTTCGGCTTCGGAGTGCTCGTGACGGTGATCGTCGCCGTCGGTATTGGCCTCCCGATCTACGGCGCGATCCTCGACGGCCGCTACCAGGCCGAGCGCAAGGCCGCCGAGGTGCGGGAGCTGTCCGCAAAGCGGGCCGGCCGCCGGCCGGCCGCATGACGAAAGGAGCAGAACCGATGAAGCGCATCTCGATCGTTGCCACGCTCGTCGCTCTGGCCGTTGGAGCAGCCACGGCGACCGCCGGGCCGGCGACCACCGCCGCACCGGCAGCGGGCCAGAAGAACATCGTCCAGACCGCGGTCGCGGCCGGCCAGTTCAAGACCCTCGCCTCGCTGCTGACGAAGGCGGGCCTCGCCGGCACGCTCCAGGGCAAGGGGCCGTTCACGGTCTTCGCCCCGACCGACGCCGCGTTCGCGAAGGTGCCGAAGGCGACGCTGACGGCGCTCGCGAAGAACAAGGCGAAGCTGCGCGCCGTGCTGCTCTACCACGTCGTCAAGGGCAAGGTGACCGCGGCGCAGGCGATGAAGCTCCGCTCCGCGAAGACGCTCCAGGGGAGCTCGGTCGCGATCCGCGTCAAGAACGGGAAGGTGATCGTCGGCGGCGCCACCGTCGTCAAGGCGAACGTGATGGCCTCCAATGGCGTCATCCACGTGATCAACAGGGTGCTGATCCCCTGAGGGGAGAACCGCTGGCGTCCGGCGCGGGATCGCCCGCGCCGGACTGTCGGCGAAAGGAGGTTCGGCCGATGATCGAGGCGAACGTTTCCACCGCAGCGGCGGGAGCCGCCGCGCTGCGCACCAAGCTGGGCGGCCTGCGACGCTGGAACGCGGCGATGGGGTCGCTCCACTTCGTGCAGGGCGTCGCGATGCTCGCCCTGGCGAGCGCCTTCTCGCTGCCCGTGACGAGCTCATTCCTGCGCATGGACACGGCGACGGACAAGCTGGTCGCGGTGCCCGAGCAGCTCTTTCGGGTGCAGATCGGCCCGCTCGTCGCCGCGTTCCTGTTCCTGTCGGCGGTCGCGCACGCGCTGCTCGCCTCCCCGTGGCTGCACGGGTGGTACGAGCGGAGCGTCTCGCGCGGGATCAACCCGGCGCGCTGGGTCGAGTACTCGCTCTCGTCGTCGCTGATGATGGTCGTGATCGCGATGCTCGTCGGCATCTACGACATCGCGAGCCTGATCCTGATCTTCGCGCTGAACGCGACCATGATCCTGTTCGGCTGGCTGATGGAGCTGCACAACCAGACGACCGAGCGCACGAACTGGACGGCGTACTGGTTCGGCTGCTTCGCCGGTGCCGTCCCGTGGGTCGCGGTCGCGATCTACCTGGCCGGCGCGCAGGACCCGCCCGGGTTCGTCTACGGGATCTTCGCCTCGCTGTTCGTCTTCTTCAACGTCTTCGCGGTGAACATGCTGCTGCAGTACCGGCGCACCGGCCGCTGGCGCGACTACCTCTACGGCGAGCGCGTCTACATGCTCCTCAGCCTCACGGCGAAGTCGGCCCTCGCCTGGCAGGTCTTCGCGGGCACCCTCCAGCCGGCATGACCGACCTCGAAGAACAGCTCAGCAACGCGGAGGAGTTGCTCGACGAGGAGAGCCTTGCCGTCCTGGCGATCCTGCTTGCCGTCTCGCTCGAGTTCGGCTTCGGCTTCGCCAAGACCGTCGATTGGTGGGCGGGGCTGATCGCGGGGCCGGCCGCTCTCGCCACCCTCGTCGTGCTCTTCCGGCTGCGACGAACGCATGCCGGGCTCGTTCGTGTCGCCACCTGGGTCGTGCGCGCGCGCTCCGGTCGGCCGCGCAGCGACAGCGCAAAGGCGACGCCTCCGAGCGGGAACGTGAAAGTTGGCAAGATCTCCTGAGGAACGACGTCCAACAGGGCAGGGAGCGGTGTGCTAGCGGTACGGCTGCACGACGACGGCTTGAAGGTCGAGGAGATCGAGACGCCGTCACCGGGCCCGGGCGAGGTGCTGGTGCGCGTGCATGCGGCAGCGGTCACGCGCGGCGAGCTGGAGTGGCCGGTCGCCCGACTGCCGGCGATTCCGTCGTACGAGCTTTCGGGCGTCGTCGTCGAGAGCGGTGACGAGGTGTATGCGCTCACGCCCTTCGATCGCGACGGCGTCGCTGCCGAGTACGCCGTCGTCCCCGCGGAGGTGCTTGCACCGAAGCCCGCGCGGCTGAGCCACGTGGAGGCGGCAGCGCTGCCGATGGGCGGGCTGACCGCCTGGCAGGCACTGTTCGTGCACGGGCAGCTCGCCCGAGGCGAGCGGGTGGTGGTCACCGGCGGGTCGGGCGGGGTCGGGCACATCGCCGTCCAGCTTGCGCGACATGCCGGCGCGACGGTCGTCGAGAGCGGGCCGGTCGATCTGGTCTTCGACACTCGTGGCGGCGAGCTCCCGGCCGGCGGGCGCGTGGTCACGATCGCAGAGGAGATGCCGGGCGCGACCTACTTCATCGTCGAGCCCGACCACGGGCAACTGACGGAGTTGACCGCGCTCGTGGACGCAGGCGAGCTTCGCGCCGAGGTCGACTCGGTCTTTCGGCTGACGGAGGCCCGGGCGGCGTTCGAGCGAGTCGCGGGCCGCGGGAAGCGCGGCAAGGTCGTGCTCGAGGTTGGCACTGGCTAGCCGTGCCCAGGACGATGCGAGCGGCCGGGATCACAGCGCTCGGCGAGCCGGTCGAGATCTTCGAGGTGGACGAGCCGGCCACGCCTGCCGCAGGCGAGGTCCTCATCGACGTCGTCGCCGCCGGCATCGGCAACTGGGACGACCTTGTCAGGATCGGCAGCTGGCAGGTCGGCGGCCCGCCGCCGATGGCGCTCGGGACGTCGGCGGCCGGGACGGTCGTAGCGGCCGGCTCCGGCGTGGCTGGCCTGCGCGAGGGCGACGAGGTGATGACACATCCGCTACCGCTCCGGCGTCACGGGACCTGGGCGGAGAAGGTGCTGGCGCCGGCGGCGGCCGTCGGTGCCCGGCCGCCAGAGGCGTCATGGGAAGCCTGCGGAGCGTTTCCCATTCCGGCGCTCACCGCGGCTCAGGCACTCGACGAGGTTCTCGGGATCGAGCGCGACGGCTGGGTCGTCGTCAACGGGGCGGGCGGAGTCACCGGTGGCCTGCTCGTCCAACTCGCCGCCGCGCGCGGTGCCCGGGTGATTGCGACCGCGAGCGCGAAGAAGGCCGAGCGCATCCGCGACTACGGCGCGTCGGATGTCCTCGACTACCACGGCGACTGGCCTGCGCTCGTTCGCGAGCTCACCGGTGGCGGCGCGCCCAAGGCCGTCAACGCTGCCCCCGGGCAGGAGGCCGCCACGTTGAAGGCGGTCGCCGAGGGCGGCCGCCTCGCCACGATCACGGGCGATCCGCCGCGGGAGGAGCGGGGCGTCGCCGTATCCGACGTCTACGTCAGGCCCGATGGTCGGCAGCTCTCGGAGCTCGCGGAGCTGCTGGCGGACGGCACCCTGAGCGTGCCGATCGCGTCCGTCCGTCCGCTCGACCAGGCGGCGCAGGCGCTGCGCGAGGTAGTCGCGGGAGCGGACGGCGCGATCGTCCTGTCACTCCGTGCCTAGTCGGCCCCTCAGGCTTCTGGCCTGTCCTTGCTAGCGGTCGTCTCCACCGACGTCGCCGGCTCCTGGTCGCCCCACCGGCATGACGACATGCTCGACCGGCTGATCGAAGCTGCGGCGGACGCGGTCGATCGCGTTCTGGCGGAGCCAGGTCGAGCGCCGCTGCGGCCCGGTGATGAACAGGATCTCGTCGGCCGGGAAGGTGTGAAGCGCATCGGCGATCGCCTGCGCCGGATCAGGGTCGCTGAGCCGGCCCTCGGCCTGGATGCCGTCGGCCGCGAGGCAGGCGACACAGGTGCGCAGGCGGTGCGTCGCGTCGGCGCGCGCGGCGTCTTCGTCGACGTACCACTGCGTCGCGATCGAGCCGTGAGCCGGGGCGATCACGAGCGCGTCGATCGGCTCGTTCCCGGCGTGGGTGCGAACGCTCGCGCACAGCTCGGGTGCGGTGCAGATCTCGTCGACGACGACGAGAACGCGGCGGCGCGGCCCTCGGCGGCTCGCGGGCCGCCTCGGCTCGGCTGCCGTGGCGTCGGACGTGGTTGGCGGGGGTGCGAGAAGTTCGGTCATCGGGTTGCTCCTTCGGTCTTGGCCGTGGCGCCCTCCTAGCGGCCGAGCTCTTCGGCCACGCGCTGCCAGATCGGTTCGCGAACGACGAGCGCCGAGCAGGGGGCTGTGTGGGCGACGCGTTCGGAAACCGAGCCGAGCGCCCGTAGCCCGTGGAGCCCGCGGCTGCCGACGACCACGAGGTCGGCGGTCTCTGCCTCCTTCGCCAGCGCCTCGCTCGGAGCTTGCTCGCAGTCGTCGTGATCGCCGGCGGTGATCGTCGCGACCAGGCGCTCGTTCACGCTCTTCCCGCCCCAGGCGACGAGTGCGTGGAACTCGGCGCCGAAACGCTCGGCGAGGTAGCGAGCGGTCGCGTAGGCCGCCGCCGACTCGACCGAGCCGTCGACGCCGACGACGACACGGTGTGGAAAGTCGCTGTCGACCGGACGCGCGACGAGAACCGAGCATGGGGCGCGGTGCACCATTTCGGTCGCGACCGCCCCCTCGACGATCCCGCGCAGCCGTCCGACGCCGCTGCTGCCGACGGCGACCAGGGTGTCCTGGTCGCGTTCGATCTCCTCCAGCAACGTCGCCACCGCGGTTCCACGCACGAGCTTGGCGGTTGGGGCCGTGTAGGGCGCGATGTATTCGCCGGCGGCGCGCAGCGCCTTCTCGGCCGTCGCGCGCTGCAGGGCTTCGTCGAGGTAGTAGGGGATCCTGGTGCCGGTGCCGCCCATGTAGGGCCCGGTGTCCCAGGCGGCGAAGAGTGTCAGCTCTCCGTCGAGCTCTTGCAGCAGCGCTGCTTGCCGTGCCGCCTCGAGCGCGTGCTGCGAGCCGTCGATGCCGACGACGATCCGGCTACAGACGCCCCGGCCGGCCTCGAGACGCGTGGGGTGTGTCGTCGTTGCCATCGCAAACCTCCTTGTCGTCCCCGTCCTCCGTTGCGTCCGCGGCCGCGGCTCGGCGATTTGCCGCACGTCGTACGGAGGAACTACGGAGCAGCCGAGGTCAGGCCCCGATCGCCGGCTCGAGCTCGACGGCCAGCTCGCGCAGCGCCTCGTCCTTCAGCGCCCGCGTCCGCTCGGGGCTGAGCTCGAGGTCGTCCGCGATCTCGGCCAAGGTCTCGGGCTTGCCGGCGAGCCCGAAGTGGCGGCTGACGATCGCGCGCTTGCGGCCCGTCAGACGCCGCACGGCGCCGCGGACGGCTCGCCGCTCTTCGCTGCGTAGCAGGCGCGCCTCGGGGGACGCGGTCTCGCCGGCCGACGGCTCGAAGGGTGTCCGATCGATGCGTGCCTGGTCGAGCGAGACCACCGACGTCGGTGCGAGCGCTTGCACGACCTCGCGCTCCGGCAGCGTCGCCGCCTCCGCGAGCGTGGTGACGCTCGGCTCGCGACCGGCCGAGGCCAGCCGCTCGCGCGCCTGCGCGACGTCTCGGCGGTGCTCGAGCACCGGTCGGGGCAGGCGCACGAGGTGTCCGCGTGCGCTGAGGGCGTGCGTCACGGCGGCGCGGATACGCCAGAAGGCGTACGTGGAGAAGGTCGCGCCGCGGCCAGGGTCGTAGTCGTCGATGGCCGACAGCAGCCCGATCGCTCCCTCTTGGACGAGATCCTCGACCGGCAAGCCGAGGTCGCGGTAGCGCAAGGCGAGGGAGCGAACCAGGCCCATGTGCTCCTCGACCAGCGCGGTGCGGGCGACGTGGTCACCGCGACGCGCGCGGGCGAGGAGGCGCTCGGAGTGGCCGCGGACGTCGGAACGCGCCGGGGCCGGACCGGCCGTGCCGGCGAGCGGTGCTGCGGCCGATGGTGCGATCGTCCGGCGCACGAGTTCCTTTCGGCTCGGTTGTGCCGAAGGTCTCTCCCGACCGGGGACGGTCGCGCGCGTCCGGGCCGTAGCCGTGTTGACGGGCACGCGCTGCGCGGGATACTCCCCTTCGCACCTGCTTGATACCGCGCCGGCCGGCAGGTGCGCGTCGGTGTCGACACGCGCTCTCGTGCGGCCAACTACTGACTGCGAGGGCGTGCGATCGTCATGCCGCTGTGCGGCGTCGACCTCTCGCGCGCCGGGTCAGGGAGATGTCGCGCCGCGACTGCGGGTTATTCCTGAGCTTCTGGCGCTTCGCCCGGCGGACGATCAGAAGGTGCCGACTCAGGACGAAGGGCGACGCATGGACGCCCGAGCGGCGGAGAGCCGTGTCGGGCGGTGGCGCGCCAACAGTGCGCGCCTGGTCGCGCTGATCGCGCTGATCGCCGTCGCCGCCGGGCTCGTCCTGGCCGGCCTCGGACACGATCGTCCGGCCGAGTGGCTCTGGGCCGGGACGACGGCGATGCTGCTGGTGCCGCTCAGCTGGTCGGTGCTGCGTTCGCTGCTCCGCGGCGATGTCGGCGTCGACGCGATCGCGCTCGTCTCGATGGCCGGCGCGCTGGCGCTCGGCGAGTACCTGGCTGGTGCCGTGATCGCGCTGATGCTTGCCGGCGGAAACGCGCTCGAGGAAGCCGCCAACCGACGTGCCCGCCGGGAGCTGACGGCGCTGGTCGAGCGCGCGCCGCGATCGGCGCTGGTGCGGCGTGGCTCCGAGCTCCTGGAGGTGCAGGTCGACGACGTCGCGACCGACGAGGTCGTGCTCGTCCGCGCCGGCGAGGTCGTGCCGGTCGACGGCATGGTCGTGAGCGACGAGGCGATCGTGGACGAGTCGGCGCTGACGGGCGAGCCGCTGCCCGTGACCGTCCAGCGCGGCGGCAACGTGCGCAGCGGCACCGCCGCCGCCGGCTCGGCCTTCGAGCTTCGCGCGCTGCGGCCGGCGGCCGAGAGCGCCTACGCCGCGCTGGTGCGTCTCGTCGAGCAAACGGAGGACCAGCGAGCACCGTTCGTCCGCCTCGCCGACCACTACGCGATCTTCTTCCTGCCGGCCACCATGCTCGTAGCGGCGATCGCCTGGGTGATCTCGGGGGACCCCGTGCGCGCACTCGCCGTCTTCGTCGTCGCCACACCGTGCCCGCTGATCCTCGCCGCGCCGATCGCCCTGATGTCGGGGCTGTCTCGCGCCGCGCGTGCCGGCGTGGTCGTCAAGGGCGCAGGGACGATCGAGCAGCTCGGCGGCGCCCGCTCGGTCCTGCTCGACAAGACCGGCACGGTGACGCTCGGCCACCCGGAGCTGGATCGCGTCATCGCCACCGACGGCCTGCCCCCGAACGAGACTCTGCGACTTGCCGCGTCCCTCGATCGACTCTCGTCGCACCCGCTCGCGAAGGCGCTCGTCGCCGGAGCAGAGCAGCGCAAGCTGCAGCTGGCGATTCCCGAGAACGTCGAGGAGCGCTTCGGCAAAGGCGTTCGTGGCGCCGTCGACGACCACCGCGTCCTCGTCGGCAGCGCCGGCTGGCTCAGGAGCCACGGCATCGAGCCACGGCTGCCGGTCGACGTCGACGGCGGCGACGCGAAGGTTCTGGTCGCGGTGGACGACCACCTTGCAGGCATCGCCCTGATCGGCGATCGGCTTCGCGCCGACTCGAGCGAGCTCGTCCCTCGGCTCCGCGCCGCCGGCGTCCGCCACGTCGCGCTCGTCACGGGCGACAAGCAGGCAGTCGCCGACGCCATCGGCGAGCGGCTCGGCGTCGACCGGATCTACGCCGAGCAGACCCCGGAGCAGAAGCTCGAGGTGGTGCGGGCCGTCCACGAGCGCCCCGATCTGCGCGGGGTGGTGATGGTGGGCGACGGCATCAACGACGCGCCCGCGCTCGCGCTCGCCGACGTCGGCATCGCGATGGGTTCGGGCGGGGCCACCGTCTCGTCCGAGACTGCCGACGCAGTCGTGCTCGTCGATCGGGTCGACCGCGTCGCCGACGCGATCCGCATCAGCCGCCGGGCCCTCTTCATCGCCCGCCAGAGCGTGCTCGCCGGCATCGGCCTCTCGCTGCTCGCGATGGGCTTCGCCGCAGCCGGCTACCTGCAACCGGTCGAAGGAGCCCTGCTCCAGGAGGCGATCGACGTCGGCGTGATCCTCAACGCGCTGCGAGCGCTCACCGACTGACGCGCCTCCGCGAGCGCGATGCGGATCCGTACTGACTCCCGGAGGTCTCTCTTCGCCGTTCACAACCTGTGTGGCGGGTCAACTAGGCGGGACACGGCTCCGCGATCTGCCGCGCGTGCCCTGCGGGGAACTGCGGAGCCGTGCAGCAGGATGCCGCGGAGAACGCCGGTGAAGGGGAGTATCCCTCGCGGCGTTCCGTCAGCACGGCTTCGGCCCGGAGCGCCGGCGCCACCCGGCGGGAGAGACCTTCACGACAAAGGAGGTCGTCCTGACACCGTGGTGGCTCTGGATCGGTCTGACGGGCGGTTTGGTGGCGCTGCTGCTGCTCGACCTGTTCGTCTTCCACCGTCGCCCCGACGAAGTGCGCGCCCGCCAAGCGGTGGCGTGGAGCGCGATCTGGCTCACACTCGGGCTCGCGTTCGCCGTGGTTGTCTGGTCGGTGGACGGTTCGACCGCGGCGCGCGAGTATCTCGCCGGGTACCTGATCGAGCGGACGCTCTCGCTCGACAACCTGTTCGTGCTCGCCGTGATCCTCGCCTACTTCGCCGTCCCCAACGCCTATCGCCACCGGGCGCTCCTCTGGGGCGTTACCGGCGCGCTCGTCCTCCGCGCCGTCTTCATCGCCATCGGCGGTGTCGCACTCGAGCGACTCTCGTGGCTCGCCTACGCTCTCGGCGCGTTTCTGATCCTGACCGGCATCCGCATCGCGCGGCGCGAGATCGAGGTCAAGCCCGAGCGCAATCGCGTCGTCGCACTCGTTCGGCGGTTCCTCCCGATGACCGACCGCTTCCACGGCCAGCGCCTGTTCGTGCGCGTCCAAGGGCGGGTGCTGGCGACGCCGATGGTCGCCGTCTTTGCCGCGATCGCGACGACCGATGTGGCGTTCGCCGCCGACTCGATCCCGGCGATCTACGGGGTCACCGACGACCCGTTCCTCGTGTTCGCGGCGAACGCGTTCTCGCTCCTCGGGATGCTCGCGCTCTACTTCCTGCTCGCCGAGATCATGATCCGCTTCCGGTTCCTCCGGCCGGCGCTGGCCGTGATCCTCGTCTTCGTCGGCGTGAAGATGGCGCTGGGCGACGTCTACCACCCGCCGATCACTGTCTCGCTGGCGACCATCGTCGGCGTCATCGGCGCCGCGGTCGCCGCGTCGCTGCTACGCCCCGAACCGCCGCCGACGCTCGACCCGCTCTCCCAGCCGCAGCGGACGGCCCGACCGGAGGAGGTCGTCCGATGACAGCAACTGGATTCCGGAGCGGATCGTCGCCGGCGCGCAGGCAGTTGTCGCCGCCGGTGCCGGCGCCCCATGACCTGTCCCCACGTCCACCCGACGCATCGGAAGACGAACTGCCGACGGAGCAACCGGTGCGTAGGCGTCGCGGAAGTGCAGGAGGGAGTGCGAGAAGCGCGGGCGCCTCACCCCTGTGAACGCCTTGTCCGCCCGACCTGTTCGCGCACGCTCGCGCAGGCGAGAGCGCTGCTCTATGACGACGCGGGCAGTTCCTGCGTGATCTCCCAGGTGTAGCCGCCAGGATCGGCGAACGTGAGCGTTCGCATACCCCACTCGCGGTCTGCCGGTCCGCTGATTATCGGCACCTGATGCTGATCTAGCTCGGCGCGTACCGCGTCCGCGTCCTCGACGAAGATGACGAACTGTCCGACCCCCTGCTGCGCCAACCTGAGCAGATCTGTTGACGGACCGTCATGGTGATCTTCTCCGCGTTGCAGAAAGACGTACGTGTCCTGGAAGCGGAACATCGCCGTGTCCTCGTCCGCGTGCTGCAAGGGCAGGCCGAAGACCTCCTGGTAGAACGACTTGGCGCCTTCCATGTCTTCGACAATGAGATTGATCGCGCCGATCTTCTTCTCCCATTCAGTCATCTGGTGCCTCCCGTTGCCTTTCGTTACGCGTTTGTTCTGCGGGCGTACGTAGCGTCCCGCCCGGCGCTTCCTCCTAAGACTCAGGGGAACACGAAACTCATCGCACGGGTCGCGCTCCGGGGTCATTCCGAAGCGCTTGCCCAGCCGAGGGCGGGCTGCGAACCGCCGTTCCCGCCCGTGGTCAGGCGTCATGCCATGTCGCTGGGGCACGCTTCCTTTCCGTCAACACCTGAAAGGATTCTGTTCGTGACTGAAGCACGGCTTGAGGACTCCGGTTCCGGGCTTGCACCCGCGACGGAGGGCTGGTTTGTCGTCAACGTGCGGGACGCACAGTGGTGGTCGTCGGACACGAGGGGCGCGGCATGCTGGTTCGCGAACGAGTACGGCGAGCCGCCGGTCGAGTTCGAGCAACTCGGAATCAACGTGACCGTCCTCGAGCCCGGTCAGAGCAGCGTCTACCACGCCGAGGCCAATCAGGAGGCCTTCCTTGTCCTGGCGGGGGACTGCAGGCTGCTCGTCGAGGGCGAGGAGCGACGTCTCCGGCCGTGGGACTTCTTCCACTGTCCTCCCTGGACCGAGCATGCGTTCGTGGGGGGTGGGGACGGGCCGTGCGCGATCCTGATGGTCGGTGCACACACAAGCCCGGACGTGCGGTATCCGGTATCGGAACTCGCGGCACGCTACGGCGCCAGCGTGAAAGAGGAGACCTCGGATCCGGAGCAGGTCTATGCAACGGCCGAGCGCTTCCGGCGAGAGCGGCCGCCTTACTGGGGTCATCTGCCCTGGGCGTAACTGCTCGGGCGTCATCCCGGAGCGCTGGCACCCACAGGGTCGGCCGACCCTAGCGTTACGGATCGTTGACCCCGCCCCAATCCTCCGGTGCGACGTCGCGCAGCGTCTCGGTGAGTGTCCACCGGTGGCCGGCCGGGTCGACTTAACCATCCGGCCGTGCCCGAGATCGAGTTCTACCGCCGCCACGACCCGATCGACCTACTCGTTCCGGTCAGATAGGGCTTCGCTGGGGCAGTTGCAGCATGAGAGGAGTCGGTGGCGCGTAGCATCCGAGGATGCTTCCTGAGGGCGTCTACCACTGGACGGCGACGCATCCCGAGTGGGAAGGGCCGGTGTCCGCGTACGCAATCGATGACGGCGCGCGGCTGATCCTGATCGACCCGATCGCTGTTCCGGACGAGGTGCGTGCGCTGTTCGGATCGCGCGAGGTTCGTCACGGTCCTCACCTCCACGTGGCACGAGCGAGACGCCCCAGCGCTCGGTTTTCCGGTGTGGGCCCCGGCGCCTGACCGTCCCGAGGACGAGCTCGTCCCGGCGACCCGCTACGCGATCGGCGACTCGCTGTTCGGACTGGAGGCGTATCCGGGTCGTGAAGGCCAGCTCGACCTCGTGCTCTGGTGCGAGCGGATCCGTGCGGTGATCGCCGGCGACACCCTGATCGACCTCGGCAACGGGCTCGAGATCCCCGCGAGCTGGCTGCCGGAAGGGGTCACAGTCGAGCAGGTCGCGACCGGGCTGAGGCCGCTGCTCGACAAGCCCGTTCAGTTCGTGTTGCCGACGCACGGCGAGCCCACCGACCGCGCGGCTCTCGAACGCGCCCTCGCCTAATCCGTCCGGCTACCACCGCTGAGTTGCAGAGCGTGCGACCCAGGTGCGACCCGCGCGTCCAGGGAATGCGCAAACGCGAGAGGAAAGTCCTGCAAACGAGATACTTCCGCGCGTCGAATGACCCCTCCCCTGGTGCGGCCTCGGTCGGCCGCGGCTCGTCTGACGGCCTGCCGGATCGGTGTGGATCCTGATCGCCCCGGCCCCTCTCGACGCCGTCGCCGTTCTGAACTAGTACGCGGCGAGGTCGTAGGCGCCTTTGGCGACGAGTGCGGCTCCGATCACCGCGAGCGCACTCAGCAGGATCGACCGCGAGTGCGCGAGGACCCAGCTCTTCCACGTCGCGAGCACGGTCGCGGCGCGGTCGGGTGCGACCACCACGACGACCAGCGGCGCGGCGATCGTCATGATCGAAGCGGCACCGAAGATGAGTCCCGCCAGAGCGGCGTCGAGCGGACCGACGTTCGCCTTGAGGGTCTCAGCTGCCGCCGTCAGCGTCAGGGCGTAGCTGAGCATGGCCACGCCCACGACGACCTCCAGGAGCCAGTGTGAGCGATCGACGCGTTCGAGCCACTTGGGCTGCGACTCGTTCTTCGGCTTGTGCTGGGGCCGGCGGTACATCCGGGCCACGACGACCAGCAGCAGGCAGCCGAGCAAGATCTCGACCGCCGAGGCTGTGCGAGACGATGCGGTGTGCCGGGAATGGAAGTCCTGGCCCTGGAGCACGAGGACCATCAGCACGGCGATGATGCCGATCGCGATCAGCCATCCGGCGATGAACGCGAGCACTCGCCGAACGCCGGAGGACAGGCTCAGCAGGGCGATGACAGCAACTACCGAGCCGGGGCTCGTGAGCGCGACGGCCACTCCGAGCGCGGCCACCTCCAGGATTAGCGTTCCCACGGAGCACTCAGGGTGGCCCACAGCCAGGTGAGGTGCGCGGCGGCACGGCGGCGCGAACGAAGTTCACCTAGGTGAACTGTGCGGCGACGACGTTGCCTCACCCGCGCGTGCACGAGCCTCGGTCTCGCCATGACGGGTCCGGCCCCGCCGAACGGCTGAGGATGGCGACCGCCCTCGCTCTCGTCGCAGCCGCCATCTTCGCGCTCTCGACCGTGCTGCAGCAGCGCGGTGGCCTGCAGGCGCCACCGCTCTCGCTGAGACATCCCGCCTCCTTCCTCCGGCTCGGCGGCCACGTGACGTGGCTGGCCGGGTTCGCGCTCCTCGTGCCCGGCTGGATCCTGCAGGCCATGGCGCTCGACCGCGGCCGGGTCGCGGTGATCCAGCCGATCTTCACGATGACGATCGTCTTCGTGCTCCCGCTCGGCTGGTGGCTCACCGCGCAGACCGTCACCGTCCGGCAGGTGCTCGAGGCGCTGGTCGTCGTCGCCGGCCTGAGCGTGTTCATCGTCTTCGGCGACCCCGCGGGTGGGCGGACCGACGCCCCGAACTGGCAGTGGTTCCTGTCGATCGCGGTCATCGTGGTGGCCTGCGGCGCGCTCCTCTCGCTCGGCGGAGCAAAGGCGCAGCTCTCGGTGCGCGCGGGCGCCTACGGCACGGTGGCAGGCGTGCTGTCGGGGCTGGCGGCCACCTTAACCAAGCCCACCCTCGAGCTGCTCCACAGCGGCGGGGTGACCGGCGTGCTCGAGCACTGGACGGTGTACGTGCTCGGCATCGCGGGCCTGCTCGGCGTCCTGCTCCAGCAGGTCGCGCTTCAGACGGGGAAGCTCGCGCCGGCGGTCGCGACCGGCTCGGTCGCGAACCCGCTAGTGGGTGTGCTCCTCGGCATCGCCCTCTTGCAGGAGCGCCTCGCGCCGCCGACGTGGCACAAGGCGGTGGCGTTCGGCGCGCTGGGCTGCGCGCTCGCGGCGGCGGTCGCCATCTCGCTCTCCGAGGAGCGCGAGCGCAGGACGTCGTCCCCTCGTGACGACGCCGCGGCCGGCACGGCCGCTCACGCACCCGGTAGCCCGTGACGGAGGGGCTCCGGGATCACCCGCACCGGGCGATGCCCGGTCACGCGGCCCCGGTACCTTCGGTTGACCCGAGTGAGGACAGGTCATCGCCGGTAGCCGCACCGTCTCGGCTCATGGCAGCGGAGCGCTGAGTCGCGTGCCGAAGAGCCAGGCGGCGTCGCTCGGCCGGTTGCGCGACGTGCCCGGTGCTGCCGGAACGTCGTGGGAGCCGGTGGTCGGAGCGATTGCGATTGCGGGGGCCGTCGTCGCGTTCGCGATCACGGTTCGAGCCGACTTCCTTGCGCACCCGGGATGGCTGGCCGTGCAGAAGGCCGACTTCATCCTCGGCCCCATCGGCGTCGGGCTCTACTGGCACCACCGCCGTCCGCACAACCGTCTCGGGCTGCTGCTGATCGCTTACGGGCTCGTGTCGATCCCGTACGTGCTCGAGTCGATCTCGTGGCCCTGGCTGTTCACGAGCGGGACGATGGCGGAGGCGGCGATGATCCCCCTCAGCATCACCCTCGTCCTCGCGTTTCCCAGCGGGCGACTGGACGGGCTTCCGGAGCGATCGATCATCGCCGGCGCGCTGGTCGGCTACACGCTTCCGTACCTCGTCTGGCTGCTCGCGTCGCCCGACCAGCTCATTCCACGGCTCTCGCTCTCGGGCTGCCGCGGCGTCTGTCCGCACAATCCTTTCGCGATCTGGTCGACGCCTTCGTGGTATCCCGCGTCGGTGGAGTTCCTGCGAGCGGCGCTGATCTGCGTCGACGTCTCCGCGGTCCTCCTGGTCCTCTCCCGTTTCGTCAACGCAACGCCGCCCCGACGCCGCGCGTTGGCCATCGGCGCACCGATCGCCCTGGTCTACCTGATCGCCCAGATCGTCTACCAGACGAACCAGGTGATCGACCGCCACTATGCGCAACCGACGGTTCAGAATCTCACCGGCCCGTACCAGTGGACGATCGCCGGCGCCCGGGCGTTGCCCTGGTACGGCTTCTTGTTCGCGCTGATCGCCGCCGAGCTGTACGCCGGGCGCGTGCTCCGCACCGTCGTCAGAGACGCCTCGCGACACCCCTCGCTGGGCGACCTGGAGGGGATGCTGCGCCGTCCGCTCGGCGATCCCGGATTGCGGCTCGGTTTCAGGAGTCCGACGACCGGCGGTTGGGTCGACGCGGACGGAGGCGTCCTCGCGCCGGGCGCGGATCAGAGGCTGACCGAGTTCGAGCGAGCTCCAGGTCAGGCGGTCGCGATCGTGCACGACGTCCAGCTGGCGGAGGATCCGGAGTTGCTCGAGACGGCCGCCGAGATCGCGCTCCTGGCGCTCGAGAACGCCGAGCTGGAGTCGGCCTGGAAGGACTCCCTTCGCGACCTGTCGGACTCCCGAGCCAGGATCGTTCAAGCAGGCGACCGCGAGCGGCGCAAGCTCGAGCTCGACCTCCACGACGGCGCCCAGCAGCGGCTGCTTGCGGTGCAGATGAAGCTCGCTCTTGCTCGCGAGCGAACGCGCGATCAGGAGCTGGCAGCGAAGCTCGACGAGATCGGAGGGGACGCTGCGAGCGCCGTGGACGACCTTCGCAAGCTCGCCCACGGCATCTATCCGTCCGAGCTGCGTGAAGGCGGGGTCGGTGCCGGGCTCCGCTCCTACGTCGGCTCCGCGCCCGTACCGATCGAGGTTGTCGACAGGGGATTCGGCCGCTGCGACCCGGAAGTCGAGGCGTGCATCTACTTCTGCGCGCTCGAGGCGGTGCAGAACGCCGTCAAGCACGCGGGCCGAGACATCCGGGTCGAGATCGTTCTGCGCCGCGAGGGACCCACGGCGCGGTTTGCCGTCCACGACGACGGCGTCGGCTTCGACCCCGAAGCCGAACGCGATGGACTGGGCCTCGTGAGCATGCGCGACCGGCTCGCGGCCCTCGGGGGCGAGCTCGCCATCTCGTCCGTCCCAGGGGAGGGCACGACCGTGCGCGGTGCGGTGCCCGTTGCCGTCAGCCAGGTCGAGGCACTGACGTGACGCAGACCGCGCCTCGGCATTAGGGCGTTCCTACGCCGACCGGAACCATCCCTCGCACACTCGCGCCCTCGCCGGGCGCGGAGAAGATGTGGAACTCCCCGCCGACGGCTGCCAGTCGGTCGCCGATGCTGACGAGCCCGAACCCCTCCCGCATGGCGTCGGGGTCGAAGCCGGCGCCGTCGTCGTCGACGGCGAACGACACTGCGTCATCATTGCGCTCCAGGGTGATGGTGACGCGCACACCCCGGCCACCGTGCTTGACGGCGTTCTGCACCGCCTCGAGCGAGCAGAAGTAGACGCAGGCCTCGACCGCCGGGTCGCAGCGCCCGAATCCGTCTTCCACGACCTCGATCGGCACCGGCGCCGCGCCCACGTACGCGCGGAGCCCGGCGCCGACGCCGCCTTCACGGAGCTCCGCCGGGTAGATGCCGTGCGCGAGATTGCGGAGCTCGTCGACGGCGCTCGTGGCCTGCTCTCCGATCCGGTCGAGCTCGGTCGCCAGGTCCGGGTCGCCGGTGCGTTCGCGAAGCCGCGCGACGTTCATCTGGATCGCCAGCAGCCGCTGCTGCGCGCCGTCGTGGAGGTCGAGTTCGAGCTTGCGGCGCTCCCGATCACCTGCCTGGACGATTCGGGCGCGCGAGTCCGACAGCTCGTGCAGGGAGTCCTTCCAGGCGGACTCCAGCTCGGCGTTCTCGAGGGAGAGCAGCGCAACGGCGCCGGCGGCCTGCAGGAGTTCAGGGTCGTCTGCGAGCTGCCTGTCGTGGACGATCGCCGCCGCGGGGCGTCCATCGCGTGCGATCTCGGTCAGCGCCTGACCCTCCCTCGGGGATTCGAGTGGCGCGCCGTCAGCGCTGGCCCAGCCTCCGATCTCGGCACGCCAGAATCCGAGCCGCAGAGACGGATCGCCGAGCGGCTCGCGGAGAAGCGGCTCGAGCTCGGGCAGCGACGGATGCGTCAGTGACTGGCGCACGAGCCGTCGCAGCACGCGACCGGCCTGGAGCTGCGCCGCGATGAGAGCGGCGAGGAAGCCGTACCAGACGAACGAGCGGGTCCCCGCGAGCGCCCACTGGAGCGCGTCCTGAACCGGACGTCCGCCTGCCCCGAGGCCGCCTGGCGCGAAGATGAACAGCCCGCGGTACGAGGCCTCCGAGAACACGAACAGCAGGGCGACCGGGGCGCCGATGGCGAGCGCTCGGCGCCGCGGCGGCGTGCCGGTGGCGAACCGCCAGGCGATCACGCCCGCCGTGGCGAGCGCGACCGCTACAGGCAGGCTCGCAAGGACGTGGTGCCGGATCAGCCACGAGGCGGTGTACGAGGTCCCCCCGGCGCTGCCCGGACAATCGACGCGACAGCCGGAGATCGTGAAGCCTGGAGCGCTGGGCGGAAAGAACAGGACCAGCACCAGAGCCGCAGTCACCGCGTTCAGCGCGATGACCAGCCGCTCCGGGAGGCCGTCCAGACGACCGCTCGGAAACGCGAGGATGACGATCGTGGTCCACAGGTAGATCGCGTCCTCCGACAGCACTCCGATCCGGAACAGCCACGGAGTTGTCGACGACTCGAGGATGTAGATCACGCCCAACAGGCCGAGCACGATCAGCATCAGGCCGAAGCGGCTGTACGGGCGGCTGTACCGCCAGTAGAGCCCTACGCCGATTGGGCCGATGATGAAGTCGACCTTCTGGGCAGCCAGCCAATCCGGGTACTGCAGGAATCCGGCCCGAAGCGTGAGCCACGCTGCCACGGCCGCGGCAACGACGGCGAGCACCCCGACTGCCCGCTCCCATCGCGACGTCCCGATCGACCGCCACGACAGGGGTCGCGCAGACGCGAGCCGTGCCGCGCTCAGCTCGTCTAGCGTCAGCTCCGCCTTCTGGGTCCCAGTCGTCGAATCACCCCCAGGGATTCACGACCGAATCTCTCACCGCGTCGGAGGCGGCAGATTACCCGGTGGGGGTGAATGTCGCCTACGAAATGGCAGGAACTAGACTTGCAGGTCCTGCGGCGCGTTCGGCTCAGCGGAGGCAAGCGAAGATCGCTCAAGACGTCATCACGGTCGCGGTCGGCGAAGACGATTTCCTTGTTCGCGAAGGCATCGGGCAGGTGCTCGCCGAGGAGGACGAGTTTCGAGTAACCGGCCTCTACGGCGACTTCGACACGCTCCTCGAGGCCGTCGCCCGCGACCGGCCGGACGTCGTGCTGACCGACATCCGCATGCCTCCCACACGCACGGACGAGGGGATCGCACTCGCCGCACACCTGCGAGAGCATCTGCCGCAGATCGCCGTCGTCGTCCTCACCAAGTACGTGGGGCCGGCCTTTGCACTGCGGCTGCTCGAGGGTGGTTCCGAGCGTCGCGGCTATCTGCTGAAGGAGCGGCTGGCCGACCGCACGCAGCTCGTGCGGGCGATCCGCGAGGTGGCCGGCGGCGGTTCGGTGATCGATCCGAAGGTCGTCGAAGCGCTCGTCGAGGCGCGTTCGCAAACGGCGAACTCGAGCATGGCGTCGCTGACACCACGCGAGCGCGAGGTCCTGGCGCTGATCGCTCAAGGTAAGTCGAACCGTGCAATCGCCGGCGAGCTCTTCCTGACGAAGGGCGGCGTCGAGAAGCACGTGAACGCGATCTTCTCGAAGCTCGACCTTCCCTCCGACGCGAGCGTGAGCAAGCGCGTCTTCGCCACGCTGCTCTATCTCGCCGAGGGGCAGTCGCCGCCGCACGGGGAGGGTCAGCCGGAAGGGGTGCACGCATGAGCCCCGATCCGGCCGCGCACGTGAGCGCAATTCAATAGGCGGCTCCATTGTCGCGGCGAGGGCGCGGCGCGACCATCGGCGTGCGTTGTCCGCCGCACGCTCCCCGGAAAAGGTCGCTGGGGCACATCTCGTCCCTTCGGCGACAGCGCGGGAGTTCGCCCGCCGGACGGCTCAGCGGCGTAAGCGGGTGGAGGCGGCACCGCTGCTCATCACGAAATTGCACCCTCCGCCTCTCGGCGCCCAGACCGTCGGGCGGAGTCGCCTCGAGGAGCGACTTCGGGCTCCGTCGGGCACCAAGCTCGTCGTGCTCGCCGCACCGGCGGGCTACGGCAAGTCCACGCTCCTCGCAGCGTGGCGCGCATCCGACGAGACGGAAACGCCGGTCGCCTGGCTGACGGTCGACGAGCACGACAACGATCCGGCAGTCCTCTGGTCGTACGTGCTCGAGGCGCTGAGACGCGCGTGTCCCGAGCTGGAAACCCCGGCGTGCCCGCAGCGGGTCCGGCGGGCCGGCGATATCGAGCTCTTCCTGACGGAGCTCGTGAATGCGCTCTGCGACGTGGGCGAGGTCGCGCTCGTCCTCGACGACTTCCACGCGCTCTCGAAGGGCCCCGCCCGTGAGAGCGTCGGCTGGTTCGTCGAGCACGCCCCCGCAAGCTTCCGGTTGATCGTCGCCGCGCGACACGATCCCGTCCTCCCGCTGCCGGCATTGCGCGCCCACGGACAGCTGGTCGAGCTGCGGGCCGCGGATCTCGGCTTCAACGCCGCCGAGACGGACGTGCTGCTCAACGATCGCCTGGAGCTCGGTCTCGAGCCGGAGCAGATCGAGGATCTGGTCGTGCGGACCGAGGGGTGGCCCGCCGGCCTGTACCTGGCTGCGCTCTCGCTCAAGCGGGCGGACGACAGGCACCAGGCGGTGTTCGGCTTCAGCGCACAGAACCGCGACATCGTCGACTTCCTGCTCGACGAGGTGCTCGATGCCCACGACCCGGCGATGCAGGACCTGATGCTCCGCTGCTCTGTCCTCGAACGGCTGAGCGGGCGCCTCTGTGACGACGTACTCGAACGCGCGGGCTCGAGTCACGTCCTGGACGAGCTCTCGCGCGCGAACCTGTTCCTGATTCCGCTCGACGACCGTGGCGAGTGGTACCGGTTCCACCACGTCTTCGGCCAGCTCCTACGCGTCGAGCTCGAGCATCGCGAGCCGGGCGTGGCGGCGACGCTCCATCGACGCGCGTATGCCTGGCACCGCGACCACGGCTCGACCGAGCAGGCGATCGAACATGCGCTCGAGGCCGGCGCCTTCGCAGAGGCCGGTGAGCTGATCATCGCGAACTGGATCTACTACGCCAACGCGTGGAAGCAGGCGACCGTGCTCCGGTGGCTCGAGCGGTTCCCGGCTCGGGTGATGGAGTCGAGTGCGGCGCTCCTGGCCGTGAAGGCGTGGATCTTGTCGATGTGCGCCATGCGCGAGGAGGCGCTGCAGGCGATGGCGCGGGTCGAACGGCTGGACGGCCTCGACCAGGGACCGCTCCCGGACGGCGCGAGCTCACCCCAGGCGAGCATGGCCACGCTGCGGGCGACGCTTCCGTTCGGTGACGTCGGGGTCGGATACGAGAACGCGATCCGCGCAGCCGAGCTGGAGCGGCCGGAGTCGCCGTTCTGGCCGCTCGTCTGCTGGGCGCGCGGAATGGGGCACTTCTTCCGCGGCGAGTTCGTCGAGGCGGAGCCCTGGTTCGCGCAGGCGGCAGGTCTCGCCCCGTCGGCCGGCATGTGGCTGATCGCCGGCTCGGCGCTCGCGTACCAGTCGTTCATCGCCGGCGAGGACGGAGACGTCGAGCGACAGGAGTGGTTCGCGGAACAGGCCGCGCAGCTCGCACGGAAGCGCGGCGCCGAGCACGTCGACGGCGAGGTGCCCCTTGCCCTCGGCGCCTCGCTCGCCGCGCGCGGCAAGCTCGACGAGGCGCGGCCCCTGTTCGACGAGAGCGTCGAGGTGCTCCGCGGCAACGGGCAGCCGATCGACCTCGCGCACGCGCTGATCCGCCAGGCCGCCGTGCTCAGCGCCCTCGGAGAGGCCGACGCGGCGGCCGCTGCGGTCGCGGAGGCGAGAGCGACGATCGACTGCTGCCCGGATCCGGGCATCCTCGAAGAGTGGGTGTCGGCGCTCGAGCGGTCGCCGCGCAAGCGCTCGGGGAAGGAAAACGGCGAGCTGAGCGAGCGCGAGCTCGCGGTGCTCCGGGCCCTCACGGGACCGTTGTCGGAGCGCGACATCGCCCGCGAGCTCTACCTGTCGCACAACACCGTCCACAGCCACACGCGGTCGATCTACCGCAAGCTCGGCGCCTCGTCGCGGGCCGAGGCGATTCGCCGGGCACGAGAGCTCGGTCTCCTCTGAGCGAGGTTCACCTAGGTGAACCAGCCCGGCGACGGTGCTGCGTCACCTTCGCGCGCGCCAAAGTCGGCCGCGATGAAGGTCCTGGGCCTGATTGCGCTGGCCTTCGCAGGCCTCTTGATGAGCCTGCTCCTGACGTCCTGCAGCTTCGGGCACAAGAGCGCGAAGTCGACGTCCACCACGACCACCTCCGCGGTGGCAGCTCCTCACTCGCCCGCGGTTCCGTGCCCCTCGTCCACCGGCAGCTCGACCGCTGCCAGCGCGACCGCGGCGACGTCCGTGCCCTCGAAGAACGCCACCTGGACGGGCGTCTTCGAACGTGTCCACGCGCAGCTCGAGAACGACGGCTCGGTGAAGAAGACGCCACGGCAGTTCACGATCGTGTCGGCGGAGGGGAACGGCCCGGTCATGATCGACGTACCGGTGTCGAGCTCGCACGTGCACCGGCGCTCGACCGGGAAGAGGGCGCGGGTCGTCGACGGGGAGGCACAGGTCGACCTGAGCCTGAAGGGGACGACCTCCGAGCGGCTCGACTCGGACTACAAGCGCCCGCTCCCGGTCGCGGTCAAGGTGACGTACAAGCTGAACGGCAAGTCTGTCTCCGCCAAGCAGATCAAGCACCAGAGCGGCACGGTCGAGGTCGACTACCAGCTGACGAACACGACCTCGAAGCCCGTCACGGTCTGCTTCAAGGGGTTCAACGGCAAGCTCGCGAAGCAGACGGTGACGACGCCGGCACCGATCATCGCGTACCTGTCGTTCACGATCCCGAAGCACACGAAGAGCTTCAAGGCGGAGGGCGCTGCGCTGGCGCCGGCGCGACACGGCATCTCGGCCTCGTGGACGACGTCGATGTTCGAGCCGCTCGGCCCGACGGCGCAGACGTTCGTGTTCACGATGAAGACGCACCGCGCCTCGGTCCCGAAGGCGACGCTGCTGCTCGAGACGCTGAACCCGCTCTCGATCAGCGGCAAGGCTCCGGCGGAGTCGGCCGCCGAGGTCGCGAAGGCCCAGGCGCTCGCCGAGAAGGCGACGGCCCAGGTGCAGAGCGACGTCGCCGCCATCCAGCTCAAGGCTTCGCAGCA
>DATIER010000282.1:0-6254 GCA_035455605.1 Gaiellaceae bacterium
CAATGCGGCGGCGCCCAGCCGCCCGAGCACGCTCGGCCCGACGGCACGCCAGACCCCGAGCGCGCAGAGGACGACGAGCACGCCGGTGACGTTCGCGCCGACCTGGTTGTAGAGCCACGGGCTGGCTGCGGTGACGGCGCCGAGGTCGGAGATGTCGTCGCGGGCGACGCTGTAGGCCGCCGGTTGCGCGAAGCCGCCGGCGGCCCAGCCGACGGTCGCCGTGAGGAACGCGAGGAGGCCGCAGACGCCGGCGACGCGAGCGGGCATGCAGCACCCTCTCACGAGCCAGCGCGACCAAGCGGCGAGAGCAGGAAGTCTGCCCGCGGAGGCGAGCGCACGCCGTCCGCGTCCGTAGTTTGCGGCTGACCCGATCCGCGGTCTGCACGATGCCGCCCCGATCGCCGTGGCCGATCTTGGTGGTCGGAGGTGAGAGCGATGAAGCAGCTCTCGATCGTGAGTGCCGCGACGACGACGACGTTTGTCTTGCTGCTGGTCGTCTCTTCCGCCGCGGCGAACGTGCCGATGACGGAGCCGCCGAACGCAGGCGCGGTCGGAGCGCGGGCCGCGAGCGCTGCGCCGGTGAGGCTGCGAACGCTGGCTCGTTCGCCCGGCGTGATCACCGCGTTCGCCCAGGACGGACCGACGATCGCCTGGGCGAGCGCCTCGGGCGACCACTACCGCGTCCGCGCCAAGAACGTCTCCACCGGCAAGAGCGCGATCCTCGGCACGGCCGGCGGTTCCTCGTGCCATCTCCAGCGGCCGATGCTGGCGGTGGGTGGAGACCGAGTGCTCTGGACGAGCTGCGCGATCGGAACGCGGCTCTACATCGAGGGGAAGACAACCACGCTCACGGAGCAGTTGCGCAGACGCAAGCCGCGGCCTGTGGGCGTCTTCGAGATCGGCCAGGGGGACGAATGCTCCTACGACGCGTTCTTCGCAGGAGCGGCCGGGGACGGGAGGAACGGCTTGGTCTACGGCTCGCTCGCCGTCAGGCCCCCCGTGCCCGACAGCGAGGCGTGCGACTACCACGGCTTCGACCGGGTCGTGGGCGGCGGGGGCGTGGAGCTCGTCGGAGAACCGCCGGCGCCTACCCCGATCCCGAACGTGCCGGCGCCGGTGCCGGCCTTCTACGGCCGCGGCGGAGTGCCGGCCTTCACGCGGCAGCTCTCGGTCTCGCAGGGACACGTTGCGGTGCTCGGAACGCCGGATGTGATTGCGGGCGATGCCTACGGCCCGCTCCTTCCGGGCCCGGCCGAGAACGGGCCCGTCAGCACCTACACGCTCGGCGGGACGCTCGTGTCCCGAGTGTTCCCGCCCGGAACCGTGCGGGAGGTTGCGCTCTCGTGGCCGCACCTCGCCGTCCTCGTGCGGCGGCGTGACGGCAGCCAGTTGCTCGCGTGGTACGACGCGGCGCGCGGCGCGCGCGAGACGTACGTCGGCGTTCCGCAGGCCGCCTCGGACATCGCGCTCGGGCCGCCCGGAATCGTCTTTCGGATCGGCAACGGCATCTACAGCGCAGGTGATGGTGCGTACCAGCTTCTCTGGCTTGCGAAGACGTCTCCGGTCGGACTCTCCATCGAAGGTCGCCGCGTCGCGTGGGGCGTCAACAGCAACGGGCTGAGCCGCATCGTGGCCTTCACGTTCCCGTCCGGCTGATCGCTGCCCCCGGGGCGGCCGACCGTGCGGCCGCCCCCGGGAAGCGTCGTCAGCGCAGCGCGTCGGACAGCGTCAGCAGAACGTCGGCCTGGTCGGCGGTCAGCGCCTTGCCCGTCTGCGCCCGCACCTGGTTGGCGAAGGCGTCGAGCAGGTTTCCGCGCGCCCTGGCCGACTTCGCGGTCGCGGCGGCGGCGAGCTTGTCGTTCAACCCGACCGTGACGTCCGGATCCGTGCTGAAGCGGGTCACCAGCGCCGCGAGCGACGTGAACGTGACCGAGACCGTGAACTCGGTCGAGCCCTCGCCGACGTTTCCGGCCACGTCCTCGGCGGTCGCGCTCAGCGTGTGGCTTCCGAGCGTGAGCGTGTACGCGGGTGCGTCCACGTCCGAGCAGGTGTCCGAGTCGAGGCCGGAGCCGGGCGTCGGGTCGCTCGCCGAGCACCGGATCGACACCGTCTGGTCGACCGTGTAGTCACCCGCATTGCCGGTGTAGGTGATCACCGGCGGCCGCGAGTCGTGCTTCACCGTCTCGGACACCGCGCCCGAGGAGAGGATCGGCGCCGTCGTCGTCGTCACCGAGCAGGAGCGGGTGACGACGCCTTCGGCGACCGCCCCGTCCTCACAGCCGGTCTTCGCGAACGGCTGTGCGCCGAAGCCCTGCCAGGTCACCGAGACGTCCCCCGTGTACCAGCCGTCGCGGCCGGTCGGCGCCGCCGGATCGACCGTCCCGCAGACGAAGCCGGTCCCGTTCAGGCCCGGGCCGGTGAGCGCCGGCTTGTTCGTCGTGCCCGCGCCCCCGGCCGGGAACGACGTGTCCCACCACTGCGGGAAGAACTGGTCGATCCGCGCGCCGCAGGACGCCGACTGCACCGGCAGCCACTTGCGGAACACGGCCTCGAGCTGCTGCTCCGTGACGCTGCCGCCGCCGTAGGTGCCCTGGATGTCCTGCATCGCGGCGATCATCCGGTCGCGCCCGAGCGCCTGCCAGAGCGCCAGGTACGCGGTGCCCGGCCGCGTGTACGTGAAGCTCGTCGTGAACAGGTTGCCGACGGTCGGGTTCGACGGCGCCGACGTCCAGAAGGTCGAGCTCGCCGTGCCGTAGTTCGTGTTGAAGCGGCCGATCAGGCTGTTCTCGAACGCAGGCCCGCTCGAGGCGCCGCCGGCCGCGCCCCGCGCGGTCGCGAGGTATTCGCCGAGCGTCGCGAAGCCCTCCTTCCAGAACGTCAGGTTGAAGCCGGCCTCGGAGACGTTGTCCCCGAACCACTGGTGCATGTTCTCGTGGTTGAAGGTGCCGAGCGACGTGCCGGTCGAGCCGCCGATCGTGCCGCCGGCGAAGGTGATCTTGCCCTGCATCTCCTCCTCGAAGCTGGCCGGCGGGATGCCGACGATCACGCCGTCGGTCGTGAGCGGCCAGGGCCCGTCGAAGCCCCGCTGGAACTCGACGATGTCCTCCTGGTTGTCCATCGCGAGCTTGTTGGTCGCCTTCCGAGCCGCGGCGATCGCGCTCGCCTGCGCCTCGTAGTACTGGATGCCCGAGGTCGGGCTCGTCCGGCCGGTCAGGTCGTAGGAGCCGATGCTGTTCTCGACGAGGTAGTTGGCGATCGGCTCCGGCGAGTGCCAGTGCCAGGTCCAGGAGCCGGCGGGGAAGCTCGCGTCGGGAGCGTTCACGGACGTCGGCGGCACCGGCACGTCGCCGCCGACCGGCGCGACGGGCGGCGAGAAGCCGACGATCTCGCCGTTCGCGATTGCCGTCTTGCCGACCGGAACGGTGTCGTAGAAGTCGTACGTGGGCTTGGCGCTCGGGTGGTTGTTGAGCGGCATCCACGCGAACGTGCCGATCGGCTCCGTCGTGACGAAGCTGCCGTCGTTCGGCGCCGCGGCGGTGTTGACGCGGAACCAGCCATCGGTCGAGCCGTCGCCGTCGGGGTGCACGCCGGGCCGGCCGGTGTAGTCGACCGTGACGGTGAAGGTCGAGCCGTCGGCGATCGGCGCGGCAGGCGTGATCACGAGCTTCGTCGCCGGGCACTGCCCGCCGTTCTGCGAGTTGCCGCCGACCGTCGGCGAGCACGCCGGCGGGTTCGGGTTCGTCGCGCTGACGGGGTTGGCGTTCGAGATCGCGTGCGCAGCGGGATCCGGGTCGTCCTGGCCGTTGGGGTCGCCGGGGTAGGTCGGTTGCACGAACGTGAACGACGCGGGCTGGCCGTTCACCTCGACCGAGTCGATGGTCATGTTCGGTCCGCTGCCGGCCGCGGTCAGCGTGTTCGTGCGCTCGAAGTCGAGGCTGAAGTCGGTCAGGCACTGCGTCGCCCGCATCGTCAGATCGACGTGGTTCCCGGGCAGCAGCAGGTTCGAGGCGGTGTCGTAGACCATGTGCACGTCGGTGTGGACGCTCCGGTAGCCGCCGTTCCCCTGCTCGGGGTAGACGCGGGCACCGAACGGGGAGAGCGTGCGCGCGCCGGACGAGCAGGCGTCGGGCGCCAGGAGCGCCGAGGACGGATGGACGATCGAGGGGACGAAGACGGTCGCTGCGTCGGGCGCGTCGCCCGGCCCCTCCTCCGTCCGCGAGGTGGTGGCAGACGCAGCAGCCGGCAGCGCCAGCGCGAGCGCCGCCGCAGCGGCGAGCTTGACGAGACCTGGGTGATGCACGATTCGCCTCCTCCCTGCCCGAGGGTCGCCGATCGAATATCCGTGACTATCCCACGGCCGGACACGCGAGGCAACGGCCGGAGCGGCCGTTACGCGCGGGACTCGAGCACGGCCTTGAGCCGGCTCAGGTCCTTGGCGTTCGAGCGCTGCATCGAGCGCCTCAGCAGCGCCGCGCTCAGCCGGCCGACGCCGCGCGGCTCGGCGTGGTTGCGCAGGAGCATGCGCGTGCCGCCGCCGGGCTCGTCGTGCCACGAGTAGGTCGTCTCCATCGGGAACCGACCCTCCGTCGAGCGCATCACCAGCCGCTCCCCGGGTACCAGGGCCGTGATCTCGTAGACGAACTCGAGCTGGCGCCCGAGCGACTCGGCGAGGAAGCCGACCCGCGTGCCGACCGCCAGCGGCCGGCGCGTGCGCCACACGACGCGCTTCACGTGCTCGTACCACTGGGTCGCGTTGTCCGGGTCGGCCGCGAAGGCCGCGACCTCGTCGCGAGGCCGGTCGATCACGATCTCGGTGTCGATGTCGACCGGCACGACGGGATCGTAGCCCTCGCCCGTCAGTCGATCAGCTTGCGCTCCATGGCGTGGATCGCCATGCGCCACATGAGCAGCGCGAACAGGACGAGCACGCCGACGCGGAGGAGGTCGTTCCACTCGAAGCCGTAGAGCACCGCGGCGCGGACGAGCTCGACGCACTGGTGGAGCGGGTTCGCCTCGGCGAGGATCTGGAGCCATCTGGGCAGGCCGTCGAGCGGGAAGAACGTGCCGGCGAGCAGGAAGAGCGGCGTCAGCACCGCGCTGACGATGTAGTTGAAGTTCTCGATCGCCTTCGCGTAGCCGGCGGTCATGATCCCGAAGTTCGCCCAGCCGAGGCCGGTCAGGAAGCCGATGAACGGGACGGTCAGCATTCCCCAGCTCGGGTTCAGCCCGAAGAAGATCGCCACGATCATCGGCACGCAGCCGTAGACACCGGCGCGCAGCGCAATCCAGAGCGACTCGGCCGTGACCAGCTCCTCGGTGTCGACCGGCGCCGCGAGGATCGCGTCGTAGGTGCGCTGGAACTGGTACTTGACGAACGTCCCGAACATCGCCGCGAACGCCGACGAGAAGAGGACGGCCGTCGCCACCGTCCCGGTGCCGACGAACTCGACGTAGCTGTACCCGTTGATCGTGCTGACGAGCGAGCCGAAGCCGAACCCGAACGCAAGCAGGTAGATCGTCGGCTCGACGGTCGACGAGAACGTCGCGGCCCGCCAGTACGACGAGAAGTTGACGATCTCCCGGACGAGAACCCCGGTGATCGCCGACCGCTCGAGGCGGCCGATCCTGGCGCTGCGGGCTGCCGCCGCCATCAGGCGATCTCCTCGCCGGTCAACAGGACGAACACGTCCTCGAGGTTCGCCTGTCGGCGCTCGCCCTCGAAGCCGAAGCCGTTGCGCCCGTCGAGCCCGAGGATCGAGACGCTCGTGCCGGTACGGCGGGTCTTCAGCCCGGAAGCACCCGCCTCGGACTCCACCTCCGCGAGCCGCTTGGGCGGCCCGTAGACCTCGAGCACTTCGCGCCCTGCATGCTCGAGGACGAGGTCGGCCGGCTCGCCACGGGCGACGCCCTCGCCGTGGGACATGATCAGGACGGTGTCGGCCAGGCGCTCGGCCTCCTCGATGTAGTGGGTCGACATCAGAATGGTCGTTCCCTCGTAGCGGAGCCGGTCGATCAGCGCCCAGAGCTGCTGGCGCACCTGCGGGTCGAGGCCCACGGTCGGCTCGTCCATCAGCACGAGCCGCGGCTGGTGCACCAGCGCACGGGCGATCAGCAGGCGCCTGCGCATGCCGCCCGAGAGCTTGTCCACCCGCGTGTCGCGCCTGTCGGCGCTCGCCCTCGAAGCCGAAGCCGTTGCGCCCGTCGAGCCCGAGGATCGAGACGCTCGTGCCGGTACGGCGGGTCTTCAGCCCGGA
>DATIER010000283.1:0-4582 GCA_035455605.1 Gaiellaceae bacterium
CGACGAGATCACCGACGGTCGCGAGCCCTGGCGGCCGGTCCGGCACCACTTCGGGATCAGCTCGTTCGGCGTCAACGCCTGGACGGGCAAGGAGACCGGCGATCGGATCATCAACGAGCACGACGAGGAAGGCGAGGACGAGGAGCTCTACGTCGTCCAGAGCGGACGCGCGCGGTTCGAGCTCGACGGCGAGAACGTCGACGCGCCGACCGGCACGTACGTGTTCGTCGAGCCGGGCGTGAAGCGGACGGCATACGCGGAGGAGCCGGGAACGACGCTCCTCGCGATCGGCGCCCAGCCGGGCAAGGCCTACGAGCCGAGCGGCTGGGAGCTGTGGGCGGAGGTCGGCCCCCTGTACCAGGCCGGGCGATACGACGAGGCGGCCGACCGCGCGAGCGCGCTCGTCGCGGCCCACCCCGAGTACCCGATGCTCGCGTACAACCTCGCGTGCGTGGAGAGCCTCGCGGGCCGGAAGGACGATGCGATCGAGCATCTGCGGCAGGCGGCCGAGAAGTCGGACCGCTTGCGGGAGTTCGCCGCCGGCGACTCGGACCTCGATCCGCTCCGCGACGACCCACGCTTCAAGGAGCTGATGGCCGGATGAAGGTCTTCAACCTGCGCGGCGACGAATGGCACGAGACCCGCGACCGCGACGGCTGGCGGATGCGCGAGGCGTTCGTCGGCCACCACATCGGCGGCGAGCTGCTCGGCGCGAGCATGTGCGAGGTGGAGCCGGGCAACAAGATGTGGCCGTACCACACGCACTACGCGAACGAGGAGTGGGCGTTCGTGGTCCGGGGCGAGCCGACGCTCCGGACGCCGGAGGGCGAGCAGGTGCTGCGCGAAGGCGACGTCGTCTGCTTTCCGCGCGGCGAGGCCGGAGCGCACCAGATCGCCAACCGGACGGACGCGCCGATCCGCGTGCTGATGCTGTCGTCGATGGTCGCCCCGGACGTGATCCACTACCCGGACACCGAGAAGGTGTCGGCCTCGAACGCCCAGGGCGAGCCGATCATGCTCGCCCGGCGCGGCCCGACACTCGAGTACTGGGAGGGCGAGGACTAGCGTCGACGCCGCCGACGGGCGAACCCTCGCCGAACGGACGGTTGCGCGGGTCCGGCCGGCTCGCGACGATGGAAGCTACAGCTCGCCCGGAGAGTCGTGATGCCAACGCCGCCACCGCAGTGCACGATTGCCCTCTGGCGCGGGTATGTCTCGGCGCAGTTCTACGCCCGGGACGCGGACGACGGCGGCGCGCGGTGCTTCTCGCCGACGTTCCCGACGTGGCGATTTCCCTGGCGGCCGGCGGTGCCGCTGCGCGAGAACCCTCGCGCCCGTGCCGCGCTCGAGGCGCTCGAGGCCGAGCTGCGCTCGAGAGGCTGGGTGCGGATGCGGCGTGAGGCCGGATGCGAGTGGTACGAGTCCCGCTTCCGGCTCGGCCGTGCGCGCCGGCCGTCGGCGTCGATCGTGTCGGAGGCGCCTAGGGTCCACACGTCGGCTCGTGGCGCAGGCCGCGGTTCCCGAGGACCGGCTCCTCCGTCTCGAGCCCCTGGGAACAGTCACCGCACAGCCTGACCGCGGCCTTCGCGCGGTGGATCAGGCTCGAGAACATGTTCAGCGGGAGATGCGCCGAGCCGAGGTCGAGCAGGAACTTGCCGGTCAGCACCTCCTGACCCGGCGCGCCGCGCTGCGAGTACGTCTGCATCCGCTCCTCGATCCGCTGCAGCCGCCGGATGTCCGCGCGCGCCCGCGCAAGGCCGCGACGCTGGGCCGCGTCGAGCGTGCACGGGGCAGAGCCGGTGCGATGCGGCGCGGCGACGGTCGCGGCGGCAGGACGCCCGCCGCCGTTCCCGCAGCCGGCCGCGGCGAACGCGAGCACGGCAACGGCGAGAGCGAAGGCCGACCCAGCGGCCGGGACGCGTGAGCGCGCCATCCGAGCGAGCGTAGCGGGAGGTGACGCCCCTGCGCCCGGCGTTTCTCGGGCGCAGGGGCGTCGTGAGGTCAGATGCGGACGGCGTTGCTGAAGCCGTCGTTGTAGCCGGCACCGACCTGGCGGCGCGGCATGGCGATGCGGATCGTGCCGTGCAGCCGGGTGCGGAAGACGGTGCGCGAGACGACCGTCGGTGAGGCACCGGTCGTGGCGCTCTGGAAGAACACCGGCTTGACGCTGACCCACCGGTGCCTGAAGCGGTTCCAGTGCTGGAGCGCCGCGAACCTGCCGACGAACGAGCGGGCCGCGATCGCACGCAGCAGGAAGCGGTGCGGCGCGATCCCGGTCAGGCGCAGCAGCGGCCGGACGCGGACGGAGACGGCGCTGCTCTTCGTCTGGTCGTCACTCGCCCGGTACAGCGTCCGGATCGACGGCCGAACCGTCAGGCGGAACGTGCCGTCGCTCGCGGTCTTCACCGTCGCCACGGCCTGCCCGCTGACGCCGCCGGTCGGCGGCAGCTTTCGCGCGGTGATCTGCACCGACGCGCCGGGCTGGCCGTTCTCGACCTTCCCGACGAGCGTCGTGGTGCGGCCGTAGACCACCATCGAACGCGTCGCGCGGAGCGAGATCGACTCCGGCGGAGCGACCGGGGCGGTCGGCGCCGAGGTCGCGCTGCTCGAGCCGTCGGTGTTCGTCGCCTTCACGACCACGCGGAGCGTCTTGCCGACGTCCGCGGCGGTCGGGACGCGCGTCTTGGCGGTCGCGCCGGCGATGTCCGAGCAGTTGTTCCCGCCCGGGTTGCAGCGCAGCCACTGGTACGCGAACGTGATCGGCTGCGTGCCCGTCCACGTCCCGGGGTCGGCCGTCAGGGTCTGGCCTTGCTGGGCCGCCCCGCCGATCTTCGGCGGGCTCGTGTTCTGCGGCGCAGACGGCGCCGCGGCTGCGGAGCCGGCGCCCAGGACGCCGGTCGCCGCGAGTGCGATGAGCAGTTTGCGCATGTGAGAGGCACCTCCTCGGTCCTCGGTCGTTGGAGGTTCTCCCGTCGCCTTTCCTGGGACGTGCGGTCGAAATCATCAATTCTCTGTAAGGAGGCAAGGGCGCTCGAGGGCCGCCCGTGCTGTCAGTACGCGCTGCCGGTCGTGAGCCAGGCGACGAGGAAGTCGAGCCCGATCAGCAGTCCCACGATCAGCGTGAGCGCCGCGTACACCTCGACCAGCGTCAGCCACAGCGGCCGCTCGGCTGCGGGCCGGGGCGGCGGCGCGAGTCGCCATGGCCGGATACCGAGCAGCCCGCGCGTGAGGGGGCCGGGCGGATCGGGCAGCTGCAGCAGCTCGCCGGTGGTTCGCCACGAGGCCGACAGCTCGCCCGGCGACGCCGTCTGTACGTGCGGGACGTCCAGCTCGAGCAGCCGCGCGCCCGCACGCATCAACAGCAGCTCGCTGTCGGCGACGACCGCCTCGACGTCCTCCGCGAGCAGCAGCCCGTCGCGGCCGTCGATCAGCCGGATCGCAAGGGCGACGGGCTCGTCGGCGGCCCCGAGCCATGTCTCCTCGACCCACCCCACGAGTCCCCGTGGCGTCTCCAGCCTGAATCCCTCGCAACCGGCGAGCTCGTGCCGGACGACCGTGGCCATGACCCCCGTATTCCCGGTTTGGGCCGTGGCGGAACCTGCCGACGCCCCGGCGCTCGCCTCGCGCGTGCCCTTGGAAGGCGCTCCGCCGAGCGATACCGTAGGGAACTGACTCGAGCGAACAGTCTGCGGCACATGGAGCCGGAGCACCTCATCGTTCTCCCCCCGTGAGGGGCGCGTTCCTGAGCCGCAGGAGGAACGTCGCCACGCTCCGGCTCCTCCTCCACTTGAGTCCCGTCGTGGGCGCGGGTATAACCGCGTTCGCGACGAGGGCGCAGCTTCGGAGCCGAGCGGAGACGGGGGAGACTCGCTGCGGTCGCTCGGCTCCGGCTCTTGGAACGATCGTCTCAGGACCGGCGCCTCACGCAGGCGTGGCTCGCGCCGGCTGCGCCGCTAGAGCCCGTGCGTCACGACCCGCTTCAGGCGCCGCTCGACCTCACTCACGATGCGCTCTCGCTCGTCGCCGATCCGGTCGCGCTCGTCGGCAGCCTTGTCACGCGCGTCGGCGGCCTTGTCGCGCGCATCCGCGGACTTGTCGCGCTCGTCCGCGATCCGCTCCCGCTCGTCGGCGATGCGCTCGCGCGTATCGGCAACCCGGTCGCGGTCGTCGGCTGCGTCTTCGCGTTCCCCTTGCGGTGATCTCAGCCCACTGGCGGCTGCGCGAGCTTCAGCAGCATGCAGGCGTCGTCCCGCCGCAGCGGATCGTTCGCGCCCGGCCTTCTCGCGGCCCGCGTGCCCATGGAGGCGTTCAGATCCTTCGGCGGCGCGTTGAAGGGCCGCATCTGCGCGCTGCAACGTGACCCGTCCGTGCTCGACCGCCGCTTTGGTGCGCGCCCGTCCGACCCGTTTCGCCGGAGCCTCGGCGTCGTGTGAGCGATCGTCGGCGCCGTTCACTTCGTGTCCTTTCTCGTCGTGCCCGCTCGCGACAACGCGATGGCCGGAGCCTTCGTGCGCCTCGGGAACCGTCGAGCGGAGCGCTTCGCCGGGCGACGAACTGTGCTGGGCGTTCGCGAGCCGTCGTA
>DATIER010000284.1:0-4934 GCA_035455605.1 Gaiellaceae bacterium
GCGGCGAACACGGTGTTCGCGCTCAGGTACGGGAACTGCGCGATCGGGATCAGCGTGTCGCGCAGGTACTGCGAGCCCCGGTCGAAGTTGTGGTTGCCGAGCGTGTCGGCGCTGAGGCCGAGCATGTTCAGCACGTGCATCGTCGGCTTGTCGCCGAACGCGTTCGAGATCGCAGGCGTGGCGCCGACGGCGTCACCGCCCGAGAGCGTGATCACGCCGTTCGGGGCCTGCGCCCGGAACCAGTCGAGCCACGGCTTCAGGAACGCCGCGCCGCCGATCCCGAATGACGGATTCGACGTGCCGGTGCCAGTCACGTTGTCCGACGCCTGCGAGAGCGGCGTCAGTTGCCCGTGGAAGTCGCTGATGTAAAGAAGATCTGCTTCCTTCCAGCGGCCAGGGCTCGGGAACAGGTTGTAGAGAATCGAGCCGCGCGCGTTTTGCGGCCCCGGAATGCCCATCAGGAACGCGATCGTCGGCGCGACGTCGATCGCGCGGATCCCGCTCACCGGGTCCTGGTGACGGATGCCGTCACCGGCCGCGACGAACGTGGCGTGCATGTTCACGTTGTTGGCCAGGTCGACCGTGTCGGGCAGGTAGCCGTGCTGGCCGAAGAACTGCGAAAACGCGATCGTCTGGCCCGGCGTCGCCGCGTCGAACTGGTACGGCGGCTTGAGCACGACGACAACGTCACCGCTGCGGTTCGGATGCAGCGCGTCGACGCCCTGGACGTTCCGGAGGTCCTCCTTCTTCATGATCTTGAGCACGACCTGCGCGCCCGGATGGGCGGGGTCGGTGAGGTTCTGGAACGCTGCGATCACCTGGTTGCGGACGCCCTCGTACGTGACGCCCGACGGGAGTGTCGTGTTGATGTAGATCTGGGCAGTGCCGCCTGCCCAGCACGCCTTCGCGAGGTTCACGGCGCCAGTGCCGGTCGCCGCCCGGCAGTTGCTCGCCTGCTCGGGCGTCTGGATCCCGGCGTCGGCGAGCACCTTGCCCGCCTCGACGGCGAGCCACTGCGCGCCGAAGCCGTGGTCGGAGGTCGCGAACGTCGTCGGCGAGCCACCCACCAGGTCGCGCGCGAGTGCCAGCGTTGCGTCGGCCTCCTCGTAGGCCTGGCGGATGTAGCCGTCGTACGTCGGCGCCTTGGCGGCCGAGTAGTACGGGTTGGCGATCCCGTTGACCGACGGCGAGCCCGCGAGCGCCAGGAACTGGTGCTGGAACTCGTCCACGGTCGGCACCCCGGCCATCAGCAGGTCGGGCTTCACGCCGAGGTTGCCCTGGGCGGCTGGGCCGAGGATGTAGTGCAGGTACGCCCACTGGGCGTTCTTCCACATCAGGCCCTGCTCGACGTACGTCGCGTCGTCGACGATCCCGGCCTCCTGCGGCGCGAAGTCGGCGCCGGTCGAGCTCGGGAAGGTCGCGTTGAGGTAGTTCTCGAACGCCGTCGAGCCGCCCGGGTAGGCAGGGTAGCTCGCGTTCGAGCGCGCGATCGAGGTGAAGTAGACGCGGAACTTCGACAGGTCGGGAGCGATGTCGATCGCCTTCAGGTAGAAGCCCGCGATCTGGCCCGCCCTCGCGCCCGTCAGCGTCACCTTCACGTCCTGCCAGTCGCCCTGCTTCAGGTCGGCGACCTGCTGGCTCCCGTTCTTGGTCGCGGTCGACGGGACGACGAGCACGTGGTCGTAGTTCGTGGTCGCGTCGTTCGTCGAGTCGTAGACATAGAGGTCGTAGAAGCGGTCGACGTTGTCGGTCGCCGGGAAGGCCGTGTTCGTGACCTTCAGCTGCTCCTGCTCGGCAGGGCTGTACGAGGTCGGAACGTTCGTCCACCCCGCGGCGGGGTCGAGGTCGACCCGCTGATACGAGACGCCGAACGCGTTCGCGCCCGCCGGCTGCCCGGCCAGGTCGTAGTTGAGCAGGACGCCGCGGTTCGAGAAGAACGTGCGGTAGTCGACGACCGGCCCCTGGAGCGTCGGGACGAGGTTGCGCCCGCCCGACCACTCGACCGAGACGACCGTCTTCCCTGCCCGCTCGGCGGCCTGCGGCAGCGAATCGGCCTGCAGGATGCCGTTCGTGAACGAGGACGTCCGGTTGTTGAAGGTGTCGCCCGTCCGGAAGAACGTGTTGTTCGTCGAGCCGTGCTCGCTGGGCCACGTGCCCGTCGCGAGCGTGTACCAGCCGACGCCCGTGTTCGGCGGGAAGCCCTGTTGCATGCCGTTGGCTCCCCGAACGCCTGCATCCATCAGGTTCTTGTACGTGGGCATCGCTCCGGCGGCTGCGTACTTCTCCATCAGATCGGGTCGCATGCCGTCGGCGTTGAAGAACACGACCTTCTGGGCGCTCGGCTTTGCGCCGGGGCCCTTCGCCGGGCTCGACCCGGCCGCGCCTGCGCCGAAGAGCGCAAGCACGATTGCCGCGGCGACGGCAAGCAGCGCCGACGCCGCTTTAGCACGATTCATGTTCCCTCCCCTCAGTTGAACATGTCAGGTCTACGGTTTCGGGAGACTCCGAAAATCCGCAGAGTCTCGGAACCGCTATCGGGGCTAACTACCGATCTCCTCGTAGCCCCCCATCGTCAGCGCCATCAGCGCCTTGCCGGTGTGCAGCCGGTTCTCGGCCTCGTCGTAGACGACCGAGTGCGGCCCGTCGATGACCTCGTCGGTGACCTCGTTGCCGCGGTCGGCGGGCAGGCAGTGCATGTAGAGAGCGTCGTCCTTCGCCAGCGATAGACGGCGAGCATCGCAGATCCAATCGCGGTGTTCCACCGACTCTGCCAGCGCCGTCTGCTCCTCCGCGAAGGCGTCGATCCGGCCCCACGACTTCGGGTAGACGACATCGGCGCCGTCGAACGCCTCCTCCATCGAGTCCGCGTACGTGATCGAGCCGCCGCCGGCTGCGGCCGCCGCCTGCGCCCGCTCCATCACCTCGGGCATCAGGTCGAAGCCCGGCGGGTGCGCGAGCACGACGTCCAGGCCGAAGCGCGGCAGCAGCGTCGCCAGGCCCTGCGGCACCGAGAGCGGCTTCGCGTAGGACGGCGCGTAGGCCCACGTGACCGCGACGCGCAGCCCGCGCAGGTCCTCGCCGCGCTGCTCGCGGAGCGTCATCAGGTCGGCGAGCGTCTGCGTCGGGTGGTCGACGTCGCACTGCAGGTTGATCAGCGGGATGTCGGCCCACTCGGCGATCTCGCGCATCCACGCGTTGCCCTCGTACGGCGCGAGGTCGTGGCGGATCGCAAGGCCCTCGCCGTAGCGCGAGAGGATGATTCCCATGTCCTTCGGGCTCTCGCCGTGGGCGACCTGGGTCTTGTCGGCGTCCAGGTAGTGCGCGTGCCCGCCGAGCTGCGTCATGCCGGCCTCGAACGCGTTGCGCGTCCTCGTCGACTTGTCGAGGAAGAGCATGAACAGCGTCTTGTCCGGCAGCAGCCGGTGCGGGCGGCCGTTGCGATAGGCGTCCTTCAGCTCGCCGGCCACTGCGAGCGCCTCCTCGAGCTCCTCGGCCGACCAGTCGAGCGTCTCGACGTAGTCGCGGCCGGTGAGCGTGCTCCTGTCGATTGCGAGCTTCATCTCGTCCTCTCTTTCATCAGTTCCTGCTGGCCCAGGCCGAGGCCCAGGTACTCGGGAACGGCTTGCTGGCCGGGCACGTCGGGGATCGGCGCGGGGCCGGTCTTGGCCGCCGGCCGACGTAGGCCGACGAGGTCGTCCGGCGTCACCGGCACCCGGTCGAGCGTTCGGCCGGTGGCGGCGCGGAGCGCGGCGACGATCGCGGGCGTCGCGGCGACGGTCGCCAGCTCGCCGATCCCCTTGACGCCGTAAGGAGCGCCGGGCTCGGGCTCCTCGACGAACTCCGAGACCACCGGCGGCACGTCGAGCGCCGTCGGCACCAGGTAGTCCGTGAACGACGGGTTCCGGATCACGCCGCGCTCGAGCTGGAGCTCCTCCAGCAGCGCGAGGCCGAGACCCATCGCCGCGCCGCCCTCGACCTGCCCCTCGGCGCCCTGTGGGTTGATCACGCGGCCGGCGTCCTGCGCCACGGCGAGCTGGACGACGCGCGCCAGGCCGAGCTCGGTGTCCACGTCCACGACCGCCCGCTCGGCGACGAACGCGAACGAGGCGTGGATGTCGCCCTGTCCCTGCTCGTCGAAGCCGGTCGTCGGGCGGTGGTGGTACTCGCGGGTGCAGGAGATCGGCTCGGAGAGGTCACCGTCCCGCGCCGCCAGCTCCTCGCGCACCGCGCGGCAGGCCGCGAGCACTGCGCCTCCCGCCATCGTCGTCTGGCGCGAGGCGGAGGTCGACCCGGCGAACCCGGCCGCCGTCGTCGCGGGCAGCACGGTCACGTCCTCGAGCTCGAGCTCGGTCCGCACGATCTGTGCCAGCACGGTGTAGAGGCCCTGCCCGTAGTCGACGGCGGCCGTTCGCACCTCGGCGGCGGGGCCGTCCCTGAGCGTGACGGTCGCCTGCGCCGCGTCGTCGAAGCCCTCGCTGTAGGCGACGTTCTTGAAGCCGACCGCGAAGCCGATCCCGCGCCGCAGCGCCTCGCCGTGGTTGACGTTGCCCTCGCCGCCCGGGTACGCGCTCGGCTCGTCCTCCGGCAGCGGGATCGCGGCGCACCGCTCGATCACCTCGCGCAGGGGCGCGCTGCCGTCGAGCACCTGGCCGGTCGGCAGCACCGAGCCCGGGCCGACGGCGTTGCGCAGCCGCAGCTCGACCGGGTCGAGCCCGAGCTCGGCGGCCAGCGCGTCCAGCGCGGACTCGTAGGCGAAGCAGACCTGTGGCGCGCCGAAGCCGCGCATCGCGCCGCACGGCGGGTTGTTCGTGTAGACCACCGTGCCCTCGATGCGCACGTTCGGGACCTCGTAGGGCCCAGCCGCGAAGGTCGAGGCGTTGGCGAGCACGGCCGGCGAGGACGAGGCGTAGGCGCCGCCGTCGAGCAGCAGCCGC
>DATIER010000285.1:0-4972 GCA_035455605.1 Gaiellaceae bacterium
TACCGCGTCACCGCCGGGTTCTGGATCAGCAGGTTCTCCCAGACGAAGGCGGTCAGGTAGAGCGTGGGCACGAAGGCGACGACGCGCCACCAGCCCTTCAGCTGCACCACCACGACGACGAGCACGATCATCAGCAGGTAGCCGTAGACGGCGAGCCGGCCCGGGTTGGACGGCAGCAGCACGAAGTTCCGGATCACGCCCGTCAGGAAGCCGCCGGAGGTGACGTCGCCGGCGGTGCCGCGGGACCAGACGGCGTCGACGATCGCGTGGACCGCGAGCCCGAACGCGGCCGTCGCCACCAGCGCGGCCGCGACCCGCTTCCACGAGGGCTTCAGCATCAGCACGACGCCTGCGATCAGCGCCGCGTAGAAGAGCACCCGCGCGTTGTTCGGCGGCGAGGTCGAGTCGAGCACCTGGTTCGACGCGATGATCGCGATCGCGCCGACGATCATGCCGGTGAGGCTGCCCGTGCCGCCGAGGATCACCACCGCGTAGATCAGGATCAGGACCTGCGTGCCGAAGTTCTGCGGGAACGCGCCCGTCTGTGCGGCGGCGAAGACACTGCCGGCGAGGCCCGCGATCGCGGCGCCGAAGCTGAAAGCCATGATCTTCAGCCGGTTGACGGGCATGCCCATCATCTCGGCGGCGAGCGGGTCCTCCCGCGAGGCCTTCCAGGCGCGGCCGGTGCGCGACTCGGCGATGCACCAGAGGACGATCAGGACGAGGACGACGGCGCCGAGCAGGAACCAGTAGTAGCCCTTGACCGAGCTGATGGTGAGGGTGTGCCCGAAGGCACGGAAGCTCAGCGGGTCGACGTTGGCGAGGCCGTTCGAGCCGTTCGTGATCCCGTACGGGTCGGCGGCGTTCGTGAAGACGACGAACGCCTGGCCGAAGAAAAGCGTGACGATCGCCAGGTAGTCGCCGAGCAGCCGCCGCGAGGAGGAGCCGAGGAACAGCCCCAGCAGCGCGCAGATCACGATCGCGAGCAGGATCGAGTACTGGGCCGCCCAGTGGTGCGTGTAGACGTGCCCCTTCTCGTGGTGCGTGCCCGAGAGGAAGGCGTAGATGTAGGCGCCGAAGCCGAAGAAGGCGACGTAGCCGAGGTCGAGCAGGCCCGCGAAACCCACCACGACGTTCAGCCCGAGCCCGAGCAGCGCGTAGATCAGGATGAAGACGCCGTAGTTGAAGAGGTTCCCCTCGTTCATGAACGGCAGGAACGGAACGAGGATCGCCGGAGTCAGGAATGCGAGCTTCCCGGCCGCGGGCAGCCGCTCCCACAGGTCCGCGATCCGGCCGCCGACCCCGGTCCGTCCCTGGCGGCGCTCGTCGGCCTGCTCGACCCACTGGTCGACGCCGATCTGCAAGCCGCTCGGGACGGGATCGGGGGTGGGAGGGGCGTTCTCGGCCAACTCGACCTAGACCTTCTGCAGCGCCGGGCTGCCGAGGAGCCCGTTCGGACGCACCAGCATGAAGCCGATCAGGATCCCGAAGACGACGAGGTCGGAGACGTTGCCGTTCAGGTAGCCCTTCGCCCAGGACTCGATCAGGCCGACGAGCAGGCCGCCGAGCATCGCGCCGGTGATGCTGCCGATCCCGCCGACGACGGCGGCGGTGAAGCCCTTGAGCCCGGCGAGGAAGCCCATCAGGTGGTAGATCTGGCTGAAGAGCAGGCCGAACATCACGCCTGCCGCTCCGGCCAGCGCCGAGCCGATGAAGAACGTGGCCGCGATCACGCGGTCCGGGTCGATGCCCATCATCGCCGCGCCTTCGCGGTCGAACGACACCGCCCGCATCGCCTTCCCGAGCCGGGTCCAGTGGACGAGGCCGAGCAGCGCGAGCATGAGGAGGACGGCGCCGACGATCACGATCACCCCCAGGTACTGGATGAAGACCCCGCTGTCGCCGCCGACGTGGATGCCGTTGTAGCTGATCAGGTCGAAGCCGTCGTAGTTGCGGAACTGCGAGCCGAACAGCAGGAGGGCCGAGTTCTCGAGGAAGAACGCTACGCCGAGCGCGGAGATCAGCGGCGCGATGCGGGGCGCGTCGCGCAGCGGCCGGTAGGCGAAGCGCTCGATCGCGAGGCCGAGGAAGCCCGAGCCGAGCATCGCGACGACGAACATGCAGACGACGAGCAGCGCGACCGGGATCGACGGATTCAGCGGCCCGCCGAGCAGGGTCAGCACGCCGAAGCCGATGAACGCCCCGATCATGTAGACGTCGCCGTGCGCGAAGTTGAGCAGCTTCAGGATCCCGTAGACCATCGAGTACCCCAGCGCGATCAGCGCGTAGACGCTGCCGAGGATGAGACCGTTCACCGTCAGCTGCCAGAAGAAGACCCAGCCCTCGGTGGGCGAGAGGTAGACCGCGTAGAACATCCAGGCGACGAGCACCAGGCCGAGACCGGCCAGGTTGCCGAGCCGCTGTGGTAGAGCCGCGTTCACCCCGTCCCTAACTCTCTCAGAGTGACGTGTGGCCCCCCGAGGTGGGCCCCACGTCCGTTCGGGCGTTCAGAGGCGCCGCGGGCTAGCCGATCCGGCTGAACGAGCCGTTGCTCTGGATCTGGAAGATCCCGAAGTTCGCCGGAGCGTGCATCTCGCCGGTGCTGGCGAACGAGACCGGGAAGCCGAGGATCGAGTTCTTCAGCTTCGTCTTCGCGATGTCCTTCCGGACCTCGGCGCGCGTCGCCTTGCCGTCCGCGCACGCCTTCGTCACGGCGCCGACGACGACCTGGGCAGCCACGTAGGACGGGAGCCCGAAGAACTCGCCGTTGCCCTTGTGGGCCTTGATGTACGTCTTGACGACCGCGTCGCTCGGGTTGTACGGGAACGCCGAGTCGTACGAGCCGGCGATCTTCCAGACACCCGGAGCGAAGAGCCCGTCCGAGCCGAACAGCTTGATGTGGCCCTTGCCGGCCGCCTGCAGCTGCTGCCCGAAGCCCTGGGCCTGCGGGGCGAGCTGCCACGGGATGTAGATGCCCTGGGTGTTGCTCGGGATCTTGGCGATCTTGGACGAGAAGTCCGAGTCGTTCTGGCTGATCGAGTCGCGGGTGACCTTCACGCCGCGTCCGGCGAGGATCTTCTGCACGCCGTCCGCGAGACCCTGCGAGTAGGTCTCCTGGTCGTCGATGATGTAGACCCGCTTCCACTTCAGCTTCTGGGTCATCCAGTTGGCGACCCGCGGAGCCTGCGCCCCGTCGTTCGGCACCGTGCGGAAGAAGAACCCGCGGCGGTTGCCGTCGGTGTGGCCGTCCGTGAGCGTGGTGCGCGTCGCGGAGCCGGAGACGAAGCCGAGCCCGCCGCCCTTGTAGGACGAGGTCGAAGCGACGACTTCCTGGCTGCCCGCGGGGCCGACCACGCCGAGCACCTTCGAGTTCGAGGCGAACGACTTGGCCACCTTGACCGCGAACGCGGTGTCGACACCGAGCTGCGTGTCGCCCGAGATGACCTTGATCTGCTTGTTCTTGTTCGCCTTCTGCGCGTTCCAGCGCTTGACGTAGTACTTCGCCCAGCGCACCTGCTGGTTGCCGATCGCGGCGGCGGGGCCCGTGATCGGGGCCGCGAGGCCGATCGTCCGCGTCTTGCCGCAGGTGACCGACGCGGTCGCCGGCGAGGCCGCGACGGTCACGCGGCTCGGCGACTGGGTGGATCCGAAGGCTGCCGTTGCGAGGGCGGCAACCCCGGCCGCGGCGAGCGCGGCGACGACGTACTTCCTCATTCTTGCCCTCCTGTCAGTGACTCCCGGTGTGCCTGGGAGGTGTCCCCGACACTCCCGTACGGACTGTGACGCCCGCGCCGGTGATTCGTTTGCCGGGCCACGCGGCGGATTCTCACACGGTTCGGCGCGAATCAGAACTCCGACCCGCTCAATCCTCCTCGTTGGCCAGCTCGGTCAACCGGTTGCGCGCCTGCCAGAGCTCGGGGTAGAAGCGCTGCTTGATCAGGCCGCCCAAGAGCTCGACCGGGGTGCCCTGGGTACCGACGACCGAATCGCCGATCACCCGCGCGACCACCAGGTAGTGGCGCATCCGCCAGAGCGTGATCCGCTCGTCCCAGCCGATCAGCAGCTCGGCCAGCTGGTAGAGACGCTCCTGGGAGCGTCCCTGCCGGTAGAGCTCGACCACGTTCAGGCCGGCTTCGCGCAGGCGCGCCTGGAAGGCCTGCCCGAGCTGCGGGGTCACCCGCCGCAGCTCGCGGAAGCCGGGCGAGTCGAAGCCGCTGCCGTGCCCGAGCACCTTGCGGATCGCCTGGTACTCCCACGGCGAGAGCTGCTCGAGCATGTCGAGCTGGCGGACGACGTAGTCGAGGCAGAGATGCGCGCGCCGGAGCAGCCGCTCGGCGGCGGCGAGCTCGCCGTGCTCGATCAGCCGCGTCGCCTCCTCGACCTCGTTCCAGGCGAGCTTCAGCCAGAGCTCGGAGGCCTGGTGCACGGTCTGGAAGAGCAGCTCGTCGCGGTGCACCCGCTCCTCGGGGGTCTTCTGCAGGGCGAGCAGATCGTCGGTGCGCAGGTAGCGCTCGTAGTCGCTCGCGCCCTCGCCCTCGAGGACGGGCTGGCTGTAGTCCTCGGCCACGGCGGGAGCATACTTCCGGCGTGGGCGACCTTTTCGCCGATGCCGCCAGGGAGCGAATGCACGAGGTGGCGCCGCTCGCGCTGCGACTGCGGCCGCAAACGCTCGACGAGTTCGTCGGGCAGGACCACGTGCTCGGCGACGGCTCGGCCCTGCGGCTGGCGATCGGGGAAGACCGCGTCGGGTCGGCGATCCTCTACGGCCCGCCCGGCACCGGCAAGACGACGCTCGCGCGCATCGTCGCGCAGACCACGGGCGCGGCCTTCGAGGAGCTGTCGGCCGTCTCGGCGTCGGTCGCCGACGTGCGGGCCGTGCTCGCGCGGGCGCGCGATCGCCTCGGTGGCAACGGACAGCGCACGATCCTCTTCCTCGACGAGATCCACCGCTTCAACAAGGCGCAGCAGGACG
>DATIER010000286.1:0-8383 GCA_035455605.1 Gaiellaceae bacterium
CGGCACCGAGGTGCGCGTGAGCGGCGAGCCGCGGCGGGTCGTCGGCGTCGTCTCGATGGACGCCTTCGCCGTCGAGCTCGGCGGCGAGGAGCCGGCCGGCGCGCCGGTGACGATCCGCGGCCCCGGCGTCCTCGCGGAGGCGCACGCGCGCGTCGCAGGGACGATCAACTACGAGCTCACCTGCGGGATCAAGGGCGATCCGCGCCGCGCCCGGCGGGTGGTCGTCGATGCTTGAGGCAATCGAGGAGCTCTTCGCCGGCGAGGAGGCGTGGGTGGTCGGCGGCGCAATCCGGGACCGCGTGTTGGGCCGGCCGGTGCTCGACCTCGACGTCGCCGTCCGCTCGCCGGAGCAAGCCGCGCGGAAGCTCGCTAGGCGCGTCGGCGGCGCGCCGTTCCTGCTCTCGGAGCGACACGGCGCCTGGCGCGTCGTGCTCGGGGACGGGCGGACGGTCGACTTCACGCCGCTGCCGGGATCGATCGAGGACGACCTGGCCAAGCGCGACTTCGCGATCAACGCGATCGCCGAGCGGGTCGGCGGCGACGAGACGGTCGACCCGTACGGCGGCTACGGCGATCTCGCCGCCGGCCGCATCGCCGCGATCGCCGATTCCGTCTTCCGCGACGACCCGCTCCGGCTCCTGCGCGCCGTGCGCCTGGAGGACGAGCTCGCGGGCTTCCGGATCGCGCCGGCGACCGAGGAGCTGATTCGCCGCGACGCCGCCCTCGTCGGCCGGCCGGCGGGCGAGCGCGTGCTCGCCGAGCTGCTGCGCCTCTCGCCGGCCGGATACCGGCGCCTCGACGAGCTCGGGTTGCTGGCGCCGCTCGGCGGGACGCTCGACGAGCGGCTCGAGCGCTGGGACTCGCCGGAGTACCGCCTCGTCACCGTGTTCGGCGACCGGCTCCAGCGGCTGCCGGTCTCGAACGAGCTGCGGCGCTTCTCGGCGGCGCTTCGCCGGGCCGAGCGGCCGGTGCGCGATGCCCGGTCGATCCACCGCTTCCGCCGCGCGACCGAGCCGTGGGCGCTCGAGGCGCTCGCGTACGTCGATGCGCTCGAGCTGCGCGACGCGATCGAGGACGCGCGCCGTGCCGAGCCGGCCGAGCCGCTCGTCCGCGGGGACGAGCTCGGGCTGCCGCCGGGGCCGCGGATCGGGCGCCTGCTCGCGGAGATCGACGAGGAGCGGGCCGCGGGTACGATCGCCAGCAGGGAGGAAGCGCTGGACTATGCACGACGCCACGCAGGAACGGTTCGCGAAGACGGCTGAGCGGCTGGCCGCGCTGCAGGACGAGCGCGCCGCCGAGCTCGAGCGGAAGGTGCTGCGGTTCGTCGCACCGGCGGGCGACGAGCGGGCGCTCGACTCCGGCAGCGGCGCCGGGGCGCTCGCGTTCGCGCTCGCGCCGCACGTTCGCGAGGTGGTGGCGGTCGACCTCGTTCCGGAGCTGCTCGAGCAGGGCCGGCGGCGGGCGCAGGCCGCGCCGAACGTCGAGTTCGTCGAGGGCGACGTCACGAAGTTGCCCTTCGAGCTCGGCTCCTTCGACCTCGCCGGCTCGCTGCGGACGCTGCACCACGTGGCGCGGCCGGAGCTGGCGGTCGCCGAGCTGGCCCGGGTCACGCGGCCCGGCGGGCGCGTGCTCGTCGTCGACCAGCTGGCGCCGGTCGACCCGGCAGCGGCGGCCCAGCTGAACGCGTTCGAGCGGGCGCGTGATCCGTCGACCGCGCGCGTGCTCGCCGACGTCGACCTCCGGGGCCTGTTCGAGTCAAACGAGCTCGTGCTGCTCCGCAACGAGCAGGAGCGCGAGCCGCGCGACCTCGCTGCGTACCTCGAGCTCGCCGGGTGCGAGGGCGAGCAGCGAAAGCGTGCCGAGGCGCTCGCGCCCAGGGGCTACACCGCCGAGCTCGGCTGGTACCTGCTCGAGAAGCGCTAGCCGCGCCGGTCGTTCGCCCCGGTGTCAGACGGGTGCCGAGAGTGTGACGCGCCTTCCACAGCACGGCTTAGGCCGAGCCGAAGCGCGGTTCGTCACGGTGTCAGGCACCGTGACGGAAGCGTCACCGCCAGTCGAGCGTGCAGCCGACCGGGCGGCGTCTCGGCGACCGGCGGGTGCTGGTCGGCGAGCAGGCGACGGACACTCGCGCCAGAACAGGAAGTCGATGCGCACGCCGCCAGGTCAGGCGACGACGTCCAGGTGGCTGAACGCCTCCTGGAGTGCGCTGCGCTCGGCCGCGTTGCTGGTGAACGCCGCCGCCAGCCGCCGCTCGCCCTCGGCGGTCAGCCGGAGGTGCGCGATGCGCCCGTCGGCGACGGAGCGCTCGCGCTCGACGAGCCCGCTGTCCTCGGCGCGCCCGACGAGCTCGGTGACGGTGCTCTGCGCGAGCTGGAGCCGGTCGGCGAGCTCGGTGACCGTCGACTGCTGGTCGCCCTTCGGCGCGCCCTTGATCATCAGCAGCAGCAGGTAGCGCTGCGGCGTCAGGCCCGCGGAGCGCGCATTGCGCTCGGAGATACGCATGAACCGGCGCAGCGCCGCGCGGAACTCGGCCACGGCGGCGACGTCGGCGGCGGGGGGCGCGTCGGCCATGGTGCGATCTTAGTCGCCAGCCGGACGGATGCCACGGCCTGCGACCTTTCTCACCAGCCGCGGCGCCAGCGCCTGGGCGAGCGGCGCGACCCGGTACCAGCGCGGGACGAAGACCTCGGCGCGGTCGTGCTCGAGAGCCGCGAGCACCCGCTCGGCGACGAGCTCGGGCTCCACGACGAGGGCGCCGAGGCGCGGGCCGAAGCGCGTCCGCTGCGGGAAGCCGGCCGTCTCGACGAACCCGGGGAGGATCGTGTGCACCCGCACGCCGCGCGGTCGCAGCTCCGCCGCGATCGAGCGCGAAAACGCGAGCTGGGCGTGCTTCGAAGCGGTGTACGGCCCGCCGGAGCCCGCGGCCACCGTCCCGGCGACCGAGACGACGTTGACGACGTCCGACGGCGCCGCCGCCTCGAGCGCCGGCAGAAACGCGCGCAGGCACCAGACGCCGCCGAGGTAGTTCGTCCGCGTCACCTCCTCGATCCGCTCCGGCGTCGAGCGCAGGAAGGTGCCGCGGCCGGGGACGCCCGCGTTGTTCACGAGCAGCGACACGCGAGGGTGCCGCTCGACGATCCCGGCGGCGACTCGCTCGACGGCCTCGCGGTCGCCGACGTCGCAGGGCTCCCACTCCGCTCCGAGCTCCTCCGCGAGCGGTCGCAGCCGCTCTTCCCCGCGCGCGAGCAGCACGAGCTCCCAGCCGCGCCCGCGCAAGGCCCTCGCGACGGCGGCTCCGATCCCGCTCGAGCCGCCGGTGACGACGGCTAGCGGCACACGCGCGCGAGCCGCGTGGCCGCGGCCTTCGCGCCGTGTCGGTCGGTGACGACCGCCCGCAGCACGTGCCGGCCGTGCCTCGCCTTCGCGGCGTGCCACTGCAGCGTGAAGAGTCCCTCCGCGCCGCGCTTGACCGTCCCGAGCTTGCGCCTGCCGTCGAAGAACCTCACCGAGCGCACGCCGCGCGAGGCGCCCGCGATCACGAACAGCGGCTCCCGCTTGGCGACGCAGGCCTTCGGCCGGGGCAGCAGCCAGGTCAGCGTCGGGCGCGCGACCGCGCGCAGCCGCACCGAGCGGAAGTCGGTGTTCGGCAGGATGTTCCCGGCCTGGTCGATGTTCTTCGACTCCTGGTAGTCGGAGGCGACGGCGATCAGCGGCGTGCGGCCGAGCCGGACCTTCGGCGCGCCGTCGAGCGGCCACAGCGTCAGCCCGGTCGTCGGGTCGTAGAAGGCCGCGAGCAGCAGCGTGCTCTTGTAGCCGATCACGAGTGAGAGCGGATCGACGCCGGCGCCGCGGTCGGTCGCGATCGCCGCCAGCAGCGGCCGGCCGGGGCTCACGACCTTCGTCAGGAAGCGGAAGCGCGGCGGCGTGACGTCGTTCTGCCACGCGTGCAGGACGTACTGCCCGCGCAGCGGCGCGTCGGTGTACGGGTCGGCGCGGGAGTCGACCGAGACGAAGTAGCGGCCCTCGTGCGGGAAGTCGACGGCCGCGGCCTGGTTGTCGAACTGGTACTCGAAGGTGAGGCCGTTCACGTTGACGGGCGTGCCCGGGTAGCCCTGCACGTCGTTCTCGTTCAGCGAGCCGAGGAACCAGGGCTCGACGAGCGCGTTCGGGCTCGACGCCACGACCGCGACCCCGGCGTTCGCGGCGTGCTCGCTGACGCGGACGGTGTAGACGTGCTCGGCGCCGTTCTCGTCGAAGGGCTTGCCGGTGTAGTCGGGCGGCGGCCCGAACGGCCACTGCGGGAAGCGGTACTCGCTGACGTAGTTCGTGCCGGCGTTCGTGTCGCCGAGCTGGTACGCCTTGATCGTGACGCGCGGCGCGCGGCCGACCTGCGGGTCCTGGATCGAGAAGTAGTACGGCACGCGGATCCGGTCGCTCCCGCGGGTGAGGACGACGAAGCCGTAGTCGTCGCCGGTCGGGGCGCCGTTCGAGCCCGACGCGACGACCGGCAGGTCGACGGTGCCGCCGGGCGCGATCGTCACCGAGGACGTTGCGGGGGCGATCGACGAGCCGGCCGTCGCCGCCTGCGGCTGCACCGCCACGTTCCAGGTCCCGCCGCCCGTGCCGGCGTCGGTCAGCGAGAGCAGCAGCGGCTTGCGCGCCGCCTGCCCGTCGACGTTCAGGTAGCCGAACGAGAGCGACGAGGGCTCGGCGAACAGCTTCGGGTCGTTCGCCGCCGCGACGTCGACCAGGCCGCCGCCCTCGAGCAGCACCGAGGCCTCCTTCGTGCGCGCGGTGTCGCCCCACGCGGGCTGGGCCGAGGTCATCAGCGCCGACTTGACCTCTGCCGGCGTCCACGACGGGTGCTGCTGGAGGAGCAGCGCCGCGGCGCCGGAGACGTGCGGCGCGGACATGCTCGTGCCGTCGAAGACGGCGAAGTTCGAGCCGGCGAACTCCTTCAGCGTCGAGGAGAGGATCTGCCCGCCCGGCGCGGCGACGTCGGGCTTCAGCCGATGGTCGAAGTTGGTCGGGCCGCCGGACGAGAAGCTCGTGATGATCCCGCTGCGGCCGGTCTGGATCTCCTTCGGGTCGCTGGTCGCGGTCGCCGTGAAGGTCGTCCGGCCGCCGTGCGACCCGAGGTAGGCGCGCAGGTCGGCGCCGTCGAGGTCGCTGATCATCCCGCCGGGGAGAGCGAGCTGGATCGGGACGGCGTTCGCCTCGCCGGCGCGGTTGTCGACGAACACGATTCCGGTGCCGCCCGCCTGCCGGACGCGCTCGACCTTCGAGGCGAACGTGCAGCTGCCGCGCGAGACGAGCGCGACCAGGCCGCTGAGCGAGCCCGACGGCAGCGAGGTGAAGCGCGGGTCGTTGGGGTCGTGGCCGGGCGGCGAGCACAGGTGCCGCTCGACCGGCTGGCCGTCCGTCCCCTGGATCGTGCCCACGTCCACCATCGTCTGGCCCGCGACCCACGAGGCGGGCACGTCGAAGTTGAAGGCGAACGGAATCTGCTGCAGGCTCGAGGGCGCGCCGGGCCCGGTGACCTGGAGCTCGGAGCCGAAGACGTGCAGGTTCGAGGTGGCGGCGACCGAGATCGCGTCCGGCGCGTTGCTCGGCGAGCCGACGGAGCCGAGGCCGAAGTCGTCCCGGTCGTTCCCGGCCGAGATCACCGGCACCACGCCCGCGGCGGCGACGTTGTCGAGCGCGTCGATCAGGGCGTCGCTCGACGGGTCGATCTCCGGCCCGCCGCCGGAGAAGTTGATCACGTCCATACCGTCGTTCACCGCGGCCTCGAACGCGAGCACGATCTCCGGCGTGAACGCGTCCAGGCCGCCGGTCGGCACGGGGTCGACGAAGACGCGGTAGTTGCCGATCTGCGCGCGCGGCGCGATCCCGGAGAGGCCGGCGACGGCGGGGTGGTCGGGGCCGGGCCCGACGACCGTGCCGGCGTCGCCCGCCGCGATGCCGGCGACGTGCGTGCCGTGGAAGGAGTCGGCGCGGTTGAGCGCCAGGTGCCCCTGCCGGCCGGAGCCGGGGCCGGGGAAGGCGCGCGCGACGATCACCTTCGGCGTCGTCCATTTTTTGCCGCCCTTCGGGAAGCCCGCCGGGTAGGTGAAGCCGGTCGGGTCGAAGTACGGGTTCGCCTGGTCGACGCCGTCGTCGACAACGCCGATCTTGATCCCCTGGCCGCGCCCGCCGGTCGTCGCCCAGAAGGTGTCGGCCCGGATCACGGACGCGCTCTTGTTCGTGTCCAGGTGGTAGCGCGCGCTCGGGTACACCTTCTGCAGCGCGTGAACGCCCAGCAGGCGCGGCAGGTCGCGGTAGCGCAGGCTGACGGCCATCCCGTCGAGGACGATCCGGTAGTGGTAGGAGATCCGCGCGCTCGGGACGGCGCGGCGGATCGTGCGCGCGGCGACCGCCTGCGCCCGCGAGAGGCGGGCGAGGTACGCCTGCGAGGAGCGGCTCGCGACGTCGAGCTTCTTGCGGGGGCCCACGGCGAAGAGGCCCGGGCCGTACGCTTGCGCGAGCGGCGGCAGGCGCAGCCCGACTAGCACGCGCACGCGCCCCTGCTGCTGGCCGCGCGGGATGCGAAGCACGCCGTGCCGAACGCGCTGCAGGATCGTGTCGCCGTGGCGCGGGAGCCGGATCGGGCGCAGGTCGGCGGAGGCGGTCGCGGCGGTGGTGAGGACCAGCAGCGCCGCGATCAGCGATAGAGGGAGATAGCGGCGCAAGGACAGCAGGGTACCTCAGAAACTGGAGCGCTTAGACTCGCCCAGATGCGTCAATTCGAGGGCAAACGCGGGCTCGTGCTCGGCGTCGCCAACCGGCGCTCGATCGCCTGGGCGATCGCGAAGCGCCTCGCCGAGGGCGGGGCCAGCCTCGCCTTCACCTACCAGGGCGAGCGGATCGAGAAGGGCGTTCGCGAGCTCGCCGAGTCGGTCGACTCGCCGCTCGTGACCGAGTGCGACGTCCGCTCGGACGGCGACCTCGAGCGCGTCTTCGGCGAGGTGGGGGATGCGTTCGGCGGGCAGCTCGACGTGCTCGTGCACTCGGTCGCGTTCGCGGCCGCCGAGGACCTCGAGGGCCGCTTCACCGACACGCCGCGCGAGCGCTTCTGGATGGCGCTCGACGTCTCCGCCTACTCGCTCGTCGCGTGCGCCCGGCTGGCGGAGCCGCTGCTGGAGGCGGCGGGGGGCGGCTCGATCCTGACGATGACGTACCTGGGCGGCGAGCGCGCGGTGCCGCACTACAACGTGATGGGCGTGGCGAAGGCGACGCTAGACTCGTCCGTGCGCTACCTCGCCTGGGACCTCGGCCGGAAGAACATCCGCGTGAACGCGGTCTCCGCGGGCCCGGTGCGCACGCTGGCGGCGCGCTCGATCGCCGGCTTCCCGACGATGGAGTCGATCGTCGAGGAGCGCTCGCCGCTGCACCGGCCGATCGACGCGGACGACGTCGGCGCGGCGGGCGCGTACCTGCTCTCCGACGACGCGCGCAACGTGACCGGGACGACGCTCTACGTCGACTCCGGCTACCACGCGATGGGCATGTAGAGGCTCCTGCGTCTGCTTGGCAGTCGCATCGCTCGACGCGTTACCGGTCTACGTGACGATGTAGGTGCCGGGCGTGGCGTGCGTGAGGAGCTTGGCGGCTCCGGCGCCTGCCTGGTCGATGTGGACGGCCGGCGGTTCGGGTGGCGTTGGATGGAAGGTGCCGGGTCCCCAGAGGCGGCCGATGCGCAGGGCAAGGGTGACAACCCATCAGCCCGCTCGATATGAACCACGCGATGGGCGTGTAGCGGACGACGCCTGCGCCGGCGAGTAAGAACCGGCGCCGTGCTGCCACTAATCCCGTTACAGCTGCTCGCCGCCCCCAGGGAGGCCGCCGATGGCGTTCGTCAAGAAGCTCCTCGCGTCCTCGCTCGCGCTCGCGGGCGTCGCCTCGCTGCTCGTGCTGGCCGGCGTCGTCGTCAACGGCAGCGTGAGCGCGTTCTCGGCGACGCGCCATCCGCACCGTCACCGGGACGCGACGCTCACGCGGGCCGAGCGCCTCGTGCGCCAGGGCCGCAACGTGTTCCGCAACGACACGTTCGGCGACCAGGCCGTCTGGGGCGGCGTGCTCGGCCTGCACAAGGCGATCGAGGGCGCGAAGCTCGGCGGCGTCGGCCCGGGGGTGAGCCCGAAGACGGCGCTCGCGCTTGGGCTCAAGGTCGACGCGGCGAAGATTCCCCGGCAGGTGGCCGCGGCGATCAAGGCCGGCAAAGTCAACCTCGACGACCCCGCCGTGACGGTGACGTTGCTGAAGCTCGACTCCGTCGTCGGCGTGCGCGGCTTCTTCGATCGCCGCGGCAGGCTCGCCTCGGTCGGCATCACCTGCGCGGTCTGCC
>DATIER010000287.1:0-6138 GCA_035455605.1 Gaiellaceae bacterium
ACGATCGGCTGGGTCGCCGGGACCGCGGCCGTCGCCTTCGCGATCCGCGCGGTGATCGGCGCCGTCTTTCAGCGCGCGAGCTACGTCTTCCCGGACCCGCTGCCGTTCCATCGCGTCGGCACAGCCGGCTTCGTCCACGTCGGCGGCGCCCAGGTGCAGGCGCGCGCGTTCTTCGTCGCCGGCCTCGCGATCGCGCTCGCGCTCGGGTCGGCGTGGTTCCTCGAGCGCACGCGCCACGGGCAGGCGCTGCGGGCGGTGGCCGACGACCAGGAGGGCGCGCGCGTGGTCGGCGTCCCCGTCGATCTCGCGATCACGCTCGCCTTCGCGCTCGTCGGTGCGGTCGCGATGGTGGCCGCCGTCGCCGCCGCGCCCGGCGAGGCGGTGAACGCGAACACGGGCACGATCCTCGGCCTGCAGGGGCTCGTGGCGGCGCTCGCAGTTCGCTTCGGCCCGCCGCTGCACGCGTTCGCGGCCGGCCTCGTGCTGGGCGTCGTGGAGGCCGCGATCGCGAACGTCCACCTCGGCGGCTGGCAGCTCGGGCCGTCCTACAGCCAGGTGCTGCCGCTCGCGTTCGTGCTCCTGCTCATCTCGCTGCGGCCCTCGCACGAGGCGCTGGAGGAGCGGGAGTGAGCGCGCTCGCGCAGACCGCGGTCGAACTCCGGCGCGCCGCGCACGACGCGCGCTCGCGCTGGAGCACGACGGCGTGGCTGTCGCTCGGCGTGCTCGTGGTGGCTGCGCTCGTGCCGTTCCTGTCGCTGCCCGGGGTAGGGGTGGACGCGCTCGCCAACACCGCCTATCTCGCGCTCGCGGCGACGGCGCTCGGCCTGATCGTCGGCCCCGGCGGGCTCCCCTCGCTCGGCACGGGAGCGTTCATGGCGATCGGGGCCTTCACGTCCGGCCTGCTCGTCGCGCGGTCCGGCTGGCCGCTCGAGCCGGCGGCGCTGGCGGGCGCGGCGGCGGCGCTCGTCGCCGGCGTGCTGAGCGGCGGCGTCGTGCGGCTGCGGCGCGCCTTCGTCGCGGTCAGCACGTGGCTCCTCGCGTGGCTCGTCTGGCTCTTCCTGCTCGCCTTCCCGTCGGTCTCGGGCGGCGCCCAGGGGCTGATCCTGCCGCCGACGTCGCTGCTCGGGCTGAACGCCACGCCGACCGTCCACTTCGAGGTCGCCCTCGCGCTGACGGCGGTGACCGCGCTGGCCGTGCTGGCGCTGCGCCGCGGCGCGCCCGGGCTCGAGCTCGCGGCGCTCCGGCAGGCGCCCGCGCTCGCCGTCTCGCTGGGCGTGCGGCTCGAGCGGCGCCGGCTCACGGGGCTCGTCTTCTCGGCGGCCGTCGCCGGTCTCGCCGGCGGGCTTTCCGTGCAGCTGCAGGCGGTCGCGGATCCGGCCGCCTACGACCCGTTCCTGTCGTTCAAGCTGCTCGTCGCGGTGCTGCTCGGCGGCGCGGCCGCGACGCTCGGGCCGGCGCTCGGCGTGGCGCTGCTCGGGCTGATCGGGCTCGTCTCCGGGCCGCTCGCGCGCCTGCTGCAGCTGCCGCTCGAGCGCTTCGACGCGGCCGTCGCCGCGCTGCTGCTCGTCTTCGTACTCGCCTTCGGCGGCGAGGGCGTCCTGCCGTGGGCGCTGCGCTACCTGCCGCGTGGCAAGCGGTGGACGCCTGCTGCCGCAGCGCCTGCCCCGGCGGTGCCGGCTCCCGACGGGCCGGCTCTCGCCGCTCACGGCCTGCGGAAGGCGTTCGGAGGCGTGGTCGCCGTCGACGGCTTCGAGCTCGAGCTCCGCCGCGGCGAGACGGCCGCGCTGATCGGGCCGAACGGCTCCGGTAAGACCACCGCGCTGCGGCTGATCGCCGGCGCGACTCGACCGGACGCCGGGCGGATCGAGCTCGACGGCGCCGAGGTCACGGCGGCGGGCACCGGCGACCGCGTCGCGCTCGGGATCGCGCGGACGCTGCAGACGGCGTCCACCTTCCCGGAGCTCACCGCGCTCGAGAACGTTGCCGTCGGCAGAGCCTCGCTGCGCCGGGCCGGCGGGCTCGTGCGCACGGCCCTGGCCACGCCTCGCGCCCGCCGCGAGCGGCTTGCCTCGGAGTCGGCGGCGCTGGAGGCGCTCGCGCTCGTCGGTCTCGACCACGTCGCCGAGGCACCCACGCTCGAGCTGACCACCTCGCAGCGGCGGCTGGTCGCGCTGGCGGCCGCGATCGCGACCGAGCCGCAGGTGCTCCTCGTCGACGAGCTCGCGGCCGGCGCCGGCGCGGACGAGCTCGAGCTGCTCGCCGAGACGGTCGAGCGGATCCGCGGGCGCGGCGTCGCGGTGCTCGTCGTCGAGCACAACCTCCGCCTGGTCAGACGCGTCGCCGACCGTGTGCTGGTGCTCGGCGCGGGCACGGTCGTCGCCGAGGGATCGGCCGCCGAGATCGCCGCGAGCGCCGTCGTCCGGGAGGCCTACCTGGGAACGGCCCGGCTGTAGGCTGGCGGTCGTGCGCCGGCTTGTGATCCTCCTCGCCGGCGTGACCGTGCTCGCCGCCGGCTGCGGTGGCTCGAGCGGCACGAGCGACAGCCCGAAGCACCTCGTGATCGCGGTCGACGTCCCGGTCACGGGGAGCCCCTACGTCGCGCAGACGATCCGCCAGGGCGTCGAGCTCGCAACCTCGAACCTGAACGGCGGCGGCGGCCTGCGCGTCGGCGACCGGAGCTACCTGCTCGACGTGAAGCTCTACGACAACCACCTCTCGGCCCGGCAGGCGGTCGAGGACGCACGGCGCGCGCTCGACGCGGGCGCGGTCACGATCGTCACCGACGGCACGGGCGTCGACGCCACCTGGCAGCTGGCGCGCCGGCGGGGCGTCTCGGTCTGCATCACCTACGACGGCGGCTCGGGACTCGTCGACGCCGAGCGGCGGCCGAACGTCTTCCGGATCGCGCCGACGAACCACGGGATCGCGTTCCGCTACGCCGAGTACCTGATCCCCAAGCAGCTGAAGGTCGGCCTGCTCTCGGACGACAGCGCCTACGGACGCGAAGGGGCTGCCGACGTCGACCACGCCTTTTCCGCCGACCCGAAGTCCGTCGCGATCACGCTGACGCTGCCGGCCGGGCAGCCGGACCTGAGCGCGCAGGTCCTGCGGGCCAGGCGCTCCGGCGCGACGGCGCTGCTCGTGTGGGGCCAGCCGCCGACGATCGCGGCCGTGCTCTCGGCGGCGCGCAGCATCGGCTGGAAGGTGCCCGTCTACACGCCGCCGACCGGCGCCGACCCGTTCGTCCGCCAGCAGCTCGCCGACCACCCGACCTGGGTCGACGGGCTGACGTTCGCGTCCGGGCGACTGACCGCCGAGGTCGGGATCGGGCCGTTCACGAGCTTCCAGTCGCAGTACGAGGCGACCTACGGCGCCGACCCCGTCGGCGTGAAGACGCGCGAGGGCCGGGCGGTCGTGCAACCGCCCGAGTTCGGCATGTACTCGTACGACTTCGTGCACGTGCTCGTCGCGGCGATCACCCACGCGGCGTCGGTCGACCCGGCGAAGGTGACCTCGGCGCTGAGCCAGGTGACGGCGCAGGGCGCCAACGGCGACCAGCGCGGCTTCAACGAGCACAACCACGACGGGGTGGTCGACGACGACGTCTACTTCGCGCGCTTCCGCGACATGACGTACCAGCCCGTCCAGGACGACCCGCTCTCGGCGACGCTGCCGCCGATCCCGCAGACGCGGTGAGGCGCGCGCTCGCGGCGACCGCGCTCGCGGCGGCGCTGGCGCCGGCGGTCGCGCATGCGGACACGCAGCAGGTGCTCCTGCCCGGGCCGACGCCGTATCCGACGCCGAGCCCGCCGCTCGCGACGACGGCTCCGACCGTCGGGGCGACGCTGACGTTCCGGATCCGCGCGAGCAGCGAGCAACGCGTGACCGCCGGGGTGGCGGACGACGGCAGCGTCGTCGCCGTCCGCGCCCTGCAGAAGCTGCGCCTGACCGGGACGGGCGACTACCTGATCGTGGTGCAGGCGCCCGTGCTCGACGTCCGGGCCGCCGCTGGCTCGCAGTCGCAGCCGGGCCAGCGGCGCGGGCAGATCCTCTGGGCGGGGTTCGCCTCGAGGCGGAGACTGCTCTCGGCGCAGGCGACGCTGCGTCCGGGACCGGTGCTGCCGTTCCTGCCCCTGCGGCTGCGAGCCTCGCGCGACGGCGACCGCTACATGCTGACGCTCGCGAACGCGACCACGACCTCCGAGGTCGCGTTCCACGGTGCCGCGTCGCGTGCCGAGCTCGCGTCGCTGCTCGACCGGACTCGCCGCGAGTCGCTTGCGGGCCGGCGCCTGACGCCCGTGTACGCGACGATCGCCGGCCCGGTCTCACAGCGTCCGCAGAAGCCGCGGATCGCGGCGCCGCTCCGCGTCACGGGCGAGCTGCGCTTCCCGCGGGCGCCGTCGGCGGCGGCCGGCGGCGTGGTCGACGGGCACTCGGTGCGCTTCTCCTTCGTGCTCGGCGACGAGCAGCCCTTGGCCCGCCGCGTCGAGGTGACCGGCGGCGGCGGCGCGCCGCGGCTGCACGTCGAGGCGCGACCGGCCGCGGTCGTGCGCGGTCTGCGGCCGCCGGCCGGCGCGGCGAGCTGGCGCTCGACGAGGCTGCCGCCCGCCGCGCTCCTGCGCACGCTGATCGACACGCGCATGCAGCTCGTCCGCTCCGACCAGTACCAGGCCTTCCTCGCCAACCCGGATCCGGTCGGGCGGAACCGGACCTCATACGTCTACGAGACGGCAGCCGTGCGGCATCGCGCGCCGCTCGCGGGCTCGTCCGGCGGCGGCTCCGGCACGCTCGTCATCCTCCTGGCGATCGTCGGCGCGATCGTCGCCGCGGGCGCCGGCCTCATCGCCTGGGCCCACAGCTAGAGGAACGCACTCCGAACCAGCGAATCGGCGGTCGTGGCCGATCCGCCGGACGGCATCGCACTCCCTCGTCACCGCGACCTTCAGGGACGGCAGTGGCACCCCTGGGCGCGGCGCGCTCTGCTCGCAGTCGTCGTGCTCATCGCGGCGCTCGCTCTCGTGGACGTGTTCGGACAGCGCCCGTCCACTACACGCGCGGGCGCGGCCCCTGCGACGCTGTCGATCTCCGCGCCCGATGCCGTGCGCGGCGGCCTGCTCTACCAGGCGCGCTTCACGATCGACGCGCGCCAGGTGCTGGCCGACGCGACGCTCGTCCTGAATCAGGCCTGGCTCGACGGGATGACCGTCAACACGATCGAGCCGAGCCCCGTGAACGAGGCAAGCCGCGACGGCAGCCTCGCGCTCAACCTCGGCCATCTCCCGGCCGGTTCCACCCACGTGCTCTTCATCGAGTTCCAGGTCAACCCCACGACCGTCGACTCGCGCACGCTCCGCGCCACGCTTGAGGATGGTCAGCAGCCCCTCCTGACCATCACCCGCAGCCTGAGGATCTTCCCCTAGTGGACATCGTCCTCCGCGCGGCCTTCGCCTTCGCGTTCGTTTTCTTCCTGACGCGGATCGTCGGCCGCCGCGAGCTCTCGTCGCTCGAGCCGTTCGACCTGATCATGCTGATCGTGCTCGGCGACCTCGTTCAGCAGGGCGTCACGCAGAGCGACTACTCGGTCACGGGCCTCGTGCTCGCCGCCGGCACGATCGCGCTTCTGCAGGTCGGCGTCTCGTATCTCAACTACCGCTTCCGTCGCGTGCGGCAGGTGCTGGCCGGCGAGCCGATCGTGCTGATCGAGGATGGCCGCGTGATCGAGGGCAACCTCGCCCGGGAGCGCCTGACGCGCCAGGAGGTCGAGGAACAGGCGCGCCAGAGCCAGCTCGACTCCCTCGAGAAGGTGCGGTGGGCGGTGCTCGAAACGAGCGGCCAGATCAGCTTCATTCCGAAGCAGTAGGCAGTAGCCTCGGCACCGTGGCGCTGTACCTGACCGAGGACGAGGTCGCCGGGCTGCTCACGCCTGCCGACGCGTTGGAGGCGGTCGAAGGCTCCTTCCGCCGCCTGGCGGCTGGCGACGTCGAGAACGTGCCGCGGCAGCGGACGCGCTTCGAGGAGGGCGCGCTCGCCGTGATGTGGGCGGTCGACCGCGGGCTCGGGCTCGCGGGCGTGAAGACGTACGCGGCCGGCACCTCGAACGCGACGTTCGTGGTCGTGCTGTTCGAGACCGAGACGCAG
>DATIER010000288.1:0-9502 GCA_035455605.1 Gaiellaceae bacterium
AGCTCCGGAGCAGCGCGCGATACACGGCCTCGGACTCCGAGGACGGGTAGGCGCCGAGCTCGTCGGCGAGGAACCGCCGGCAGCGCTCGTACACACGGAGCGCCTCGGCCGGGTTGCCGGCCGCCGCATGTGCCTGCATCAACGCGCGGTAGCTGCTCTCGCGGAACGGCTCGAGCTCGGTGATCTCGGCTGCGTACCGGACTGCCTCGCCGAACTCCCCGTCGGCGAGGGCCACGTCGCGCAGGCATTCGAGCGCACGCACGAGGAGGTCGCGGAGGTCGCGGCGCCGGTCTTCGACCCACGGCCCGTCCTCGCCCGGCAGGAAGACACGGCGCGCGAGCTCGGCCGCGGTCGAGGCGTGCGTGCGAGCGACCTCGAGCTCACCGGCGGCCCGTGCTGCTTCTGCCTGCTGGACCGCAGTCGCCGCCGCGTGGACGTCGATCCAGGCGCCGGGCGGCAGCGTCAGCTGGTAGCAGCCGAAGGCGCTCGTCAGCGCGCTCGCGCCGTCGATGCCGCACTCCGTCAGCAGCGCGCGGAGCTTCGTCATCAGCACCCTGAGCGCCTTCTCCCACGTCGCCGGGAGCTCGTCGCCCCAGAGCAGGTCGGCGAGCTCGTCGCGGGGGACGGGCCGTCCTTGCTGCGCCGCCAGGTACGCGAACACGATCCGGCCCTGGCGGCCAGGGAAGCGCTGCTCGTCCACCCGTGTGCCGTTCGCCTCCACGGCGAGGCGCTCCGTCATCGAGATCCGGACGTTCAGGAGGCCTCCTTCCGCTCGCTAGCGGCACGCTAGCGGCGGACTAGCGAGCCTCTGACCGCACGTCCGAAGTATCGGCGGCGACATGTTCGCTGACAAGGCACTCCGCTGCGACTGCGGCTACGAGGTGGACGCCACCGAGGAGGCCGCATCCGTGCGCGAGGTCCGACGACACGCGTCGGAGGCGCACGGGATCGACCTCTCGGACGAGGTCGCACGCGACCTCGTCCGGCGTGCCCGGGGCGTATCCCACGGCGAGCAGACGAACACGACACAGGAGGAGGAGCGATGAGCGCTCTCAAGCGCGTGCTGGTGCTGTCCCTGGTCGCCGGTGTGGTCGCGGGGGCTGCGCTCGCGGCGTCCGGCGACTACGGCTCGTGGTCACAGGCCGTCCGCGTCGAGTCGATTCCGGGCACCGACCCGAGCTTCAACGGCGCGTCACTGGACGGCTGCCCGTTCGTCTCGCGTGACGGCAAGACCTTCTACATGGCGTCGAACCGCCCCGGCGGGCTCGGCGGGATCGACATCTGGGTGTCGAAGCGAGCGAGTGTCGACGACCCGTGGGGCGCGCCGGCGAACGTCGGAGCACCCGTCAACTCCGCGGCGAACGACTTCTGCCCGACGATCTCGCGGGACGGGCACCTGTTCTACTTCGTCTCGAACCGGGCCGGTGGCTGCGGCGGCGACGACGTCTACACGACCCGGCTGCGAGCCGACGGCTGGGATCCCGTCGAGAATCTCGGCTGCGAGGTGAACAGCTCGGCCAACGAGGCGAGCCCGGTCCCGCTCCCCGAGCGGGCGGACGGCCCGGTCCTCTACTTCTCGAGCACCCGCTCGGGCGGCGGCGACCTCTTCCGCAGCGAGTCGCACGGCGGCGTCTTCGGCCCGGCCGAGTCACTCGCGGGCGTGAACAGCCCGACCGCGAACGACGGGCAACCGAGCCTGCGCCGCGACGGTCTGGAGCTCTTCTTCTTCTCGACGCGTCCCGGCGGGCTCGGGATGCAGGACCTGTACTCGGCCACACGCGCGAGCGTGCGGGAGCCCTGGTCGACGCCGGTCAACCTCGGGCCGCTGGTGAACAGCGCGGCACCGGACACGCGTCCGTCGCTCTCCTGGGACGGAACGACCCTCTACTTCGGATCCGGGCGAGCGGGCGGCGAGGGCGACTCCGATCATTACGTCACGACGCGCGCGGCCCTCGGAGGCTCGGGCGGGTAGTCGGAAACGTCTGCGGGGAAGGAGGGCGGTAGCCGCCCTCCTTCCCGTCGTTGCCGGCTAGCCGCGCGCGGCGCGCAGCTTCGCCTTGTGGGCGCGCTTGGCCGCCTGGTAGGCCTCGAGCGCCTCGGGCGAGTCCACGTCGCCGAGCGTCGGGTGGCCCGGGTCGAGCTCCTCGGCGAGGGCCACGCCGAAGCGCTTCCAGAGCACGGCGCCGAGCGCCTTCACCTTCATCTCGCCGAACCCCGGCAGCGCCGAGATGCGCCTGCGCAGGTCGGCTCCGTCGGCCGCGTCGCGCCAGATGCGAGCGGCGTCGCCGCCGTAGTCCTCGCGCACCTGGGCCGCGAGCTCCTGCACGCGCGCGGCCATCGCGCCGGGGAAGCGGTGGATCGCGGGCTTCTCGCGGAAGACCTGCTCGAGCCGGGCCGGGTCGGTCGCCGCCACCTGGCCGGGGTCGAGCGTGCCCAGACGTCGCTTCAGCTTCCACGGGCTCTGGAAGGCGGTCGGCACCGGCACCTGCTGGTCGAGCGCGAACCCGACGAGCAGCGCGAACGGGTCGTGCGCGATCAGCTCGTCCGCCTCGTCGACGCCGGTGTAGTAGAGCCGGTCGGGGGCGGTCACGGCCATCGGCTCGATGCTACACCCACTCCGCGGCCCGCTCCGCCAGCGCGACCGTGGTCAGGTTCGTGTTCGCCGACGGGATCTCCGGGATCGCCGACGCGTCGACGACGTAGAGGTTCTCGAAGCCGAGCACGCGGCAGCGCTCGTCGACGGCCCGGCCGATCGCGCACGTCCCGACCGGATGGAAGAAGCCGCGCGCGCTCGCGCGGACGTGCTCCTCGGCGCCCACGCCCGCGCCCGGGCGCAGCTCGGCGCCGCGGTAGGGCCGCACCGGGTCGCTCTCGGCGAGCTCGCGCAGGCGCTCGAACGCCTCGGCCACCGTCTCGACGTCGCGCTCGTCGCGCAGGAAGCCGTGGTCGATCCGCAGCGGCGTCTCCGGATCCGGCCCGTTCAGCCGCACCGAGCCCTGCGAGCGCGGCTTCATCGCGAAGGCGGCGCCGCTGATCTCGGGCCCGACGTCCAGCGCGGGGAAGACGAACAGGTCGCGCGTGCCGGGCGGGCACGAGCGGCTGCGCCCTGCGACGGTCACCTGGCCCATGTAGAGCCCGTGCTCGGCCTCGTGCGCCGCGGTCTCGTCCAGCAGCCGTTGCGTCGGCTCCCAGGCCGCCCCGGTGCCGACGTGGTCGACGAGCCCTTCGCCCACCGGCAGCTGCGCGACGTCGCCGGCGGGGCCGATCCCGCTCCGCAGCAGGATCCCCGGCGAGCCGTAGGCGCCCGCCGAGACGACGACCGCGTCCGCGCGCAGCTCGCGTCCGCCGGCGAGCGCACCGAGCGCGCGGGCGCCGGAGACGGGCACCCGGTCGACCAGCGTGTCCCCGAGCACGGTCAGGTTCTCGCGCGCGCGGGCGGCGTCGAGGTAGGCGAAGCCGGTGTGCCAGCGCACGCCGTCGACGATGTTCACCGGGTGGACGATCGAGTCGGCGCCGCCCGCGTCGCGGAACGCGCGGTGCCACGGCGTCAGCTCGTCGTCCGCGAGCACGTGGCCGCGCAGCGTCTCGTACGCGCGGCGGAGGTAGGGCGCGAACGCCTCGTACGACCAGCAGCCGCCCCACTCGTAGTCGGCCGGCGCACCCTCGAGGAGCACGCAGGCGTTGTGCGCCGAGCAGCCGCCGACGACCCGCGCGCGCGACTGCGAGCGGTCCCCCTCGTCGTCGCGCTCCCACAGGTGCGACTCGAGCGCGAGCCAGCGCGGGTCGAGGATGTCGGCCGGCCAGCGGCCCTCGGACAGGTGGCCGTAGTCGGGGCCGGCCTCGACGAGGCAGACCGTGCGATCCGGGTTCTCGCTCAGCCGCGCGGCGAGGGCGCACCCTGCCGCGCCGCCGCCGAGGACGAGGACGTCGTACCTCACGCCGGCGCCAGCGCCCGGACGCGCTCGAGCGAGGCCACGTTGCCCTTCCGCTCGAACCGCTCCGCGGCCTGCTCGAGGACCGACGCCGCCTCCGCCTGCCGGCCCGCGAGCGCGAGCACCTCGGCGAGGTCGGCGAGCGTGTCGCCCTGAGTGTTCAGCAGGTCGGTCTTCTCCGCCAGGGCGACCGCCTCGCGGGCGAGCGCCTCCGCCTCGGCCAGCTCCCCGCGCCTGGCGCGGACCTTCGCGCGGCCACTCCGCCACAGCACCTGCGAGAAGACGTCCTCGGGCGACGACGCCTCCTCGCTCACCCGGCTGAAGTGCTCGGCCTCCTCGAGCTCGTCGAGCTCCCCGAGCGCATGCGCCAGCAGCGCGGCGGCGGTCGAGAGGTATGCGCGCTCGCCCAGCGGCTCGAGCTGCGCGTAGCTCTCGCGCGAGATCCGCGCCGCGGCCGCCGGATCGCCCGCCAGGATCTCGACGTAGTGCGCCTCCTGCGCGCTCATCGCGACCATCAGGGTGAAGCCGAGCTCGGCCAGGGACTGGCGGCCTCTCGCGAGCAGCTCTCGCGCCGTGCGGAAGTCGCCGCGCATCGCCTCGAGCGCCGCCAGCTCGATGCGCGCGTTCGCCTGGATGAACGGGTCGTCGGCAGCCTCGTCGTGGAACCTCCGGCAGCGGGCGATCCCCTCCTCGACCGGCAGCGGGCCGAAGTTCGCGCTCATCATCAGCCAGCCGATGCTGTCGGCCCGCTCGGCCCGCAGGCTCGCCCGCTCGGCGTAGGAAAGCGCCTGCTGCCACGCCTCCTCGGCCTGCGCGAGCGAGCCGAGCAGCGTTCCCTCGACCTGGCCGAGCAGGTTCCACGCCTGCGCGAGGGTGAGCGGGTCGCCGAGCTCCTCCGCGGCCCGCAGCGCCTCGTGCACCTCGTCGAGCAGGCCGGCGCTGCTCACGCTGAGCACGCGCAGCGAGCTCAGGCCGAGCAGGGCACGAGCCGGACGCCGGCCGGCGAGCTCGAACGCGTCCTCGAGCGCCCGTTGTCCCTCCGCCACGTAGCCGCGCGTCGCCCAGAAGGGCCAGAGCGCCGTCGCGAGCCGCAGCAGCAGCTCGCCGTCGCCGGCCGCGCGAGCCGAGCCCAGCACGGCGCGCAGGTTCGGGTAGTCGTCCAGCAGGCGGGCGATCGCGGCGGGCTGGTCGCCCGAGCGCGACCGGGCGTCCAGGCACTCGGCAAGCTCGGCGAACCAGTCGGCACGGCGCGCGCTCAACGTGTCCGCCTCGCCGCTCGCAGCCAGCTGCTCGAGCGCGAACTCCCGGATCGTCTCGAGCATCCAGAAGCGGGGCTCGCCGTCGGAGTCGGCGCGCTGGCGGAGCAGGCTCTTCTCGACGAGCGACTCGAGCGCCTCGAGCGGCCCGTCGCACACGGCCTCGGCGGCCTCGAGCCGGCAGCCGCCGACGAAGACGCCGAGGCGAGCGAAGAGCGTCCGCTCCTCTGGCTCGAGCAGGTCGTAGCTCCACTCGATCGCGCCGCGCAGCGTCCGCTGGCGCTCGTCGAGATCCTGCGCGCCGCCGGTGAGCAGCGCCAGGCGCCGGTCGAGGCGCCGCAGGAGCGCGGCAGGGGTGAGCGTGCGCACGCGCGGCGCCGCCAGCTCGATCGCGAGCGGCAGGCCCTCGAGGCGCGCGCAGATCTCGGCGACCACCGCCTCGTTCGCCTCGGAGACCGTGAAGTCGGCGCCGGCCGCGCGCGCCCGCTCGGCGAAGAGCGGCACCGACTCGTCGAGGGCCAGCGGGCTGACCGCGTACGCGCGCTCCAGCGAGAGCCGCAGCGGCGTCCTGCTCGTCGCGACGACCTTCAGCCCGGGCGCCGACGCCAGCAGGTCGGCGAGCACCGGGCCGGCGTCGACCACCTGCTCGAGGTTGTCGAGCACGAGGAGCATCCGCCGGTCGCGCAGGTAGTCGGTCAGCGCGGCGAGCGACGACTCGCCGGCCCGCTCGCGCAGGCCGATCGTCTGCGCGATCGTCGGCACGACGAGCTCCCACTCCCGGATCGGCGCCAGCCGCACGAAGAAGACGCCGTTGGCGAACTCGTCGAGCACCGAGCGCGCAACTTCGAACGCGAGGCGCGACTTCCCCGTGCCACCGGGCCCGGTGAGCGTCAGCAGCCGCACGTCGCCCCGCGCCAGCAGCGCCCGGAGCTCCTCGAGCTCACGCGTGCGGCCGATGAACGCGTTCGGCTGCGCGGGCAGGTTCGTGGGCCGGTTGCCGAGCGTGCTGAGCGGCGGGAACTCCGCCGGCAGCCCCTCGACGACGAGCTGGTACAGGCGCTCGGAGGCGGCGAGGTCCTTGAGCCGGTGCTCGCCGAGGTCGCGCAGCTCGAAGCGGTCGCCGAGCACGGCCCGCGTCGCCTCGGAGACGAGCACCTGCCCGCCGTGCCCCGCGGCCATCACGCGTGCCGCGTGGTGGACGTCGAGCCCGACGTAGCTGCCGTCGACGACGCGCGGCTCGCCGGAGTGCAGGCCGATCCGGACCCGCACCTCGCTCCCTTCGGGCCACGTGTGCTCCGCGAGCGCGCGCTGGGCCTCGGCGGCGGCCGCGGCTGCCTCGACCGCCGACGGAAAGACGACGAAGAAGCCGTCGCCCTCGGTGTCGACGTGGATCGCGCCGCGGCGCTCGAAGGCGTCGCCGAGCAGGCGCCGGTGCTCCGCGAGCAGCCCGGCGTAGGCGTCGCCGGTTTGGCGTAGCAGCCGCGTCGAGCCCTCGATGTCGCTGAAGAGCAGCGTGACCGTCTCGCCAGCAGATTCGGCCATGTACGCAGTATCTCGCCCGGCGCTACTCCGGTTTCCGCCGCTCGAGCCACGCTCGCGCTTCGGCGTCCGAGCGCAGGCGGACGACTCGCGGGTCGCCGGCGAAGCGCCTCGGCCACTCCCGCCGCTGGCGGACGTGCGTCCGCAGCATCCAGCCGAACAGCGAATCGCGGCCCCAGACGGCGGTCCGCCAGGCTTCCCTGTTGCCGTTCCAGAGCTCGACGTCGTCGCGGATGCGGTGGCGCGTCCGGCGCCACAGCCGGCGCAGCTTGAGCCTGAGCGGGAGGTCGAGCCAGACGATCGTGTCCGCCTCGCCGAGGACGGTCTCGCCGAGCTTCGAGTCGTAGTTGCCGTCGATCACCCAGCCCTCGGGCGCCGCCTCGATCGCCTGGCGCACGCGCGCGCGGAACTCCTCGTCCGTCGGCTCCGCCCAGTTCGGCCCGTGGTGGAGCGCGTCGAGCTCGACGGACGGCACCTCGAGGCGCCGGGCGAGCTCGCGCGCGAAGGTCGTCTTGCCGGAGCCCGACGTCCCCTTGACGTTCACGCGCCTCAACCGTCGAGCAGCTCGGCCGCGTTCAGCAGCAGCTCCCGGTCGCCGAGCGAGCGCACGAACTCCGCCCAGCGCGGCTCCTCCGCGAGCAACGGCCGGAACAGCTCGCGAGCCTCGTCCAGCCGGCCGCTCGCCGTGGCTCCGAGGATCGCCGCCCAGCGACGGTCGAGCTCCGGCAACGCCTCGAGGTCGGCCGCCGTCGGCCCGGGCGGCCCGCGCATCGCCGTGTAGGCGCCGAGCAGCCGGAGCAGCCGGCGCAGCTCGCCGAGCGGATCGGAATGGTCGTCCACGCGCAGGTCGACCTCGCGCTCCCACGGCCGGCCCTCGGAGGCGACGACCACGATCCCGCCCGCCTGGCGGCCGCGCCAGTCCCCGCCCGCCGCCTCGGCGGCGTCGAGCGCCGCGAGCAGCCGCTCCGCGAGCGGGCCGGCCGAGCGCTCGAACGCCCCGGCCATGGACTGCCAGACACGCTCGCTCTCGACCATGTTCGCCTGCGCGCTGAAGCCGTCGCCGGACGCGAAGCCCGCCGCCGGGATGCACGCCTCGCCGACGTGGACGGCGACGCGCCCGTCCGCGTCGAGGATCGCGACCTGGCGGTACGCAGAGTCGTCGTCGGCGGCCACGAGCGCGGCGAGCGCCTGCTCGGGGCTCTTGCCCGCGCGCAGCAGGTCGAGGCCGAGCGGGCCGTACGCCGGGTCGGTGTACGACTGGGTCGCGACGACGCCGACGCCGGGCGCGCCCCACGGCACGACCGCACCGGTGTTGAACGCGCGCGACTGCACGGCGACGCCGAGCTCGCCCGTCGCCGCGTCGCGGGCGACGATCGAGTACGTCACTCCCGCAGCGCCGCCGCCACGGCCGCGACGTTCTCGCGCCAGATCTCCTCGGGCACCGGCGGCAGGACGTCGTCCCAGATCGCGGCGAAGCTGTCGCTCAGCTGCCGCATGCGCGCCGGCCGGCCCATGAACCACCAGTGCAGGTGCTCGCTGCCCTCGCCCCAGCGGCCGATGTGCACGCGCCCGATCTCGCCGACGGCGCGGACGGCGCGCTCGATCCGCTGCAGCAGCGGCCCGAGCTCCGCCGCGCGCTCGGGCGGCAGCGTCTCGATGTCGTAGTGCTCCTTCGGCTCGAGGATCACGACGATCGGCAGCCCGGTCGGCCCGATCGGCGTCAGCTGCCAGTGCTCGTCCTCCCAGACCAGGTCGTCCGCGCTCTTGGCGCAGGCGCGACAGTCGACTCCGCCCTCGCCGTGGCGCGTCCTCTCGTCCGCGGCCGGCGGCCGCAGCGCGCGAGGCCGGAGCTCGCCGTCGAACGGGAACGTCTCCCACTCCTCGACCGGCGGCATGCGCAGCGCGTCCTTCGCGCGGGCGTGGAGCTCTTCGGGCGACTCGGGCACCGGCCGCGATCGTATCCCTAGAAGTCGACGAAGCTGTCGAACGGGCGGTCGTACGCCTCGGGAGGCCCGGTGCGGAGGACGACCCACTCGTGCTCGCCCTCGCGGCCCTCGTCCTCGACCGTCCAGCCGAGGTTCGCGATGCAGAAGCCGGTCGCGCGGCGGACGGCCGGAAGCTGCATGTCGTCCGCGAACACGACGGCGCCGGCGCTCAGCAACCTGCCGCAGTAGACGAGGTCGAGGAAGACGCCCTCGAAGCGGTGATTGCCGTCGACGAAGGCGAGGTCGAACCGCCGGCCGGCGGCGAGCAGGCGCGGCAGGACGACCTCGGAGCGCTCGGCGTGGAGCTCGACGAGGTCGCGCACGCCCGCCTCCTCGAGCAGCCGCAGGCCTGCGTCGACATGGCTGTTCGGCAGCCGAGGGTCGATCGCGACATGCCGCCCCTCCGCGCCGTTCGCGAGCAGGCCCTCGCAGATGAAGAGCGTCGAGACGGCGTAGCCGAGCCCGGTCTCGATCGTCCGCCTCGCCCCCTCGCTGCAGACCAGCTCTCGAAGCGCGGCTCCCTCGTCCGGCCCGATCGCCACGGGCGTGAGCTCGTCCAGCACGAGGCGCTCGCGCACCTGCCGTAGGCGCTCGGCCGCGTCCACTCCCGAAACGCTAACGTCGGAGGCGTGGACTGGCCGGAGTCGTTCTACGAGCTGAAACGCGGGGAGGGCTGTCCGATGTGCGAGCAGGGGCGGCCCGAGGAGACGGAGTACGGCGCCCGCTTCCTCGCCGGCGAGCTCGCGGACGCGTACCTGCAGAAGGAGGCCCGCCAGCGCGGGTACTCGAT
>DATIER010000289.1:0-16981 GCA_035455605.1 Gaiellaceae bacterium
GCAGACGCCGACGGCGGCGACGGTGTCGTTCACCTTCGCGCACTCGAAGCAGTTCATGGGATTCGCCTCCTCGAGCCGACACTCCGGACTCATCGTCGATCGCAAATCTACGATCACTCGCGCCCGCGCCGGTGGCATCCGCATCGGCCCTCACTTCCTCGTGCGGAGAACTACCGAGCCCAGGCAAGCGACCAGGAATTGGGACACAAGGTGTCGACGTGGCGTCCGTGACTAGTGCAGGATCGTGCTGTCGCCCGTACTCGTACGCCGACACGCCGCTCGAACAAGGAGGCAGGAGATGAACAACGACAAGGCGAGGACGTACATCGCGGAGCTGCTCGGGACCTTCGTCCTCGTCTTCGGCGGGACGACGGCGATCGTCGCCGCCGGCCGGGCAGGCGCGCCGGTTCTGATCACCGTACCGTTCGCCTTCGGGCTCGCTCTCCTGGCCGGCCTCTACGCCTTCGGCGAAGTCTCCGGCGGCCACTTCAACCCTGCCGTCTCACTGGCGATGTTCCTCGACAAGCGCCTCTCCGGCGCCGACCTGGCCGGCTACTGGATCGCCCAGTTCGTCGGCGGGATCCTGGGCGCTGTCGCGCTGCTGATCGCGACCAGCCAGCACGACGTCGCCACGACCGCGACCAAGCCGGGAGCCGGTGACGGCAGTGCCTTCTGGATCGAGCTCCTGTTCACGACGATCTTCGTGCTCGTCATCCTGCAGGCCAGTCGCAGCGACCGTTTCGGAACGAGCGCTCTGGTCGCCATCCCGCTCGCCCTCAGCGCGATCCACTTCGCCGCGATCCCGTTCAGCGGATCATCGGTCAACCCCGCCCGAACCTTCGGCCCCGACCTGGTCGGGAACACCTGGACTGGCGTCTGGATCTACTTCATCGCACCGCCGCTCGGCGGAGCGATTGCCTGGGCTATCCACAACTTCGTTCGGAGCGCCGTGCCCGCGCCGCCGGCCGCGGTCGCCGAGGCACTCCGGGAGGCGCCAGCCGAGACAGGCACAGCGTCCTCATCCGGCTGAACGACCCGGCCACCAGGCGCTCTCAGCGGGTCGTCACTGGAGGGTCTCGCGATCTCGATAGCCGGATGCGCCTGCCTTACCAGGCGCTGACCGCCGGAAGATCGTCGATGCGTGGAGCACCACGCGGTCGAGCGTCTTCGACTGCCGCTCCGCGGAGCCCTCGGTTACTACGTGCAGACTCCCGGCGACAGATTGAGCTCCAGCAGGTAGTAGTCGAGCCGCGACGCGTGGACGCGGACCTCCCAGTCCGCCGGCCCCGCAGCTGTCGTGTAGCACTCGGCGCCCGCTGCGACCTGGACGCCGTTCCGGTAGACGTCCATCAGCGAGCGGATCGAGTCCAGCAGGATCACGTTGCCGCCGAGGTCGACGGCGGTCAGCTTGAACCAGTCGTCGTTTCCGGCCGGGGCGATCGTGCCGCTCACCCAGCGGAAGCCTCCGCTCTCGAACGACGTCGCGTCGGTCGCTTGCGGTCGCGTGTCGTTCGGCTCGAGATCGTCCGCCCGGATGCACGCGAGGCCGATGCCGTCGTTGCCGTTACCGCCGGCCGCTCCAGGGTGGCTGCCGTAGTCGTGGTCGACGACCGCCTCGGTCGTTCCGGGGCCGTCGGGCGACTGACAGGGAAGCCCTTCGAGCTGATTCGGCGACGCGAGCAGACCTGCCGGCCCCTGGCTGCCTTGCGGGCCGGGCGGCCCCTGCGCGCCCTGCGGCCCGGCCGTCCCGGGAGCTCCTTGCGGGCCGCGAGCCCCGTGCGGAAGCTGGCCGGGCCTGAAGTCTCTCGCGAGCAGGGATCCGTTGATCACCTGCCTGGTGCCGACACTATTCGCAGGCAGCAGCTTCGTCGCTGCCGCATAGGACGTGCTGCTGAGCGCGACGAGCAGGGCGAGGTAGGCAACCGGGTTTCGACCTAGGTGCCGCGTGGCGCGGTGCATCGGGAACCCCCTTCCCGGGACGACGTCGCCAGGCCCGGTCCGGGAGTCGGGGGAGCCGCTGACCCCGCGGCTACCGCCTAGGTCGAGGCGCTTGTGACGATTGTCTCATCTGCAGTGCCCGAGTCAAGAGGGCGTGAGCGGGTCGAATCGAGCGTCCTGCGATACGCTCGCCGCGCCGTCCCGGCCCCGGGAGGAGCGCCACCGTCACCTCGCAGGGCCGTCCCTACGCGATCTTCAAGCGGGCCGTTCAACGGCGGAACGTCGTGGCCGCCCTCGCCGCCGCACGCGACCTGCCGGCGCTCTCGCTGCTCGACGCGCTCGAGCTCACGCTCCTGGTCGCGCGCAAGGACCCGGCCCGCCATTCGCGGGTCGCGGCCCGGTGGCTGCTGCGGTTCCTGGAGGAGCATCCGGACGCGACCATCGAGGAGGCGGCGCTGGCCGCGTCCTGCCTCGCGGCGCTTCCGGGCGCGGGGTTCGGCGAGGCGGCGCAGACGCTCAAGGCGCTGTCCGAACGAGCGTCGCGCCGGCGGCGGGAGAACGGCGTGGCGTGAGGGGTCGGAAAACCCGCACCCGGGATCCGTCCCGCCGCGGATGCCGCGAACCGGCCGAGCGGCGACGCTTCCGGCATGGATCACACGTCCGCGATCGGTGTCGTGCTCGCGCTGGCCGTCGGCCAGTGGATGGTGGTCGCCGGGATGGCGAAGCGCGTGCTCGTGTGGCGCCGCTCGGCCCGGCGCTGTCCCTCGTGCGGCCGCGCGCGCGCCGACTGCCGCTGCGTGAGGTAGCGGCGCGTGCTACGCGCCCGCCTGCGCCTCGAAGCTGTGCTCCTTGACGAAGGCGACCACCTCGGACAGGCTCCCCTCGGCCATCGCGACGCACGTGTCCGCGGCGCCGTAGTAGAGCCGCAGCTCGTCGCCCTCGACGACGGCCGCGCTCGGGAAGCACACGTTCGGCACGTCGCCGACCCGCTCGTACTCCTCGGTCGGGCCGAGCAGGTAGTCACGCGTGCGGTAGAGGACCTGCCAGGGCCGGTCGAGGTCGAGGAGCGCGCCGCCGACGTAGTAGAGGTAGCCGTTGCAGCTGCGCCAGACGCCGTGGTAGAGCAGCAGCCAGCCCTCGTCGGTCTCGATCGGGTGCGGGCCCGGGCCGACCTTGAGCGCCTGCCAGCCGCGCCGCGGCCCGAAGACGAAGCGGTGCCGCCCCCAGTGCACGAGGTCGGGGCTCTCGGCGTAGAAGATGTCGCCGAACGCGGTGTGCCCGAGGTCGGAGGGCCGGTGGTAGACCGCGAACGTTCCGCCCACCTTGCGCGGGAAGACGACGCAGTTGCGGTTCGACGGCGGCAGCGGGTTCTCGCGCTGCGTCCACGTCTCGAAGTCCGTGCTCGTGGCGAGGCCGATCGCCGGCCCCTGCGCAGACTGGTTGCACCAGGTCAGGTAGTACGTGTCGTCGATGCGCGTCAGCCGCGGGTCGTAGCTGAAGTCGGTCACGACCACGTCGGGGTCGGAGCTCTCCATCTGCAGGGGTTCCGGGTCGAGCTCCCAGGCGAGGCCGTCGGCGCTGAAGCCGACGTGCAGCGTGGCGGCGAAGCTGATCTCGTCGACGCGGAAGACGCCGGCGTAGTCGCCGCCGTCGCGCTTCACGATCGCGGAGTTGTGGATGCTGTTGGCGCGCGGAACGGCCGCGGCGGTGACGACGGGGTTGCCGGGGTAGCGGCGGAGGACGGTCTCGTTGGCCACGACCCCATACCTTAAGCCGGTCGCGAACCGGTACGGCCACTTCGACGACGAGGCTCGCGAGTACGTCGTCACGCGGCCGGACACGCCGCTCCCGTGGCTGAACTACGTCGGGCAGGACGACCTCTTCGGCCTGGTCACGAACACAGGCGGTGGCTACACCTTCTGGCGCGACGCGAAGCTGCGCCGGCTGACGCGGTACCGCTACAACGACGCGCCGTACGACTCGGTCGGCCGCTACCTCTACGTGCGCGACGGCGCCGACGTCTGGTGCCCGGGCTGGAAGCCGGTGAAGGCACCGCTCGACCGGTTCGAGTGCCGCCACGGCCTCGGCTACACGCGGATCGTCGGCGCCCGGGGCGGCGTCGAGGTCGAGCTGCTCGTCTTCGTGCCGCCGGGCGAGGCGGCCGAGCTGTGGCAGACGACGGTGCGCAACCTCGGCACCGAGCCGCGCGAGCTCCGGCTCTTCTCGTTCGTCGAGTTCTGCCTCTACGAGGCGCTCGACGACCTGACGAACTTCCAGCGCACGTACTCGATCGGCGAGGTCGAGGTCGACGGCGCCGCGATCTTCCACACGACCGGGCTGCGCGAGCGGCGCGACCACTGCACGCTCTTCGGCTGCACGCACGACATCGCCGGCTTCGACACCTCGCGCGACGCCTTCGTGGGCGTCCACAACGGCCTGCACGAGGCGTCGGTGCCGTTTGCGGGCGCGGCCCAGGGCAGCGTCGCGCACGGCTGGAACCCGATCGGCTCGCACCAGCTCGACCTGCGGCTCGCTCCCGGCGCCGAGGAGCGTTTCGCGTTCGTCCTCGCCTACCTCGAGGAGCCGGGCGCGCGCGAGCGCGGGCTCGCGCTGCTCGAGCGCTACCGCGACCCGGCCGCGGTCGACGACGCCTTCGAGTCGCTGGACGCGTCGTGGCGCGAGCTGCTCTCCTCGCTGCAGGTCGAGTGCCCCGACCCCGTCGCGAGCCGGATGGTGAGCACGTGGAACCCGTACCAGTGCATGGCGACGTTCAACCTCTCGCGCTCGGCGAGCTTCTACGAGTCGGGGATCGGGCGCGGGATGGGCTTCCGCGACTCGAACCAGGACCTGCTCGGCTTCGTCCACCTCGTGCCGGAGCGGGCGCGGCAACGGCTGCTCGACCTCGCCGCGACGCAGCGCGCCGACGGGAGCTGCTTCCACCAGTACCAGCCGCTGACGGGCGAGGGCAACGCCGACATCGGCAGCGGCTTCGACGACGACCCGCTCTGGCTCGTGCTCTCGACGTGCGCGTACGTCAAGGAGAGCGGCGACGTCGGCGTCCTCGACGAGCCCGTCGGCTACGGCGACACGCCCGGGAGCGGCGAGACCCTCCTCCACCATCTCGAGACGAGCATCGGCTTCACGCTGGCCAACCGCGGCGAGCACGGGCTGCCGCTGATCGGGCACGCCGACTGGAACGACTGCCTGAACCTGAACAGCTTCTCGACCGACCCCGACGAGTCGTTCCAGACGGCCGGCGACATCGCCGGCTCGCGGGCCGAGTCGGTGATGATCGCCGGCCTCTTCCTCTCCGCGTGCGCCGAGCTCTCGGCGCTCTATCGGCACCTCGGGCGCACAATCGATGCGGAGCGGATCGACCTCGCGCGCGCGGAGATGCTGGCCGCCGTCGAGGAGCACGCGTGGGACGGCGAGTGGTACCTGCGCGCGTTCGACGCGGCCGGACGGCCGGTCGGCTCGCACGCCTCCGAGGAGGGGCGCATCTTCCTCGAGAGCCAGGCGTGGTGCGTCCTGGGCGGCGCCGGACGCGAGAACGGCCGCGCGCGCCGCGCGCTCGAGAGCGTGCACGAGCACCTCTTCACCGAGGACGGCGCGCTCCTGCTCCAGCCTGCCTACACCCGTTACGACCCCGCGCTCGGCGAGATCTCGAGCTACCCGCCCGGGTACAAGGAGAACGCCGGCGTCTTCTCCCACGCCAGCGCGTGGACGATCCCGGCGTGGGCGCTGCTCGGCGAGGGCGAGCGGGCGCTCGACTCCTATCTCGCGATCTGCCCCGCGACGCACGAGAACCGGATCGAGACCTACCGCAGCGAGCCGTACGTCTTCGCGCAGATGATCGCGGGTCGCGACGCGGCCACGCCCGGCGAGGCGAAGAACTCGTGGCTGACCGGAACGGCGGCGTGGGCGCTCGTCGGGTTCACGCAGGGCATCCTCGGCGTCCGGCCCGACTACGACGGGCTGCGCATCGACCCGTGCATCCCCCGCTCGTGGCCGGGCTTCCGCGTCACGAGGCGCTTCCGCGGGACGGTCTACGAGCTCGCGATCGAGAACCCGAACGGCGTCTGCAGCGGGGTTCGCTCGCTGCGCGTCGATGGGCGCGAGCTCGACGGCAACCTCGTTCCGCCTGCGACCGGCGCCGGCCCGGTGCGCGTCGAGGTCACGCTCGGCTGACGCGAAGCTGGGCTACGCTGGCCCCGGAGAGTAGGGACTGAAGCAGCAGATCATCGAGAGGCACGTCGCGGCACCCCCCGGCTTCGCGGCTGCAGTCGAGTCGGTCGAACGGTTGCTCGGCAACGTCGAGCGCGTCGTCCGCGGGAAGGAGGACGAGATCAGCCTCGTCCTCTGCGCGCTGCTCTGCCGCGGCCACGTGCTGCTCGAGGACGTGCCCGGGACGGCGAAGACGGTCCTCGCCAGGGCGATCGCGCAGTCGATCGACGGCGCCCATGCCGCGCGGGTGCAGTGCACGCCGGACCTGCAGCCGACCGACCTCACCGGCCTCTCGGTCTACAACCAGAAGGAGCGCGACTTCGAGTTCCGGCCGGGGCCGATCTTCGCCAACATCGTGCTCGTCGACGAGATCAACCGCGCGATGCCGAGGACGCAGTCGGCGCTGCTCGAGGCGATGGCGGAGCGGCAGATCACGGTCGACGGCGACTCGCGCCCCCTGCCCGACCCCTTCCTGATCCTCGCGACCGAGAACCCGCTCGACCACGAGGGGACGTTTCCGCTCCCCGAGGCCCAGCTCGACCGCTTCTTCCTGCAGACGACGCTCGGCTACCCGAGCCTCGACGACGAGCTGCGCGTCGTCCAGGCGCAGCGGCACGGGCACCCGCTCGCGACCCTGGGGCCGGTGGTCTCGATCGTCGATCTGCGCGGCGTCCAGGCGGCGGTCGAGGAGGTCTACATCGACCCGATCATCCAGCGCTGGCTGATCGAGCTCGTCCGTGCGACGCGGGAGCTGCCGGGCGTGGCCGTCGGCGCGTCCGTGCGCGGGTCGCTGTCCCTCGAGCAGGCGGCGCGCTCCTGGGCGCTGATCCACGGCCGCCCCTACGTCGAGCCGGAGGACGTCGAGCGGCTGTTCGCGCCGGTGCTCGCGCACCGCGTGCTCCTCGACCCGTACGGGCTCGACGCCGACGCGCCGCCCGGCCCGGGCCTCGTCGAGCGCTGCCTCGAGCTCGCGCCGCGACCCGGCTGACGTGCCGGAGCCGGTCTTCCCGCTGCTGAGCGTCCGCCGGGGCTCGGGCCTCACCGGCGGCACGCGCCGGAGCCTGCACAGAGGCACGGGCTCCGAGATCGCCGGCTCGCGCGGCTACCGGCGCGGCGACAGCGTGCGGACGATCGACTGGAAGGCCTCGGCCCGGGTCTCGAGCGCACGCGAGGCCGACGAGTTCGTCGTCCGCGAGCACTTCGCCGAGGACGCGCTGCGGGTCGTGCTCGTCGTCGACCGGCGGCCCGAGATGCGCCTCTTCCCCGAGGAGCTCCCGTGGCTGCACAAGCCGGAGGCGGTCCGCGTTGCCGGCCGCATGGTCGTCGAGAGCGCCCTCGCCGCGCAGGGCTTCCCCGGGTACCTGGAGCTCGTCGACCCGCGAGCGCCGCGGTGGCTGGCGCCACGTAGGCAGCTGGACGCCGTCGGCATCCGCGAGCGGGAGCTCACGCGTGACGAGTTCACGGCGCCGCCCGAGAACGTGACGCTCGCCCTCCGCCACCTGCTCCGGCGACGGGCCGAGGCGCCGCGCGGAACGTTCGTCTTCGTCTTCTCGGACTTCCTCGGCCCGCAGGCTCCGGCCGTGTGGAGCGCGGCGGCGGCGCGGGGGTGGGAGCTCGTGCCGGTGATCGTGCAGGACCCACGCTGGGAGCAGTCGTTCCCCGACGTCTCGGGCGTTTCGCTGCCGCTCGCGACTCCGGGCGCGGGCGGCGCCCACGCGGTTCGCCTCGGCAGGAATGCCGCCCGCGCGCGGCGCGACGAGCACGAGCGACGACTCGAGACGCTGCTCGCCGGGTTCCGGAGCGGCGGGCTCGACCCGGTGCTGCTCTCGAGCCACGACCCGGCCGCGATCAGGTCCGAGTTCATGCGCTGGCACGAGCGGCGGCTGTCGCGGCTGAGGCGGCGATGAGGGCGCTCCGCGCCGGTGTCCTCGCCCTCGCCGCCCTGCTCGCCGTCGGTCTCGTCGTCGCGGCCCTGCACCGTCCCGGCGAGCGCGGGCCGGCGCTCCTCGGCGGGCGCGACGTCTCGGTACGGCAGGCGCTGACCCCGCAGGACGCGCAGTTCGGCGACGAGGTCGTGGCGACCACGGACGTCGTCGCCGACCGGCCGGTGCACCTGGCGACGGACTTCGCGCCGTACCACGTCGTCTCGGCGACGCGGACGGTGCAGGAGGCGAACGGCGTCGTGCGCACGCACGTCGTGCAGCGGCTGCGGTGCCTCGCCTTCGCGTGCGTGCCGCGCGGCGCGAGCACGACGGTCCGCTTCGCGCCGCTGCAGGTGTCGTACGCCGGCGGCACGCGGTCGCTCGCCTGGCCGGCGCTCCACGTCAGCTCGCGGGTCGGCGGCGCGGACATCCGCCGTGCGGTGCTGCGCGTGCCCCTCCCGCTCCCGGCCTACCACGCGCCACGGCGTGCGCTCGGCTGGAGCCTGCTGGCGCTCGGCGGCGCGCTCGCGCTCGGCGGAGCGGCGCTCGTCCTCAAGCTCTGGCTGCCGCGCCGCCCGTCGCGCCGACGCGAGGTGCCGCCGCTCGAGCGGGCGCTCGCGGAGGCCGCTGCGTCCGCGGGAGCCGAGCCCGGCCGCCGGCGGCGCGCGCTCGAGGCGCTCGCTCGGGCGCTCGAGCCGCTCGATGCGCCGCTCAGCGCCGAGAGCCGCGTCCTCGCGTGGGCGCCGCCCGACCCGCAGCCGGATGCGATCTCCGATCTGACGGGCCGCGTTCGGGAGGCGGTCGCGCGATGAGCCTCCTCGTCTGGCTCGTGGCGAGCGCGTGCGTCGGGGCGGCGCTGCTGCTCCTCGTCCGGCGGCGGACGGCGGCGCCGGCCCTGCCGCTCGCCGATGCAGGCGCGCTCGTCCACGGCTCGCGGCGGCCGGCGAGCTTGCAGGCGGTGCTCGTGGCCGGCGTGGTCGTCGCCCTGCTGGTGCTCGTGGCCCAGGCTCGCGCCCGGACCGGCCGGCCCCCGCTGCTGCGGTCGGGGTCGGACGCGGTCGTCGTCGTCGACCTCTCCAGCAGCACCCGCTCGGCGTCGACCGCCATCGCCCGTGCCCTTCACGGCCTGGCCGCCGACCCGAAGCGAAAGCTCGGGCTCATCCTCTTCTCGACCACCGCCTACGTCGCGCTCCCGCCCTCGACGCCGGCCGACGCCTTCGCCGGCTGGGTCGAACGGTTCGCGCACGCGAGGCCCGGCGCGACCGCCTGGAGCTCGTTCAGCAGCGGCACGACCATCTCGTCGGGGCTCGTGCTCGCGCGCCGGGTGCTGCTCCGGACTCGCGCCGTGCACCCGCACGTCGTCCTCGTCAGCGACCTGGTCGACCCGCCGTCGGACCTGCAGCGCGTCGAGACCACGCTCGCGCAGTACCAGCGGGACGGGATCGACCTGAAGGTCGTGAGGCTGCGGGCCCACCCGGGTGCGGTCGCGTCCGCGTTCACCCTGCCGAACGCGACTGCCGTCGAGCGCATCGCGAGCACGACCGTGACCGCGGGCGCCGGCCGATCCGCGGGCGACGGCAGGATCGTCCTCGCCGCACTGCTCGGCCTCGTAGCCGTGCTGGCCGCGGTGCTCGAGCTCGGCTTCCACCCGTTTACCTGGGGAGCCCGGGCGTGAAGCGGCTCCTGCTCACGGCGGCGGGCCTCGCCGCCCTCGCGGCGTCGATCCCGCTCGTGCTCGCCGGGCGCTCCGCCCTGACGCCGTCCGCTGGCGGCTCGCCTCTCGACACCGTCGCGTCCGCGTACGCGACGGCCGCGGCCGCGCCCGCCCAGGCGCCGGCCGACCTCCCGCTGCGGCTCGCACGCCTGAGCGGCGGTATCCGCTCGCCGCGGGAGCGCGCGCAGGCGGACGTCCTGGTCGGCGCGACCTTCGCCCTTCCCGCCGGCAACGGCAGCGTCGGCTTCGACGTCGTGCGGCGACTCGGCGGCGGCCGGCTGCTCGACCAGGCCGCCGGCGCCTTTCGCTCCGCGGCGCTGCTCGATGCCGGGAACGAGGCGGCCAAGTACGACCTCGAGCTGCTGCTCAAGGCACAGACCGCCACCCCGGCCGGACAGCGCCGGCGGAGCGGCCGGTCGAGCAACCCGACGTCGCAGCGGCAGCAGCAGCGCAGTCTCCGCAAGCCCGCGCGGGGATCGCGGGAAGAGCACGCAGCGGGAACCTCGTCGCCCGGAAGCGGCTACTGATGAGCGTCGGCCTCGCCCATCCGGCCGCCGCGCTGCTCGCGCTCGCCGGCCTCCTGCCGCTCGCCGTGGCGGCGGCGCGCGCCCGACGTGCCCGGAGGCTGCGCGGCGAGCTCGGGCTCGCGGAGCCACGGCTCGGAGCACGCCTTCTGCGTCCGGCCCTGCTCGCGGGCGCGTTCGCGCTGCTGGGCCTCGCGCTCGCCCAGCCGTCGCTCGAACGCCGCCACGAGCAACGTGTCCGCCGCGACGCGCAGCTGCTGGTGGCGCTCGACAGCTCGCGCTCGATGCTCGCGGCGCCACCCGGCGGGGCGAGTCGCGCCGCCCGCGCGACGGCCTTCGCGCGCCGCCTCGGCGACGCGCTGCCCGACGTGCCGGCCGGCGTCGCGTCGCTCAGCAACCGCCTCGTGCCGTACCTGTTCCCGACGCCGGACCGGAGCGCCTACGGGCTCGTCCTCGCCCAGGCGTACGGCGTCCAGCGGCCGCCCCCGGCGCTCGACCTCGAGCGCAACGTGACCAGCTTCGACGCCCTGCGCGCGGCGGCCGCGAGCGGCGCGTTCTTCTCGCGGTCAGCCAGGCAGCGGATCCTCGTCGTGCTCTCCGATGCCGAGACCCGCCCGTTCGCCGCCGCCGGCGTGCTGACGCGGCTGCGGCGCGCGGACGTAACGCCCGTGGTCGTGCGCTTCTGGAGCAGCCGGGAGCGCATCGTCCACCCCGACGGCACCACGGAGTCGTACCGGCCGGGCCAGGCGGGCGAGTCGCGCCTCCTGCGCCGCGCCGGCTGGAGCGTGTACCCGGAGCGGCGCGCGGGCGCAGCGGTCGCCGAGATCCGTCGCAAGCTCGGAACCGGGCCGCTCGTCTCGGCCGGCTCCGTCGTCGAGCGCACGTCGATCGCCCCCGCGGTCGCGCTCGCGGCGCTCGCGCCGCTCCTGCTCGTGCTCGTGCCCGCCGGCCTGCTGCCGGCGCGGCGGGCGCCTCAGGCGAGCGCCTAGTCCGACGGCACGGCGAAGTGCCCGTCCTCGACCTCGACGAGCGGTCGTCGCTCGCCTGGCGCGACCCGGCCGTCGCCGTCGGCCGCCGGGTGCGCGTCGTCGCTCCACTTCCGGTGCAGCTGCGGAACGGAGGCGAGCAGCATCTTCGTGTAGGGGTGGAACGGGTTGCCGAACACCTTCGCGGTCGGGCCGCGCTCGACGACCGCGCCGCGGCGCAGGATGATCGTGTCGTCGCTGATGTAGTGCCCGAGCGAGAGGTCGTGCGTGATGAAGAGCACGCCCAGGCCCTGCGAGCGCAGCTCGCCGAGCAGGTTGAGCACGTCGATGCGCGTGGAGGCGTCGAGCATGCTGATGATCTCGTCCGCGACGAGCAGCCGGATGTCGAGCAGCAGCGCCCGCGCGATCAGCATTCGCTGCAGCTGGCCGCCGCTCAGCTGGTGCGGGTACTTCTCCAGCACGTCGCCCGGGTCGAGGCTCACCGCCTCCAGGGAGCGGCCGAGCTTCGCGTGCCACTCGGCCGAGCTCAGCCCGTCGAAGTACTCGCTGCGCAGCATGGTGAACACGCGCGAGGCCTTGAAGATCGGGTTGTACGAGCTGAACGGGTCCTGGAAGACGCCCTGCACGTCGCCGTAGTACGCCTTCAGCCGCCGCCCGTCGAGCGTCGAGATGTCGGCGCCGTCGAACGTGATCGCCCCGCCGCTCGCGCGCAGCAGGCGCAGGATCAGCTTGCCGATCGTCGACTTGCCGCTGCCGCTCTCGCCGATCAGCGAGACGATCTCCCCCGGGCGGACGCCGAAGCTCACGTCGCGGACGGCGAGGAGCTCCTTCGTCCCGAACGACCCGACGCTGAACTTCTTGCAGCAGGTGTCGAGCTCGAGCATCAGGCCGCCTTCCAGCACGCGGCCTCGTGCCCGGACTCGATCGCGCAGAACGGCGGCTCCTGCTCGCAGCGCGCGTCGGCGAACGGGCAGCGCGCCTTGAACCGGCACCCGACCGGCGGGTCGATCAGGCCGGGCGGTCGACCGGGAATCCCCTTCAGCCGCTCCTCCTCGTAGCGAACGCCGACCTCGGGCAGGGACGACAGCAGCATCCTGGTGTACGGATGACGCGAGTCGTGCACGACCGTCTCGGCCGTCGCCTTCTCGGCGAGCTTGCCGGCGTACATCACGAGAATCGTGTCCGCGATCTGGTACAGGACCGACAGGTCGTGGGTGATCACGATCATGCTCTTCACGAAGCCGCGGTCGCGGAACTCGACCAGCAGCTCGGCGACGGCGCGCTGCGTCGAGACGTCGAGCGCGGAGGTGACCTCGTCGGCGATCAGCAGCGACGGGTCGAGCAGCGACGACAGCACCATCACGACGCGCTGCTTCATGCCGCCGGAGAGCTCGAGCGGGAAGCGCTCGAGCACGTCCTCGGGCAGCCCGACGAGCTGGAGACGGCGCCGCAGCTCGGGCAGCACCTCGTCGAGGTGCACGTCGCGCGAGGCGAGCAGCTCCGCGGCCATCTTCCCGATCCGCCGTGTCGGGTTGAGGGCGCTGAGCGCGTACTGCGGGATGATCGAGACGTCCTTGAAGCGGAACGGGTTCATCCGCGCGTCGTCCCATACCGGCAGCTCGCGGCCGTCGAGCTCGACCTTCCCGCGCACGTAGCGCATGCGCGCGTCGAAGCGGATCAGGCTCTTGCCGAGCGTCGACTTGCCGCAGCCCGACTCGCCGGCCAGGCCCATGATCTCTCCGTCCGCGATCTCGAAGCTCGCGCCGTCGACGGCCTTCACCGCCCCGCGAAGCGAGTCGTAGTAGACGGCGAGGTCGTCGACGCGCAGGCTCATTACTTCTCCCTCAGCTTGGGGTTGAAGATCTCGTCGAGCCCGACGTTCATCACGTAGAGGCCGCCGACGATCGCGACGATCCCGATCCCGGGCGGCAGGAACCACCACCAGTCGCCGAGCAGGAGCGCGCTCGAGAGGTACGCGTTGTTCATCATCAGCCCGAGCGAGACCGACGTCGACGGGCCGAGGCCGAGGAAGTCGAGCGACGCGCCGATCAGCACCGCCCCGCCGAAGAGCAGGATGAACATCATCAGCAGGTAGGAGCTCATGTTGGGCGCGATCTCGGTGGTGATGATCTGGCGCGTCCTGCGTCCCGACAGGCGGGCGATGTCGACGAAGTCGCGCGTCTTCAGCGAGAAGGTCTGCGCCCGGACCGCGCGGGCGGCCCACGGCCAGGAGGTGAGGCCGATCAGCACCGCCTCGGTGACGTAGCTGTGCACGTTCAGATAGGCGGCGACGATGATCAGGATCGCCAGCGTCGGGATCACGAGCACGACGTTCGTGAGCATGTTCAGGACGTCGTCGAGCCAGCCGCTGCGGTACCCGGCCGTGAACCCGACCGCGGCTCCGAGCAGCCACGCGATGCCGCCGCCGACGCAGCCGACGAGGAAGGTCGCGCGCAGGCCGTAGACGAACTGCGCGAAGACGTCCTGGCCGAACGAGGTCGTGCCGAACCAGTAGTCGCGCGAGGGCGGCGCGTCCGTCGGGCCCGAGAACTCGAGCGGCTTGTGGTCGGTGACGAGCGGCCCGATGATCGCGAGTCCGAGGAACGCGAGCACGAGGAGGACGCCGGCGACGAACTTCCAGTTGCGAAAGGCGAAGTAGACGAACTCGGAGCGCCGTGCCGGCCGCCGCCCGGGCTCCCCCTCCGGCGCGAGCGCTGGCGGCGCCTCGACGGGCGCCGGCGTTCCGGTCGGGGTGAGGTCGAGCTCGGGCCGCGCCGCCGGCATCACGACCCTCCCTGCATCCCGATCCGCGTGCGCGGGTCGATGAACACGTAGGCGATGTCGATCACGAAGTTCGCGACCAGCACGGCGATGATCAGGAAGAGGAAGATCCCCTGGATCAGGAAGTAGTCGCGGTTCTGGAGCGCGCCGAGCGTGAGCGTGCCGAGGCCGGGATACGAGAAGACGATCTCGACGACGATCGCCCCGGCGACGACCGCCCCGAGCGCGAGCGCGAGCCCGGTGATCTGCGGCAGGAGCGCGTTGCGGTAGGCGTAGCGGCGGACGAGCTTCGTCGGCGCGCCGAGCGCGGCCAGGTAGTTCGAGTAGTCCGCCTCGAGCTCGTAGATGATCATGTTGCGCATCCCGATCGCCCAGCCGCCGAACGCGACCAGGAAGAGCGCCAGGAACGGCAGCACCCAGTGGTGCAGGAAGCTGACGGCGAACTCGAGCGACCAGGCCGGCTGGAGCGAGAGGTCATAGGCGCCCGAGACCGGGAACCAGCCGAGCGTCGTCGCGAACACCCACGCGAGCACGATCCCGAGCCACATCTGCGGCGTCGCCGTGAGGATGTACGACGCCGGCAGGACGCTGTTGTCGAGCGTCTTCCGCCGCGCGGCGAGGGCGCCCACCTTGTTGCCGGCCCAGAAGCTGAGCAGGATCGCCGGGACGAGCAGGGCGAGCGTGTACGGGACGGCGCCGCGAATCAGGTCCCACACGGGCGTCGGGAAGTTCGCGATGCTCACGCCGAGGTCGCCGTGGAAGAGCGCGACCCAGAAGTTGAGGTACTGCTTCCAGACGGGCACGTCGAAGCCGAACGCCTTCGAGTAGTAGCTCGTCAGCGCCTGCTGCGACTCCGGCTGGGCGTGCATGCGCGACAGCAGGCCCTGGATCGGGTCGCCCGGCATGAAGCGCGGGATCGCCCAGTCGATCGTGACCGCGACGAAGAAGGTGAGCAGGTAGATGACGATCTTGCGGGCGAGGTAGCGGATCATCGGAGCTCCTCCTGCTCGGGACGTGCCTGAACACGGGCACCCCTCCCGGCGCGCCGCCGGGAGAGGTGCCGTGCATTCACCGCGTCACTCCTACGCAGGCTTCAGATGCGTGAGCATGTCGATGCTCGTCATCTGCCAGTAGTTGCGCCAGCTAGCGGTGGTGTACTGCCTGCTGGTGCTGGAGGAGGGCCAGTTCTTCCAGTGCTTGGTGTTGTACATGGCCCACATGCCGTTGTACCAGAGCGGGATCACCGGCAAGTTCTGGAGGAAGGTCCGCTCGAGCCGCGCCATCTGCGTGCGCCGAGCCTGTCCGTTCGTGGACGGGATCTTGTCCAGGCCGATGGTCATGTTCCACGCCTTCGAGCTCTTGTAGCGCTCGTAGTTCGTGTTGGTCTGATTGCTCGTGATCGGCAGCTGGTAGATGTACTGGTAGTACGTCCACGGCGTGTTGCTGTACTGCCGGTCGTTGCCGAGGAGGAGGTCGAAGCGGCCGTGGCCGCGATCGTCCGTCATCGTCGCGTACTCGGGGTAGCCGGGGGTCAGCCTGATGCCGACCGACTTGGCGTTGGCCGAGATGATCTGAATCGCGGTCATCCAGTCGGACCACCCGTTCGGGACGACGATGCTGAGGTCGATCTTCGAGCCGTCCTTGTTCTCGACGTACCCGTCGCCGTTCACGTCCTTGTAGCCGGCGGCCTTGAGGATGCTCCTGGCCTTCGACGCGTTGTACGAGAACCCGTACTTCTGGACGACCTGGTTGTCGATCAACTTGCTCCAGATCGGCAGCAACCCGGTCGGGTTGGCCTTGTTGACGAGGCCCTGGTAGGCCTTGTCGATGATCTGCTTCATGTTGATCGAGTACGCCAGGGCGTGCCGGAACGCGCTGTCACCGAGCGGCTTGCGCTCGGTGTTCGGGAACAGCCAGGTCGTGTTGGCGGCGAGGTGGTACGGCGCCTTGCCGTAGTAGGTCTTGACGTTGCCCTTGATCGCCGACTTCGGCGCGAAGTTGTTGAACAGGTCGATGTTCCCCGCGACGAAGTTCGAGAGCGCCGCGGCGTTCGTCCCGTTCTTGATGTCGACGACGTACTTCGGAGCGATCTTCAGCCCGAGGGCCTTGGTCGCCCACCAGTGCGGGTTCTTCGTCCAGACCACGGTCTGCGACTGGGTTCCGACGCCTGACTTGTAGACGAGCGGGCCCGTCCCGACGATCGGCAGCTTCAGGTTCCCCGTCGTGAGCGCGTTGTTGCTGTAGCGCTTGAAGATGTGCTGCGGCACGATCGCGACGTTGAACCGGTAGAAGTCGAACTGCTGGTAGCCGGGGTGCGCGCCGAACGTGAACACCAGGGTCTGCCCCTTCACCTTCACGCCCTTGAGCCCGGTGTCCGCCCACAGCGGGTGCTGCGGGTGGGTCGTGAGCTTGAGCATCTTGAAGCTGTAGAGGAAGTCCTGGGGAGTCAGCGCCTTGCCGTCACTCCACTTGACCCCCTTGCGGACGGTCATGACATACGTCGAGTGGTTCTGCCACACGCCCTTGCTCGCGAGCCAGGGCATGAACTTGTCCTTGAGCGGGTCGTAGCGGAACGGCGTCTCGTACGCGAAGCCGACGAGACCGGTGATGTAATCCCACGTCTTCGCCGGGTTCAGGTCGTTGTTCGGCGACCACTGGTTCCCGCTCATGTAGAGGGTTTGCGAGCGGGGTAGCCCGAGCGAGAGCTTCGGATACGCGCTCGCTCCGTTTGCTCCCCCACTCGTGAACGAGACGGCTACCGTCACCGCGCACGCAACCACGAGCGCGGCGAGGGCGGCAGCCGTCCACTTCCTGGGAACTCTCATTGCCATCCCTCCTTCTCTGCCTGGACGGCGGGCATGGACCTCCACACCGAGCCGAACGTTCCTCCCG
>DATIER010000290.1:0-4420 GCA_035455605.1 Gaiellaceae bacterium
CCGGGCGGCTGGCGCGACTACGTCACGCTGCTGCACCCGCCCTACACCGCGTGGCACTTGAGCTACGTCGCGATCGGCGCCTGCCTCGCGCCGCGCCTCTACACCGACCGCCTCGCGGCGACGGCGGCGGCCTTCTTCCTCGCCATGGGCGTCTCCGCCCACGCGCTCGACGAGCTGCAAGGCCGGCCGCTCGCGACGCGGATCCCCGAGCGCGTGCTGGCCGTGCTCAGCGTCGTCCCGCTGCTGGCAGCGGTCGCGATCGGGATCGCCGGCGCGATCCAGTTCGACCTCTGGCTGCTCGTCTTCGTCGCGGTCGGGCTCGCGCTCGTCCCGGTCTACAACCTCGAGCTGTTCGGCGGCGCGATCCACAACGCCTGGGGCTTCGCGCTGGCGTGGGGCGCCTTCCCGCTGCTGACCGGCTACTTCGCGTGCGCCGGCACGATCACCTGGGTCGCGCTGCTAGCCGCCGCCTACGCGGCGCTGACGAGCTACGCCCAGCGCGTGCTCTCGACGCCGGTGCGGCACCTGCGGCGGCGGGTCGCCGCCGTCGACGGCACGCTGGAGCTGCGGGACGGCGGGACCGAGTCGGTGACGCGGGAGACGATCGCGGGCGCGCCCGAGCGCTCGCTCCAGGCGCTCGCGGCGGCGCACGTCGCCCTCGCGGCGTCGCTCCTGGTGCTGAGGCTGACGTAGCATGCGCGCCGTGCGCGCGGAGGTCCTCGAGCTCGTCTTCGCGGCTGCGGTCGTCGCCGTCTTCGCCTCGGTCGCCGCGGCAGTCGCCGACCGCATCTCGCGCCGGACGCTCGTCGCGATCGGCGGCGCGATCACGGTCGCGGCGCTCGGCGGCTGGATCCTGTTCGCCCTCGACCCGTCACGTGAGCTGGCCGTCGCGGCGGGCGGCCTGACCGTCTGCGCCGGGCTCGAGGGGGCGACGCTCGCGCTGCAGCGCCTGCTCGACCGGGCGCGTCGGCTCGACGACCAGCTGCAGGCAGCGGAGACCCGCTTCGACGCCGTCGTCTCCGCCGAGGCTCAGGCGCGTGCCGCGGAGCTCGAGCGCACGCTCGCCCGTGCCCGCGCCGACTCGCTCTCGACGCTCGTCTCGGAGGAGCGCAAGATCGGCGAGGAGCGGCGGCTCGCCCTGTCGGAGCGGGAGCGCAGGGCGAGCGCGGAGCTGAGCGAGGCACTCGGGCAGGTGGAGCAGCGGGTCGCGCACCGGCTGGCGGAGCTGAGCACCGATCTCGAGCGCACCGAGCAGGCGCTCTCGACGCAGCTGAAGGCGCTCGCCGACCGGCAGAAGCAGCTGATGAGCCAGGCCGAGGCGCGGCTCGTGCTCGAGACCGAGCGCCTCGACGCGGCCAGCGAGGCCCAGCGCGAGCGTCTGTCGACGCTCGAGGCCCAGTTCTCGCGCACGGCGGACGAGATCGCGCAGGCGGGGCAGGAGGAGCTCGAGTCGCACGAGCGCGACCGGCGGCGGGCGTTGCACGAGGTGGCCGAGCGCCTGCGGCAGCGCGAGCGCGAGCTCCGGGAGCGGATCGCCGCCGAGGAGGCCGAGGCGATCCAGCGCATCCAGAGCGGCTTCGCCGACATCGAGCGCCGCCAGGTCGACCAGCTCAAGCGCGTCGTCGAGCGCACCGCCGCGAGCTTCTCGGAGGCGGTCTCGAAGCAGTTCGCCGACGCGATCCGCAGCGCGCGCGACGACGCTGCGCAGCGACTCTCGCGCGAGCTCGACCGAGCGGTGCAGCACTTCGCGAAGGAGGCGCAGAGCGTCCTCGCCGAGCGGCTGGCGCACGTCGCGGACGCCGGCGGCCAGCGGCTCGAGCGCAAGCTCTCCCAGATCGGCACCACGCTCGAGCACGAGCGCGACGAGCTCGTGGCCGAGCTCCAGCGCCGCATCGGCGACGCCGAAGTGGAGCTCCGCTCGCAGGTCCAGGCCCTCGCCGCAGACGCCGAGGCCGAGCGCACGGTGCTCAACGCGAGGCTCCAGGACCTGCAGCGACGGATCGACGAAGCGCTCACGGAAGCCGGCTCCCGGCTCGCTCCGACGTTTCGCGGAAGCTGAAGAGCGGAACCTCCAACTTCCACGAAAAGGGTTCGTCTAGGACAGGGCGAACTACCCCCACGCCCATGACGCAGATCGCAGAGACACCACGGGACGAGCAGGCGAAGGTCGAGAGCTGGCGCCTGCACGTGCTGATGGAGGCCGGCTACCCGCTCTCCCTCGCGGAGAGGATCGCGCACAGCGACGCGGACCTGCACCACGCCGTCGACCTCGTCTCGCAGGGCTGCTCGCCGGAGACCGCGGCCGAGATCCTGATCTAGCTCCGCGCGGCCGCCGTATCCTGGCCTCGTGAAGGTCGAGGCCACCGCCTACGGCGACCGGAAGGTCTACTCCGTCGGCGCGTTCAACCGCGGCGTCTCCTCCTGGCTCCAGCGGCTGCCGACGGTCTGGGTCGAGGGCGAGGTCACGGAGCTCCGCCGCTCGGAGCGCTGGGCGAGCGTCTTCTTCACGCTCAAGGACCCGGAGGACGGCTCGTGCCTCGGCGTCTCGATGCCGCGCGGGCAGTTCGATGCGCTGCGGCTCGAGCTCGCGGACGGCGCCCGCGTCCACTGCTTCGGGCGGCCGGAGCTGTTCGAGGCGCGGGGCGAGTTCCGGCTGCGCGCGCTCTCGCTCGAGCGGTTCGGGCTCGGCGAGCACCTGGCCGCGCTCGAGCGGCTGAAGCGGAAGCTGGCCGACGAAGGCCTCTTCGCCGCCGAGCGCAAGCGGCCGCTGCCATTGCTTCCTGCGCGAATCGGCCTGGTGACCGGCAACGACGCGGCCGCCAAGCGCGACGTGCTCACCGCGATCACGACGCGGTTCCCACCCGCGAACGTGCTCGTCGCGGAGACGTACGTCCAGGGGCCGCGGGCCGCGGGTGCCGTCGTCGAGGCGCTTCGCGCGCTCTGTCGCGAGGGCGTCGACGTGGTGGTCGTGGCTCGCGGCGGCGGCAGCTTCGAGGACCTGCTGCCGTTCAGCGACGAGCGGCTCGTCCGTGCGATCGCCGACTGCCCCGTGCCGGTCGTGAGCGCCGTCGGTCACGAGCAGGACACGCCGCTCTGCGATCTCGCTGCAGACGTCCGCGCCTCGACCCCGTCCGTGGCGGGGCGCCTCGTCGTCCCTGACCTCGCGCAGCTGCTGGAGCGGCTCGACCGCTCGCGTGCCGGCCTCGAGCGCGGCACGCGGCGGTGCCTGGAGCGCGAGCGGCAGCGGCTCGACCGCGCCCACGACCGGCTCCGACGGGCGCCGCGGCTCCTCGTCGAGCGCCGGCGCGCGAAGCTGGAGCAGAGCGCCGGCCGGCTGCGCGCGCTCTCGCCGCGCTCGACGCTCGAGCGCGGCTACGCGATCGTGCGCGCTGGCGACTCGATCGTGCGCTCCGGCCGCGCGGTCGAGCCCGGCGAGCACGTCGACGTGGAGGTCGCCGACGGCGGCTTCGGAGCGCGCGTCGAGGAGACGAGATGACCTTCGAGGAGGCCCAGCGCGAGCTGGAGGAGATCGTCCAGCGCCTCGAGCGCGGCGAGGCGCCGCTCGACGAGGCGCTCGAGCTCTGGGCGCGCGGCGAGGAGCTCTACCGCTTCTGCAAGGACCGTCTGGACGCGGCGGAAGGCAAGATCGAGGAGCTCGCCTCGCGCGCCGAAGCCGCGAAGCCTTAGGATCCGGCTGTGGCAGAAGCCCCTGTCGAGCTCCTGCAGCGCGTCCCGCTGTTCGCCGACTTCGAGCGCGGCGACCTCCAGCGCCTCGCGCGCTCGTTCAAGGAGCGGACCTTCGAGGCCGGCAGCACCGTCGCGGACGAGGGCAGGACGGGCGCGGGCTTCTTCGTGATCGAGAGCGGCGAGGCGTCCGTCTCCGTGCGCGGCTCGGCGCGGGGCACGCTCGGACCGGGCGACTACTTCGGCGAGATCGCGCTGATCGACGAGGGCGGCCGCAGCGCGACCGTCACCGCCGAGAGCGAGCTCCGCTGCTACGGCCTCACCTCCTGGGAGTTCCGACCGCTCGTCGAGAGCAACGCCTCGATCGCCTGGAAGCTCCTGGAGACGATGGCGAAGCGGCTGCGGGCCGCGCAGAGCTGACCGAGCAGGCGGCCACCGACGCCGCGCTCGTCCAACGCTGCCGTGCGGGCGACGCCGACGCGTGGCGCGAGCTCGTCGACCGCTTCTCCCGGTACGTCTACGCGATCGCCGTTCAGGGGTTCCGCCTGACGCAGCAGGACGCGGAGGACGTCTTCCAGGACGTGTTCGCGCGTGTCTACGAGCGGCTCGGCTCGCTGCGCGACGACGAGGCGGTGCGGCCCTGGATCGCCCAGCTGACGCGCAGGCTCTGCATCGACCGCCTCCGTACCGGCTCCCGGCAGTCCGAAGCCGGCCTCGACGAGCTGCCGGAGGTGCC
>DATIER010000291.1:0-6173 GCA_035455605.1 Gaiellaceae bacterium
CACCGTCAGCGGGAAGTAGGTGCCGCCCTTGACGGTCGCGTCGTTGGCGACGACGACGCACTCGCGCCCCTCGATCGTGCCGATTCCGGTGACGATCCCGGCGCCCGGCGCCTGGTCGTCGTAGACGTCCCACGCGGCCAGCGCGGAGAGCTCGAGGAACGCCGTGTCCGGGTCGAGCAGCCGGTCGACCCGCTCGCGCGCCGTCAGCTTCCCGCGCGAGCGGTGCTTCTCCAGCGCGCGCTCGCCGCCGCCGCGCGCGACCTGCGCCGTCCGCTCGCGCAGCTCGGCGACGAGCGCCTCCATCCGCGCTCGCCGTGCGTCGAACTCGTCGGACGAAGCGCCCTGCGACGTGAGCACGGTCACGCCGGAGACTCTAAGGCGTCGCTTGCGATGCCGTCCAAGAGCGTGCGGGCCTTGCCCGTACGCGGCTAAAGCTGTGGTCGTACCCCCGGCTCGGATTCCAGGCGCTCGACGCGCTGGTCGTAGCCGCCCTGGAACGCGCTTCGCGCCTGCCCGCGCCGCGCGAATGGTGCTCTCGGGGTTGTACGAGGTGGGCGCCGGGCGCGCGGGGCACAATGAAGCTCGGATGAAGGACCCAGACGAGCGCGACAGAGAGTCACCTCGGATGCGAGCTCGGCGTCCGCAACTGACCGCCGCCGTGCGTTTCGTCACCGATCTCAACGGGCGGATCACGGACGTCTCGAAAGGGACCGGCGAGCTGCTGGCGATCGACGACCACCGGCTGATAGGCAAGCCGCTGGCCGCGTACGTCGTCGGCGACGGCCGCCGCGACTTCCGGGCGCTGCTGCTCGACCTCTCGCGAGGAGTGGGGCCGGTCGGCACGCTGCTGCGGCTCCAGCGCCGCGACGGCGTGCAGGTCGAGGTCGAGGTCGAGGCGGTCTCGGACGCCTCGGGGACACGCCTCGAGTGGCTGTTCGCGACGGACGGGCCCGACGTCGAGGAGGAAACCGTCACGGAGAACGCAGGGCTGGGGCCGAGGCCGATGCGGCGCCTGCTCGCGCGGCTCCCGCTCGGCGTGGTCAGCGTCGACCAGGACCTCGTGGTCGACTACGTGAACCCGGCCGCGCGCGTCTTCCTGGGCGGTGTTCCGCTGGGGCACGTCCTGCCCGACGTCCTGCCCGGCTTCTCGCTCCGCACGTACGCGTCGCGCCTGTTCACGCCGGCGCCGCCGCCCAAGCGGGTGGTCGAGACGGCGCGGGGCCGGCTGCTCGAGCTCGAGGGCGTCGTCGGCGGCCACGACAGCGCGCTGCTGCTCCTGTACGACGTCACCGCCGAGGAGAGGAGGCGGCGCGCCGAGCAGGACTTCGTCACCAACGCCGCCCACGAGCTGCGCACGCCGATCGCCGCCATCGCCGGAGCCCTCGACGCGCTGCAGGCAGGCGCCGACGACGCGACGGCCGACCGCGAGCTCTTCCTCGGCCACATCCGACGCGAGAGCGACCGGCTCGCCCGGCTCGTCGCCGCGCTGCTGCTGCTCGCGCGGATCCAGACCGGCCAGGACACACCGTCGCTCGAGCTGGTCCAGATCGCGCCCGTGCTCGACGACGTCGCCACCGCGCTCGAGCCGCGCGAGGGGGTCGGCGTTCATGTCGACTGCGATGCCCGGGTTGCCGCCCTGGCCGACGTCGACCTGCTGCGGCAGGCCGTCTGGAACGTCGCCGCCAACGCGGCGAAGCACACGGACGAGGGCGAGATCCGCCTCGTGGGCCGCGACCTCGGCCGCGTCGCGGAGATCGAGGTGCGCGACACGGGCTCCGGCATGAGCGAGGAGACGCTCGGCCGTGCCCACGACCGCTTCTACCGCGCCCAGCGTGGCCCGGGCGACGGCTTCGGGCTCGGGCTGCCGATCTCGATCGCGATCGCGGGCGCGCTCGGCGGCAAGCTGATCGTGGAGTCCGAGCTCGGCGCGGGCACGCGGGTCCGCGTGCACCTGCCGTCGGCGCGCGTGGTCGCTTGAGCCGGATCCTGGTCGTCGAGGACGAGCCGGCGCTCGCGGACGCGGTCGGCTACGCCCTGCGGGCCGAGGGCCACGAGGTCGAGCGGGTCGAGGACGGCGAGCAGGCGCTCGAGGCGGTCGCCGCGGCGCCGTTCGACGTGCTGGTGCTCGACGTGATGCTGCCCGGCATCTCCGGCGTCGAGGTCTGCCGCCGCGTGCGTGCGCAGAGCGCCGTGCCGATCGTGATGGTCACCGCGCGCGACGCCGTCGTCGACCGCGTGGTCGGGCTGGAGGTCGGCGCGGACGACTACGTCTCCAAGCCGTTCGCGATGACGGAGCTGCTGGCGCGCGTCCGGGCCGTCCTGCGCCGGCGGGAGCTCGACGCCGGCGAGGCGCAGCCGGTGCGGAACGTGGGCGCCCTCCATCTCGACCTCGAGCGCTACGAGGCGACCGTGGACGGCAAGGCGATCCAGCTGACGCCGTCGGAGCTGAAGCTGCTCGCGCTTCTGGCCCGCGATCCCGGCCGCGTGTTCTCGCGGCGGGAAATCATGCAGCACCTCTGGGAGAGCGAGTACATCGGCGACGCGCGCGCGGCCGACCTGCACGTCTCCAACATCCGCCGCAAGATCGAGCGCGACCCCGAGAACCCCGAGCGGCTGGTGACCGTTCGCGGCGCCGGGTACAAGCTCGTGGCCGTGTAAGCGTTCCTATACGAAAGCCGGACGCGGGCCTCAGAGTCGCGTTCGTAGGGTCTCCGCCATGGCTCCCGTGCCTCCGTTCCGCGCGACCGTGGCCGAGATCGGCCAGGACATCGCGCTCGTGTCGATCAGCGGCGAGCTCGACCTGTACGTCGAGCGCGAGTTCCGCGACGCGCTCGCGACGGCCGACAGCCTCGGGAGCCTGACGGTCGTGGTCGACCTCAGCGGCGTCAGCTCCATGGACTCGACCGTCTGCGGGATCCTCGTCGGCGAGGCCACGCGCCGCCGGCGCGACGGCGGGGAGCTCGCGCTCGTCTCGGACGGGAACCGCCCGGGCAGGGCGCTCGAGGTCGCGGGGATCCACGGGGTGGTGGCGGTGCACCCGACGCTGCATGCGGCGTTCAAGGAGCTGCTCGTGGAGCCTGTCCTCTGAGCACCTCCGCCGTCGGGCGCTCGCGTGACGGCCGCGTGCCCCGCCACGAGCGGCCGCGCCTCGTCTTCTTCTTCGCGCGCAACTCCGGCCGGTCGCGCCGGGTCGAGGGCTACCTCTCGCAGGTGCTGCAGCGCCGGCACAACCACGAGTCGTTCGAGCTGCTCCGCGTCGACGTCGAGCAGCATGCCGAGCTCGCCGAGCGCTTCCTGATCGAGGACGTGCCGACGATCGTCGTCGTCGAGGAGAAGCGCGTCCGCGGCCGGCTCGCGAGCCCGCGCGGCTGCCGCGACATCGAGGCGCTGCTCGCCCCCTGGCTGCGCTAGCCGCCTGACGGCACCCGGCGCAAGCTACGCTCGGGCCGTTGAGCGCTGACTCGATCCTGGTCGTCGACGACGACGCTGCGATCCGGCGCATGCTGACCCGCACGCTGGAGCGGGAGGGGTACGCGGTCGAGGCCGCGGGCGACGGCGGTGCGGCCCTCGCGGCGATCGAGCGCGCGGCGCCGGACCTGGTCGTGCTCGACGTCGCGATGCCGGGGCTCGACGGGCTCGCCGTCTCGCAGGCACTGCGTCGCCGCGGCCTGGCGCTGCCCGTGCTGATGCTGACGGCGCGGGACGCCGTCGAGGACCGGATCGCGGGCCTCGACGCGGGGGCGGACGATTACCTCGTCAAGCCGTTCGCGCCGGGGGAGCTGCTCGCGCGCATCCGGGCGCTGCTCCGGCGCGGCCGGGAGCCCGAGGCGCTGCTGGCCCACGGCGGGGTCGTCCTCGACGTGCAGGTGCGGGCCGCGCGGCGGGGCGACCGCGAGCTCGCGCTCAGCCCGCGCGAGGCCGACCTGCTCGAGCTGCTGCTGCGCAACCGTGGCCAGGTGGTGACGCGCGAGCTGGCGGTCGAGCGCGTCTGGGGCGGGCGGGGCGCCGTCGGCTGGAACTCGGTCGACCGCTACGTCTCGTACCTGCGCGCGAAGCTCGGGGAGCCCGGGCTGATCGAGACCGTGCGCGGCATCGGCTTCGTCATCCGGTGAGCCGGCACTCGATCCGGATCCGCTCGGTCGCCGCCGCGGCGGCCGCGATCCTGCTCGCGGTCGCGCTCGCGGGCGTGGGCATCGACCTTCTCCTCTCGCGGCACCTGCACCACTCGCTCGACCACGTGCTCCGCCGCCGCGCCGTGGAGGTCTCGCAGCTCGCCGCCTCCGCGCCCGCCGTGCTGACGACGCCCGGCTCGCTCGACTCGCCGGTCGGCGGGACCGACCTCTCGGTCGAGGTGCTCGACCGCCACGGACGGCTCGTGGCGCGCTCGCTCTCGCTCGGCGGGCGCCTGCTCCCGGCGGCGGGCCTCGTCCACCGCGCCATCGCCGAGAACCGCTCCGGGTTCGCCGACGCCGAGAGCGGCGGCCAGCAGCTCCGCGTGTACACGGCGCCGCTGGCGGACGTCGGCGGGCCTGCGGGCGGTGGGGCGGTGGTCGTTGCCGCCTCGACGCACGACCTCGAGGAGACGCTCGCGAGTCTCCACCTGTTCGTGGTCGGCGCGGGCCTCGTAGCCGCACTGCTCGGCGCGGCGGCCGTCGCGGTGCTGATGGGCCGCGCCCTGCGGCCGCTTCGGCAGCTCGCCGGCGCGGCCGCCGAGATCGAGCGCACGGGGGACGCGCGGCGGCGGCTGCCCGAGCCGGCCGCACGCGACGAGGTGGGGGAGCTCGCGGAGACGCTGAACGGGATGCTCGCGAGCCTCGAGCGCGCAGGCGAGGCCGAGCGGCGCTTCCTCGCCGACGCCTCGCACGAGCTCCGCACGCCGCTCACGGCGCTGCTCGGGAACGTCGACTACCTCGCGCGGCACGGGCCGGACGACGAGGTGCTGGCGGAGGTCGTCGCCGACACCCGCCGCGTCGCACGGCTCGCGGACGACCTGCTCGCGCTCTCGCGCGAGGAAGCGGCCGGGCGCCCGAGCGAGACGGTGCGGCTCGACGAGCTGGCGCGCGCCGTGTCCGGCGGCCGCGTCCGCGCCGTGGCCGACGGCCCGGTGCTCGTCCAGGGCGACCGGGCAGCGCTCGAGCGCGCGCTCGCGAACCTGATCCGCAACGCGGCGCTGTACGGCCCGCCCGGCGGGTCGATCGAGGTCGCGGTCGAGCAGGAGAACGGCCAGGCGAGGCTGACGGTCGCCGACGAGGGCCGGGGCCTCGCGCCGGCCGACGCCGAGCGCGCGTTCGGCCGCTTCTGGCGCGGCGACGGCGCGGAGCCCGGCTCGGGGCTCGGGCTGGCGATCGTGCGGGCGACGGCCGAGCGCCACGGCGGCCGCGCCTACGCGAACGGCGCGCGGTTCACGATCGAGCTGCCCGCTCTCAGAGATGTCTCAGAGAACGCCGGTACAACCGAGGCATGAAGCTCTTTCGCACGCTCTCCACGACGCGCCTCGTCGCGCTCGCGCTGCTCGTCGCCGTGGCGGCGGCCGGGCTGGCGGCCGTCGCCGTGGCGGCCGGCCGCGGCAACGGCCCGACCCCTGCGCCGAAGCCGCTCGCCCGGGCGCTCCACGACTCCGCTGCGGCCGCGGCGCCGGCGGGCGTCACCGCCCGCATCACGTTCACGAACAACCTCTTCCCGTCCGGCGCCCTCGGCGGGCCGGTCGGCTCCGCGCTCATGTCGGGCGCGTCGGGCCGGCTCTGGGCGACGGCCGACGGTCGCGGCCGGATCGAGCTCCAGTCGGACGCCGGCGACGCGCAGGTGGTGTGGGACCGGCAGCACGTCACGATCTTCGACGCGTCCTCGAACACGGTCTACCGCGCGACGCTGCCGCAGCACCCGGGCGGCGCCGACAAGGGCGGCGCGCTCCCGTCGGTGAGCATGATCGCGAGCTTCCTCGCGCAGGCGCGCGGCCACGCCGACGTCAGCGCCGCGCGCCCGACGAACGTCGCCGGCCAGCCGGCCTACAGCGTCCGCGTCTCGCCGAAGCACGACGGCGGCCTGCTCGGCGCGGCCGAGCTCGCCTGGGCGGCCACGCGGCCGGTTCCGCTGCGGCTCGGCGTGTACGCGCAGGGCGCGACGAAGCCGGTGCTCGAGCTGGCGGCGACGCACGTCACGTTCGGCTCGGTGCC
>DATIER010000292.1:0-8124 GCA_035455605.1 Gaiellaceae bacterium
GTGAGCACGAACAGCCAGAGCAGGAGCGAGCCTTCCTGGCCGCCCCAGAACGCGCTGACCGAGTACGGGAACGGGAGCTTGCGCGCCGAGTGGTCGGCCACGTAGACGTAGCTGAAGTCGCGAGCCTGCAGCGCGTGGAGCAGGACGCCCGCGGCGACGGCGGTGGCGGCGAACGCGCCCACGAGCGCACGGCGGCTCGACTCGTGCAGCCGGCGGCGCCCCTGCCACGCGGCGAAGCCGCCGCCGGCGGCCGCGAACACCGCGAGCCCGAAGGCGACGAAGAGAGCGGCGCGCCCGAGGTCGGCCACGCCGCCGAGTCTAGCCGTGGACCCTCGTCGTTCTGCGATGATTGCCGCGGTCTCCGGTGCCCGCCCGTCTCCGCGACATCCCGCTGCCCGCGCTTGCCTGGACCACCGTCGGCGTGGTCGGCGGCGCGCTCGCGCTGATCTTCTTCTACGCGCCGATCGACGCCGACCAGGGGCTGACGCAGAAGATCTTCTACATCCACGTCCCGCTCGCGCTGACCTCGTACGCGTGCTTCGGCTGGGGCGCGTGGAAGGCGCTCTCGCACCTTCGCACGCGCGCGCCGAACGCCGACCTCGAGAGCTACGCGGCGATCCACCAGGGCGTGATCTTCGGCGCGCTCACCCTCGTCACCGGCTCGATCTGGGCGCGCACCTCGTGGGGGATCTGGTGGACGTGGAGCTCGAACCAGCTCGTGACCTTCCTGATCCTGTTCCTCTTCTACTCCGCCTACTTCATGCTCCGCTACTCGGTCGAGCCGGGGCCGGCGCGCGCGAACATGTGCGCCGTCTACGCGCTGTTCGGCGTCGTGCTGATCCCGGTCTCGTGGCTCTCGATCCGGCTCGCCAACGACTTCATCCACCCGACCGTCTTCACGAGCCACGGGCCGCAGATGTCGACCGCGATGTTCGCGACGTTCTGCGTGTCCTGGTTCGGGCTGCTGCTCCTCGCCGGGACGATGTACCGGGTCGAGCTGGCCGGCAAGCGGCTCGACGCGCGCCTGCGCGAGCTGCGGGAACTGCTCGGGACGTGAGCCATCGCGTGAGCCGCGCCCGTGAGTAGCGGCGAGAAGTACGTCGCGGCCGCGTACCTGGTCGTGTTCGTCGCAGTGCTCGGCTGGGTCGGGATCATCGCGTCGAAGCTGTCGCGGCTCTCGCGCGAGGTCTCGGAGCTCGTCGAGCTGGCCCGGCAGCGCCGCGAGCGGGATGCTGCTTAGGGTCGGGTCGCGCGGCTCGCGCCTCGCGCTGACGCAGGCGGAGCTCGCGGCGGAGCGGCTGCGGCGGCCCGGCGTGGAGATCGCGCTCGTCCCGATCACGACGGCCGGCGACCGCGACCGCTCGAAGCCGTTCGGCGAGATCGGCACGCGTGGGGTGTTCGTGAAGGAGATCGAGGAGGCGCTGCTCGCGGGGCGAATCGACGTCGCCGTGCACTCCGCGAAGGACATGACCTCGACCGACGCGGCCGGGCTGGTGGTCGGCGCGTATCTGGAGCGGGAGGATCCGCGCGACGCGCTCTGCGGCGCGGACGGGCTGCGGCCGGGGATGCGGGTCGGCACGGCCTCCGTGCGGCGGCGTGCCCAGCTGCTCGCCCTGGAGCCGACGCTCTCGATCGAGCCGCTGCGTGGGAACATCGACACGCGGCTGCGCAAGCGCGGCGAGCGCGGGCTCGACGCGATCGTGCTGGCCGCGTGCGGGCTCGACCGGCTCGGGCTCGGCGCGGAGGTCGGCCGGCGGTTCTCGCCCGAGGAGGTGCTCCCGGAGGCCGGGCAGGGGGCGCTGGCGCTGCAGGTGCGGGAGGGTGAGGAGGAGCTGGTCGCAGGCGCGGACGACGCGGAGACGCGGCGGCGGGTCGAGGCGGAGCGTGCGGTCGTCTTCGCGATCGGCGGCGGGTGCCTGGCGCCGGTCGCCGCGCACCACGACGGCGAGGTGCTGACGGCGCTCGTCGCGGCCGAGGACGGCTCGTGGCTCGAACGGCGTCAGGGCGACGATCCAGCAGCGCTGGCCGCCGAGCTCGGGGCTGTGGCCGAGAAGTGACACTTCCGGCACGGCCCGGTCACAGACCCGTGCGCCTTTCGCCGGTACCGTGAGGCATCCCCGGGTGGGAGGGGGTTAGGGATGGGTCCCGCCCCGAAGCGGCTGCGCGTGATCGTGACGCGGGCACGAGAGCAGCTCGAGCCGCTCGCCTCGCGCATCGAGGCTCTCGGCCACGAGGTCGTGCGGTGCCCGCTGATCGAGCTCGAGCCGGTCGGGCCGGAGCACGTCGACGTCGGCGGGTACGACTGGGTCGTCGTGACGAGCGGCTACGGCGCCCGCGAGCTGCTCCGTCGTGCGCACGGGGAGCTGCCGCGAATCGCTGCGATCGGGCCGGGTACGGCGGCCGCGCTTCGCGACGCCGGCAGCGAGGCCGCGCTCGTCGCTCGCATATCGACCCAGGAAGGCCTGGTGGCCGAGTTCCCGCGTCCGCCGGGCCGCGTGCTGTTCGCCGGCGCCGAGCGCGCGCGGCCGCTGCTCGTCGGCGAGCTCGGAGCCGACTTCGTGCCGCTCTACCGGACGCGCACACTCCACCCGGACCCACCGCCAGAGGGCGATCTGGCCGTGCTCGCCTCGGGCTCGGCCGCGGAGGCGCTCGCCGCTCTCGACCTCGCTCTCCCGGCGGTCTCGATCGGACCGGAGACGACCCGCGCGGCGCGCGCGGCGGGCCTCGAGGTCGTGGCAGAGGCGAAGACGCACGACCTCGACGGCCTCGTCGACGCCGTGCGCGCCGTCTCGCTTTAGGCTCCCGGCCGTGGTCATCACCTTCCTGTCCGACTTCGGCCTGCAGGACGACTTCGTGGGCACGTGCCACGGCGTGATCAAGCGCATCGCCCCCGAGGCCGAGGTGATCGACATCACCCACGGCATTCCGCCGCAGCAGGTCCTGCAGGGCGCGCTCGTCCTCTGCAACACGCTCCCGTACATGCCCGAGGGTGTGCATCTCGCGGTCGTCGACCCGGGCGTCGGCAGCCACCGGCGGCCGCTCGCGCTGGGCACCGGCGACGGCCGCTTCCTGGTCGGCCCCGACAACGGCCTGCTCCTGCCGGCAGCCGAGTCGCTCGGCGGAGTCGCCGAGGCTCACGAGCTCGCGAACCCCGAGTACGCCCTTGACAGCGTTTCCCGGACGTTCCACGGTCGCGACCTCTTCTCGCCGGCCGCCGCGCACCTGTCGCTCGGCGTGCCGCTCGGCGAGCTCGGGCCGCCGATCGACCCCGGGGCGCTCGTGCGGCTCGACGTGCCGAGGCCGGAGGTCGGGCAGAACCGGATCCGCGCCGCAGTCCTCTACATCGACCACTTCGGGAACATCCAGCTCAACCTCAAGCGACATCATCTTGAAGAGGCGGGAGTGCTCCCCGGGGTGACCGTCGAGCTGGAGCTGGCACTCGACCGCTACTTCGCAATCGCCGCCAGGACGTTCGCCGACGCTCGGCGTGGCGACATCATCCTGTACGAGGACTCCTACGGGAACATCGCGATCGCGATCAGCGGGGGGAGAGCGGCCGACCTGTTCGGCGCCTCGCCGAACCAGGACGTACGCATCCACCTGCGGACGCCGTGAACATGCGCGCGCTCGAGGCCGGCGCCGGTCGGCGGTTCGCCCGCCTGGCCACGAATGCCGTCGTCGCGAGACCGCGGTTGTGGCGGCTCTTCCGCCGGCCGTTGCGGGCACAGTTCGACCGCCTGGCGCCGAGCTGGGCCGACCTGCGACGGCCGGAGGCGTTCGCCGCCCTCGAGGCGGCCCTGGAGGCGCTGCCGGGGCCGCCCCGGCACGTGCTCGACCTCGGCACCGGCACCGGGCTCGCCGCGTTCGCCGTCGCGCGCCGCTTTCCGGAAGCGGAGGTCGTCGGCCTCGATCTCGCCGAGCGCATGGTCGAGCAGGCGCAGGCCGAGACGCCGCCGGAGCTCGCCGGCCGTGTCTCGTTCCGGGCCGGCGACGCAGAGCGGCTGCCCTTTCCGGACGGCGCGTTCGACCTCGTCGTGCTGGCGAACGCGATTCCGTTCTTCGACGAGCTCGCCCGCGTCGCGGCGTCCGGCAGCCACGTTGTCTTCTCGTTCTCGTCCGGCTCGCAGACGCCGATTTGGGTCCCGCCCGAGCGCTTGCGCCGGGAGCTCGGCGCCCGCGGATTCGCGCAGTTTGCGGACTTCGAGGCCGGCGCCGCGACCGCGCTGCTTGCCCGCAAGCGCGATCGGCTCTAGGCTCTCTGACACGAGGACGTTCGCGGCGCGGTTGCACCGGCCCGGACGTCCTTTTTTCGGCGGCTCCGTGGCTACACTAGGCGCCCGCGGCGAGGTAGCTCAGTTGGTAGAGCACACGGCTGAAAACCGTGGTGTCGCCGGTTCGATCCCGGCCCTCGCCACTTCCCGGACGCGCTAGTCGGCGAGCGGACGCACGCGGGCGAGCCGCTCGAGCAGGCCCTCGACGAGCTGGCTCTTGACCAGCACCTCGTCGGCCCCGGCCTCGCGCACGGCGCGATGCAGCTCGGGTGCGTCGTCCCCCGTCAGCGCGATCAGGCAGAGATGCGGGTGGTCACGCCGCAGGCGGGAGGCAGCGCTGACTCCGTCCAGCAGCGGCATGTGCAGGTCGAGCACGACCGCGTCCGGGTCGAGCTGGTCGGTCAGCTCGATCGCCTCGAGGCCGTCTGCGGCGGCGCCGATCACCGTCAGCTCGGGCTGCCGGTCGATCAGCTCCCGCAGCGACTCCAGAAACGGCCGATCGTCGTCGGCGATGAGCACGCGAATGCGGGAATCGTCCGACGGCGGGAGATTCATGACAGACAACGCTAGCCTTGCCGCGGTGCGGGCTCAAGAGACGCAGCAGCCGGTCGCGGTGATCGGTGCGGGCCTCGACCTGGGCGCCGGCCGCCGGGGGGTCGACATGGGCCCGTCCGCGATCCGCTACGCGGGCCTCGACGAGCAGCTCGCGCAGCTGGGGCGGCGCGTCGAGGACTGGGGCGACGTCGAGACCGCAGTCGCCGAGGCGACGGAGGTCGTCGACGAGCGCGTTCGCTACCTGCCGCAGATCAAGGCGACCTGCGAGCGGATCGCAGCGCTCGTCGCGCGCGCGGTGAACGAGGAGTACCTGCCGCTCGTGCTCGGCGGCGACCACTCCGTCGCGCTCGGGACGCTCGGCGGGATCGCCCGCGCCCGCGGCCAGGGCGGGGTGCTCTGGCTCGACGCCCACGGCGACCTGAACCGTCCCGAGACGTCGCCGAGCGGAAACGTCCACGGCATGCCGCTCGCCGCCGCGCTCGGGCTCGCCGGGCACGAGTTCGCGAGCGACGCGTTCCCCCTCCCGGCCGTCGAGCGGGTCGCCCTGGTCGGCGTGCGCTCGCTCGACCCGGGCGAGCGGGAGCTGCTGGCGGGGCTCGACGCCTGTGTCTTCACGATGAGCGACCTCGACCGCGGCGGGGTCGAGGCGGCGATGCGCGAGGCGCTGGCGCACGTCGCCGGCGGCGGCTTCGTCCACGTCAGCCTCGACATGGACGTGCTCGACCCGGACGTCGCGCCGGGAGTCGGCACGCCGGTGCGCGGCGGCCTGTCGTACCGTGAGGCGCACCTCGCGCTGGAGCTGGTCGCCGAGGCAAACGTCCTCAGCTCGCTCGAGGTGGTCGAGGTGAACCCGATCCTCGACCGCGAGAACGAGACCGCGAAGCTGGCCGTCGAGCTGGTCGCGAGCGCGCTCGGCGCCCGCATTCTGTGACACGCGCGAGAACTTTGCCCCCGGGGTCCCCCTCGTGCGTCCCCCTACAGTCAGCGTATCGGCGAAGAGCTCACGCGTGTGAAACGGAGCTGTGACGAATGAGGAACGTCTCCACCGCGTCCGCCGTCTCCTCGTAGGCGTCCCAGTAGACCATGTGCCCACCGGGCACGGCGACGATCTCGATCTCGGCGAGCTCGCGCGCGTACTCCTCGAGCTGCTCCTCACGCACGAGCCCGAACTGCTCCGCGTGGACGAGCAGCGCGGGGATGCCCGCGAGCACGGTCGGCGGGGGCGGCTCGCGGCAGATCTCGCCGTACATCGCCGCCACCGCGGCCCGGGCGTACTGCCACCGCAGTCGGCCGTCGGAGGACGGTACGAGGTGGGCGTGAGCCTCCTCCTCGACGAATGCGCGGGGCGTCGGCGCGCCGCTCGCGAGCCGTGCGTCGACGGCTTCGTCGATCGACGTGAACGCGTGATCCTTCGCCGACTCCTGCGCGAAGTCGAGGCCGACGTGCGGGAGGATCTGGATCGCGGGGTCGAGCAGCGCGGCCGCCGTCAGCCGCGCCGGGTCGCGCGCCGCCAGCTCCAGCACCAGGCGGCCGCCGAAGCTGTGACCCAGCCAGGGGCACGGCCCGAGGCCGAGGTCGTCAGCGGTCTCGAGCAGGTCGTCCAGGTGCGTCTCGAGGTTCCACGGCGGCTCCCACTCCGAAAGCGCATGTCCGCGCAGGTCGGGCGCGACGACGCGAAAGCGCGCCGCCAACCGCTCCTCCGCCAGCTTGCGGAAGCGCCTTCCGTGCGCCGAAACGCCGTGGACGCACACGACCGGCGGCGCCGCCGCGTCGCCCCACTCGTGCACGTGCAGCCGCATCGCCGTCAGACTAGCCGGGCGTGCTCGGCGTCCTCTACGACATCCACGGCAACCTCCCGGCGCTGGAGCGGGTGCTCGCGGAGGCGGACGCCGGGGGCGTCGACCGCTGGCTGCTCGGCGGCGACTACGGCACGCCGAGCCCCTGGCCGCTGGAGACGCTCGAGCGGCTGAAGCAGCTGCCGAGCGCGACGTGGATCCGCGGGAACGGCGAGCGCTGGCTGCGCGAGCCTCCCGAGGACCGACCCGAGGTGATGGAGTCGTACGCGCTCTTCGCCGGGGGGCTGCCGACGGACGTGGTCGACCGGCTCTACGGCCTGCGCGAGCGGGTCGAGGTCGACGGCGTGCTGTTCGTCCACGGATCGCCGCTTTCGGACGTCGAGAGCTTCGCGCCCGAGCCTGAGCCGGGCGAGGAGCGGCTGCTGGCCGGCGTGCACGACCGGCTCGTGGTCTTCGGCCACAGCCATCGGCAGTTCCGCCGGGCCGGGCCGGACGGCACCGAGCTGCTCAATCCCGGCAGCGTCGGGATGCCGCTCGACGGCGACACCCGTGCGGCGTGGGCGACCTTCGACGGCGACTTCGCGTTCCGGCGCACCGAGTACGACGTGCAGCGCGCGGCCGAGGCCTACCGCCGCCTGGGCGGCGACTTCGGGGAGTTCATGGCGAACCGGATCTTGCGCGGCGCGGACTGACCCGCTACGCGAGCGATGCGTCGAGCGAGATCTCGACGCCGCCGAGCGCGTTCGAGACCGGACAGCCCTCCTTGGCGGTCTGCGCCGCCTGCTGGAACTCGCCGTCGTCGATCCCGTCGACCTCGCCGCGCACCGTCAGGTGCATCTTCGTGATCCGGAAGCCGGCATCCGTCTGGTCGAGCGTCGCGACGGCGTCCGCCTCGAGGCGGGTCGGCGGGTGTCCCGCCTGCGCGAGCCCGTTGGCGAGCGCCATCGAGACGCACGTCGCATGCGCCGCCGCGATCAGCTCCTCGGGGCTCGTCTTGCCGCCGGCCTCGGGCTCGAAGCGCGACGCGAAGGTCACGGCCTGGCCGGTGATCGTGCCGCTGCTCGTCAGGTCGAAGCTGCCATTGCCGCTGCGGAGGTCGCCTTCCCACGTAGCGTGCGCTCGCCGTTCGACTGCCATCGTCCTCCCTTGGGTCGGTTGTGCCGAGGGCTCGAGGCTACCGGGCCGCGGCTCAGTGGTGATGGCACCAGCGGCCGCCGGCGGCGAGGCGGTCGAGGACGGCGTTCTGCTGGCGCTCGTAGGCGGCGTCCGCCGCGTTGCCGCGGCGGTAGTCGTGCAGGCCCGCGACCGTCGACTGGACGTCCGGCGTGACGCCGGGGCCGATCATGGTCACGCGGTACTGAGATCCGTTCCCCGGCGGGCGCCTTCCGTGTGGGTAGAAACCGGCGCAGAAGACGCCCGTCGGGCGATGCGGCAGGAACGCGTTCTCGCGTCGCCAGCCGCTGCCGTAGCGCGAGCCGAAGGTGTCGAGGTAGAGCAGGCGG
>DATIER010000293.1:0-7424 GCA_035455605.1 Gaiellaceae bacterium
CTCGAGGAGCTCGTGATCTACGAGCTGCACGTCGGCACCTTCAGCGACGAGGGCACGTTCGACGGCGTGATCCCGTACCTCGACGGCCTGCGGGAGCTCGGCGTGACCGCGATCGAGCTGATGCCGGTCGCGACCTTCCCGGGCGAGCGCGGCTGGGGCTACGACGGGCTCTACACCTACGCGCCGCATCCGGCGTACGGCGGCCCAGCGCGGCTCGCGCGCCTGGTCGACGCCGCCCACGCCGCGGGCCTCGGCGTGATCCTCGACGTCGTCTACAACCATGTCGGCCCCGGCTCCGAGGCGATCGCCGCCTTCGGGCCGTACTTCACCGACCGGCACGAGACCTTCTGGGGCGAGGCGATCGACTACTCGCAGCGCGGCGTGCGCGAGTGGGCGATCCAGAACGCGTGCCTGTGGGTGCGCGACTACCACGTCGACGGTCTCCGGCTCGACGCGGTGCACGCGGTCTTCGACGACTCGCCGCGGCACGTGCTCGCCGAGCTGGCCGAGCGCGTCAAGGCCGAGAACCCGCGGGCGCTCGTGATCTCCGAGATGGAGCCGGACGACTACCGGCCGATCGAGGAGTGGGACCACGACGCGCAATGGGCCGACCGCTTCCACCACGAGCTGCACGTCCTGCTCACCGGCGAGCGCGACGGCTACTACGAGCACCACGGCTCGCTCGCGGGCCTGCAGCGCGAGTACGAGCGGGAGCCGGCGGAGCGGCTCGTGATCTGCGACCAGAACCACGACCAGGTCGGCAACCGTGCGCTCGGCGACCGGCTCCCGCGCGAGCTGCTGCGCGTCGCCGCCGCCTGCGTGCTCTTCGCGCCGCAGACGCCGCTCCTCTTCATGGGGGAGGAGTACGGCGAGCAGCGGCCGTTCCAGTTCTTCACCGACCACGTCGACCCGGCGATCGCGGAGGCGACGCGCGAGGGGCGCAGGCGCGAGTTCGAGCGGTTCGCGGCCTTCGCCGGCGAGGACGTGCCCGACCCGCAGGATCCCGCCACGTTCGAGCGCTCGAAGCTCGATCGCGCGAACGGCGACGAGGAGCTGCGGGCGCTCTACCGACGGCTGCTCTCGCTGCGAGGGGAGCTGCCGCGCGAGGTCGAGGTCGAGGCCGACGAGCAGGCGCGCACACTGACCGTCCGGCGCGGCCGGGCGGAGCTGCACGCCGACTTCGCGAACGCGACCGTCGAGCTGCGCACGTGAGGGAGGTCTGGCCGGGCGCGCCGTTCCCCCTCGGCGCGACCTGGGACGGCGAGGGGACGAACTTCTCGCTCTTCAGCGAGCACTCGGAGCACGTCGAGCTCTGCCTCTTCGACGGCGAGGGCTCGGAGGAGCGCGTGTCGCTGCCCGAGCGCTCGGCCTTCAACTGGCACGGCTACCTGCCCGGGGTGGGGCCCGGCCAGCGCTACGGCTACCGCGTCCACGGCCACTACCGGCCGGAGGAGGGGCATCGCTTCAACGCCGCCAAGCTGCTGATCGACCCGTACGCCAAGGCGATCGACGGGATCGTCGACTGGTCGGCGGCGCACGTCTTCCCGTACGTGATGGACGGGAGCGACGACGCCGACCTGCGCGCGGACGGACAGGACAGCGCCCCCGCCGTCCCGAGGTGCGTCGTCGTCGACCCGGCCTTCGACTGGGAGGACGACCGCCCGCCGGGCACGCCCTGGACGCAGACCGTCATCTACGAGGTGCACGTCAAGGGCTTCACCGAGCGCTACCCGTCGCTGCGCGACGACCTGCGCGGCACCTACGCCGGCCTCGCGAGCGACGAGGCGATCCAGTACCTGCGCGACCTCGGCGTGACCGCGGTCGAGCTGCTGCCGGTGCACCACATCGCCGACGAGAGCTTCCTCGTCGAGCGCGGCCTGACCAACTACTGGGGCTACAGCTCGATCGGCTACCTCGCGCCGCACGCGCTCTACTCGGCCAGCGGCATGGCCGGCGAGCAGGTGCGCGAGTTCAAGGGCATGGTCAAGGCGCTCCACCGCGCCGGCATCGAGGTGATCCTCGACGTCGTCTACAACCACACCGCCGAAGGCAACCACCTCGGGCCGATGCTCGCCTTCAAAGGCGTCGACAACGCCTCGTACTACCGGCTCTCGCCGGACGACCCGCGCTACTACGTCGACTTCACCGGCACCGGCAACTCGCTCAACCCGGTGCACCCGAGCGTCCTGCGGCTGATCATGGACTCGCTGCGCTACTGGGCGATGGAGTGCCACGTCGACGGCTTCCGCTTCGACCTGGCGGCGGCGCTGGCGCGCGAGTTCTGGGACGTCGACCGCCTCTCCGCCTTCTTCGACGTCATCCACCAGGACCCCGTGCTCTCGCAGGTGAAGCTGATCGCCGAGCCCTGGGACGTCGGCCCGGGCGGCTACCAGGTCGGCAACTTCCCGGTGCTCTGGACGGAATGGAACGGGCTCTACCGCGACACGGTGCGCGACTTCTGGCGCGGCGCGACGAACGGCGTCGGCGACTTCGCCGGGCGGATCACCGGCTCCAGCGACCTGTACGCCGAGGACGGCCGGCGGCCGGTCGCGTCGATCAACTTCGTCACCGCCCACGACGGCTTCACGCTGAACGACCTCGTCTCGTACAACGAGAAGCACAACGAGGCGAACCTCGAGGAGAACCGCGACGGCACCGACGACAACCGCTCGTGGAACTGCGGCGTCGAGGGCCCGACCGACGACCCGGCGGTGCTCGACCTCCGCCGCCGGCAGATGCGCAACTTCCTGGCGACGCTCTTCCTCTCGCAGGGCGTGCCGATGCTGCTCGGCGGCGACGAGCTCGCCCGCACGCAGAGCGGGAACAACAACGGCTGGTGCCAGGACAACGAGCTCTCCTGGTTCGACTGGGAGCTCGACGACGGCGAGCGCGAGCTGCTCGAGTTCACGCGCCGGCTGATCTACATGCGCCGCCACCATCCCGCCTTCCGGCGGCGGTTCTTCCTGCAGGGGACGAGCGTCGCGGGCTCCGGGCTGCCGGACGTGTGGTGGTTCCGGCCCGACGGCCGGCGCATGACGCGGCGCGACTGGGAGAACGGCGAGGTGCGCTGGCTGGGGATGTTCCTGAACGGCGACGAGCTGCACGAGACCACCTCGCGCGGCGAGCCGATCGGCGACGAGTCGTTCTTGCTGCTGTTCAACGCGCATCACGAGCCCGTGACGTTCCAGCTGCCGGCCAGGCGCTTCGGCGCGCGCTGGAAGCTCGAGCTCTCGACCGCCGACCCGCACGCGGACGAGCGCTCGTTCGCCGCCCGCGAGCCCGTCGAGGTCGAGTCGCGCTCGCTGCTCGTCCTGCGGCGCGGCTGGTGAATCCGTTCCTGGCGCTCTACCGGCTCCAGCTCGGGCCGGACCTGGACTTCGCCGGGGCCCGGCGGCTCGTGCCCTACCTGCGCGCGCTCGGCGTCTCGCACCTCTACCTCTCGCCCTCGCTCCAGGCGCGCGCCGGCTCCACGCACGGCTACGACGTCGTCGACCCGCGGGAGATCAGCAGCGACCTCGGCGGCGAAGCCGAGCTCCGCGCGCTCTGCCGCGAGGCACCGGGCGTCGTGCTCGACATCGTCCCGAACCACATGGCCGCGGACGAGGCGAACCCGTTCTGGGCCGACGAGCGGCAGCGGCCGAAGGTCTTCGACGTCGACCCCGAGACCGGCCGGCACAGGCGCTTCTTCACGATCGACGACCTCGCCGGAGTGCGTGTCGAGGACCCGGAGGTGTTCCAGCTCACGCACGCGAAGGTGCTCGAGCTCGTGCGCGACGGGTGCCTCGACGGCGTGCGGGTCGACCACGTCGACGGGCTTGCGAACCCGCGCGAGTACTTGGAGCGGTTGCGCGACCGCGGCCTCGGGCACGTCTGGGTCGAGAAGATCCTCGAGCCCGGCGAGGAGCTGCGGCCGTGGCCGGTCGAGGGAACGACGGGCTACGAGTTCCTGAACGACGTGCTCGGGGTGTTCGTCGACCCCGCCGCCGAGGCGCCGCTGACGGAGCTGTACGCGGAGGTCGGCGGCGAGCACCGGACGTTCGCGCAGGTCGCCGTCGAGGCGAAGCTGGAGCAGGCGCGCAGCGACTTCGCGCCGGAGCTCGGGCGGCTGCGGCGGCTGCTCGACGAGCCGGGGCTGGCGGAGGCGCTGGCGTCCTTCCACGTCTATCGCACCTACGTCGAGCCCGAGCACGGCCGCGTCGAGCCGGCCGACCGCGCCGAGGTCGCACAGGCCGGCCTGGCCGAGCGGCTCGCGCGGGTGCTGCTGCTCGAGGAGGCCGGCCACGGGGAGTTCGTGACCAGGTTCCAGCAGACGACCGGCCCGGTGATGGCCAAGGGCGTCGAGGACACGGCCTTCTACCGTTACTCCCGGCTGCTCGCGCTGAACGAGGTCGGCGGCGATCCCGGCCGCTTCGGCCTCTCCCTGGAGGCGTTCCACGAGCGCCAGGCAAAGCGGCCGCCGCGGTCGCTGCTGACGACGTTCACCCACGACACGAAGCGCTCGGCCGACGTGCGCGCGCGGCTCGCGGCGCTGACGTGGCTCCCGGACGAGTGGGAGCGGCTGGTGCACACGCTCGCCGTCGAGGGGGAGGACGAGTACCACGTGCTCCAGACCGTCGTCGGCGCGTGGCCGCTCGAGCCGGAGCGCCTCGACGCCTACGTCGAGAAGGCGTTGCGCGAGGGCAAGCGCACCTCGAGCTGGGCCGATCCGGACGAGCAGGCCGAGCGGCGCGTGCAGGAGTTCGGCCGCGCGCTGCTCGGAAGCCGCGAGGTCGAGCGCTTCGTCGAGCGCGTGCGGCCGCTCGGGCGCGAGCTCGCGCGCGGCCAGCTGCTGCTGAAGCTGACGAGCCCCGGCGTCCCGGACGTCTACCAGGGCGACGAGCTCGAGATGCTGACGCTCGTCGATCCCGACAACCGGCGGCCGGTCGACTGGCGGCTGCGCGAGCGCCTGCTCGCGAGCGGCGGCGACCCGAAGCAGCGCCTGACCCGCGAGGCGCTCGAGCTCCGCGCGCGGCGCGCCGACGCGTTCGCCGGCGCGTACGAGCCGCTCGACCTCGGGCCGGACGTTTGCGCGTTCACCCGCGGCGGCGAGGTGCTCGTCGCCGTCCAGCTGCGAGCGGGCGCGCGCGTCGAGCCGAGAGCTCCGTGGCGCCAGGTCGCGCCGGGCCTCTACGAGCGCTAGTGGACGACGATCGACCGGCTGGCGGTGCCCGTCTCGAGCGAGACCACGCGGAAGCGCGTGCCCCGCGGCGCGTACACGACGCGCGTGTACGACCCGGTCGCATCCGTCAGGGCGCCTGCGCCGCCGACCGGCGTCCAGCCCGACGGCAGCAGGCGCTGCAGCTGGTACAGCCGCCGCCGCACGCCGGGGCGGACCTGGCCCCAGATGGTCGTCCGCATTCCCCGCCTCGCCGTCTCGACGATCGGGAGCATGAACGAGTTGAACGACGGCTTGAGCAGCCCGGTGCTCGACATCAGCCCGGTCTGCCAGCCGTTCGAGCGTGACTCGTCCTCGAGCATGAACTGGATCAGGACGTCGACCGACGGTGTGCTGCGGACGCGCCACGCCGCCTCGGCCAGGTACTGCGCCTGCTGCGACCAGGTGACGCCGGCCCGGTTCGGCGGGTTCGTGTTGTAGCCGTACTCGGTCAGCCAGATCCGCTTCGGCCCGAAGTCGCGGCGCACCTCGGCGACGAGCTTCGGCAGGTTCGCGAGCGTGAGCACGCCGGTGCAGTAGCGGCAGACTCCCGGCGCGAAGCCGAACGGCCGCTCGCCGCGCGTGACCGGGTACGGATGGTGCGAGTACGCGTCGAGGCGTGCGTGGGCCGCGCGCATGCCGCGCATGAACCTCACGGGCGAGAGCCCCGTCGCCGTCGAGCGCGGCGAGGTCGCGCCGCCGGCGACGCGGTTCGCACGGCTCAGCGCGTGCAGCTCCGCGTACGCGGGGTTGAGCAGCCGCTGGACGTAGACCCGCGGCGAGTTCGGCTTCAGGAACGACTGCAGGTTCGGCTCGTTCCAGATCTCCCACAGCCGCAGCCACGGGTAGCGCTTGGCGACCGCGAGCGCGAAGTCGGCGAGCGCGTACTTGCCGGTGGGCGCGACGTTCGACCCCTTGCCGCCGTTCGCCCAGGCGGGCGCGCGGTAGAGCGTGACGAGCACCGAGATGCCGTGCGCGTGCAGCGCGCCGAGGATCGCATCGGTGCTCGTCCACCGGTAGGCGGGGTCGCCGGGATTTGCCGGATGTCTCGGCTTCTTCGGCGCGATCTCGCGCCAGTTGACCAGGTAGCGGACGAGGCCGACGCCGAGCTCGTCGAGCGTCTGCAGGCTCGGCTCGAGCGACGGGCCGCTCGCCAGGTAGGCGTCGTCCTGGATGCCGTAGCGGACGAACGGCGAGGCGCCCGCGACGGCGGGGAGGAGCAACGCCACCGCCACCGCAGCCGCGAGCGCGAGCTTCATCGGGACTAGTGAACCACGATCAGCCGGCTGGAGATCCGGTCGGCGGGCGAGGCGCCGCGCGGGTAGTAGAGGATCCGCAGCCGCGTGCCCTTGCCGACGCGGATGACGCGCGTGTACGAGCCGAAGACGTTCGTGTACGTCGGATGCCCGATCGAGACCCAGCGTCCGCCGGCAAGTCGCTGCAGCCGGTAGAGGCGGCGCCCGTGGCCCGGCCGCACCTGGCCCCAGAGCGTCGTGCGCAGCCCGCGCCGGCTCGAGACGACGATCGGCAGCTGGAAGGAGTAGAAGGCCGGCTTCACCGATCCTCCGTTCGTGAAGAAGCCGCTCTGCCAGCCCGCGAGCCGGGGCTCGTCACGGACCATGAAGTGGATCAGGACGTCGACGAACCGCGCGGTCTTCGCCCGCAGCGCCGCCTCCGCCGTGTACTTGGCCTGGAGCCACGGCGCGACGCCGAAGCGGTCGGGCGGGTTCGTCTGGTAGCCGTACTCGGTCAGCCAGATCCGCTTCGTGCCGAAGTCCCTGCGCACCTCCTTCAGCAGCACCGGCAGGTTCGCGAGCGTGAGCACGCCTTTGCAGTACCGGCAGACGTTGCGCGCGAAGCCGTCGGGCCGCTCGCCGCGCGTGACCGGGTACGGGTGGTGCGAGTAGGCGTCGAGATGCGCGTGCGCGGCGTGCATCCCGCGCATGAAGACGACGGGCGAGACGCCGGTGGGCGTCGGCCGCGGCGACGTCGCGCCGCCGGCGATCCGGTTCGCGAGCGCGTGCTTCTTGAGCACCGCGTACGTCGGGTTCAGCAGCCGCGCGACGTACAGTCGCGGCGAGTTGGGGAACAGGAACCTCGTCAGGTTCGGCTCGTTCCAGACCTCCCACATCCGGATCCATGGGTAGCGCTTGGCGACGGCCAGCGCGAAGGCCGCCAGCGACCACTTGCTCCGCGGCGCGACGTTCGCGGCGAAGCCGCCGTTCGCCCA
>DATIER010000294.1:0-6672 GCA_035455605.1 Gaiellaceae bacterium
GATAATCGAGTCAGCCGCCGCCGCCCGAGTCTGCGACAGCAATCGGACACCGCCACCCGGCGAGAATGACATTGAGTTCCGGAATGACGCCTGAGCCCGGTGACGTTGCCTGCGCCGCGGCATTGCGTAGTTCCAGGCAGCGCGTTTGCGAATGCGCCCCGAGGCGCTCGACAAGCACGAGTAGGAACATTGGGTCGAGCCCTCTCAGCAGTGCGTGAACTCGCGGGTGCGTTGGGCGAGACGTCGACAGAGGAGGTTGCAGATGAAGACGGCACGCACACCCGGGGTGTACGCCAGCGCCATCACTCATGTCGGTCGTCGCTCGGTTCGAGTCGATGAGACTCCGGCCGGGCCGTTTGCCACCGACGACGGATTCATATCGCCTTCGCCGAGGTTCGCTGACAAGACGACGGCACGGAAATCTGCGATCTGGGTCGGCGTACTGTGGATCATGGCGACCGTGTTCCCGGTAGCGAGCATCTTGCCTTGGAATGCTCTGGACGACGGTGAGGGGATCCTCGCCAACGCCGCGACGCACAAGAGCCAATTGATCACGTGGGCGCTGCTGAACCTCGTGGGGGCAGTCGCCGCCGCCGGTGTGGCGTTCATGTTCTACCCGGTCTTGAAGCGGGTAGCCGATACGAGCGTCAAGAAAGGGCTGGCTTTGTGGTACGTGGGCACCAGGATCACCGAAGGCGGCATGTACCTCGTGGCCGTACTCGCCACCTGGGCGTTCCTCCCGCTGAGTCGAGAGTTCGCAGCAGCGGGAGCGCCCGCCGCTTCGCACTTCCAGACCAGTGGCGCCGTCTTGCAGACGACGCAAGATCTTGCCTTGGCGCTGGCTCAGTCGGTTTTCGCGCTCGGCGCCGTGATGTTGTACTACCTGCTGTTCCACTCAAGGCTCGTACCTCGGTGGCTGTCGCTGTGGGGCCTCGTCGCGGCGCCGCTGTTTCTCATCGCGAGCTTGTCACTCCTGTGGACGGGGGATCCCAACTCCGCCCTGGCCAATATCTTGTTCGCCCCGTTGGCCCTGCAGGAAATGGTTCTGGCGGTATGGCTGATCGCGAAAGGCTTCGACGCGGCTGCGCTCGCCTCCGGGTCGGCGATGGCCGAAGTGGCCTGAGGCGCGGTCAGTCCGAGTTCGAGTTCTGCCCAGACCACCACCCCTAAAGGGTGAAGCTGCCGTAGGTCTCGCGCAGGCGTCGTGGACGGCAGGAACCCCCAGCAGAGAGAGGCGTTGCCTGGGCGAGCGTGCGGGAATGTCCCTTGAGCGCGAGAACGCAGCCGCGGGGATCATCACCTCGGTGTTAGTTGCCCCTGAGCGGCGCGAACCCGCAAGGCGCACGCGCAACGCGCACGCCTGACGGGCCCGCGTGGACGGTCGCTTAGGGTTGCGGAGCGATCGTTGCCAAATACGTGTTGTCCGGATCGGTCGCCGTCGGCGCCGAGAAGAACGGCCTGAAGTTCGTGCCGATCGCGGTCATACCCTCGTAGTCGCCGAGGAAGTAACCGCCACCGGTCGCTGCGTTTTCAAGGTTGAACGGACCGAATACATGGCTCTCGGCCCAGTTTGCCGGACTGGTGCAATCGGTGGTCGGATGGCAGTGGACGAACCACTGGTCAGTCGGCAGGCCGGGAGCCGGTGTGTTGTTGCGGAAGTCGTAGTACGTGACGCCGACCGTGCCGTCGCTCGCCACCGCAATAGATGGCACGAACGCCGGGGAATCCCCGGACTTGTCGATCCGCGTGAGTGGCGACCAGGTCAGGCCGCCGTCTGTCGACTGCGTGAAGACCATCGTGCTGTGGACCTTCCCGTTCGTCTTCGTACTGCCGAAGCTGTCGCACCACGTGACGTAGAGGTTGCCGTAGCCCGGGCTGCCGGGGTTGAGGTCGGCCGCGATCTGCGGCAGGAAGCAGCCGGTGCGAATGCGCGCACCGGTGTCCGGGTCGCTCGTGCCGACGGAGCGGTCGGGTGCCACCTCGATCGGGTCAGACCAAGTCGCTCCATGGTCGGTCGAACGCATCACCATGGTGTCGTAGCCCGGCTCGTTGCTGCCCGAGCCCTGCAGCCTGTCGAAGACGTCGACGAGCGTCCCGTCCGGCAGCACCGCGATCACGTTGCCGATCGTGCCGGTGAGGCTGGAGCTCGAGTAAATCGTCCGCGCCGGCTCCCACGTGGTGCCGCCGTCGGTCGTCCGGGCGAAGAGCGTGTCGCCGCGGAAGGCGAGCGAGTTCTCCGCACTCGGGGTCTGGGACGAGCCCGGCTTGCGCAGCCGGTCCCAGATCGCGTAGACGTAGTTGGAGTCGAACGGATCGGCGGTTATCGACTCCTTGTCGTTGAAGAAGTACGGAGCAACATCGGCGTCGCCGATGTTGCGCAAGAGCGTCGTCGGGGCGCCCCAGGTGTCGCCGCCGTCGGTCGACTTGCTGACCAGGATCCCGCTGCCCGTTTGCGTGGCGTCACCGACGAAGCTGAACGACAGGCTGATGAAGTACGCGGTGCCGTCCGGCGAGAAGGTGACCCACGGGTCGGACGCACGCTGGTAGTCGGTTTGGCTCGCAGCGGTTCCGCCCGAGCAGCTCGTGAAGTGCGGGAACGTCGTGCTCCAGGTGAGCCCGCCGTCGTGGCTCACGGACGCAGCCAGTCCAGTCGCGCCGCCGAAGCTGAACCGATCCTGCTGGTAGACGCCGATGATGTTCGAAGGGTCTTGCGGATTGACCGCGACGAACGGCTCGAGCTCGCTGTTCACCCAGTTGATCTCGCCCGGAAACATGAACGCAGAGACGTCGCACGACGCGAACGGGCTTGTACTCGACGCCTGGCTCACCGAGGTCGTCGCGTATGGCCCCGCCGAGGCGGCGGCCACGGGAAGAAGAATCATCAGCGCGCAAACCGCCGCTGCCGCCCGCGGAAAGGATTTCCTCATGCCGCACCTCCATCGGATCGAATGGAAGACCCCGGCGCCATCGTCCCGCGACGCGCGAGCCGGTGTCAAGCAAGGGCCACGGGTGCACCCACTCACCGGACAAGGGCCGATTCGACGTCGCCAGCTCGCCTAGAACGTGGAGGATCAGTCGCGGGCCTCGGCGCTAGTCAAGTCGCTCCGCCCGGGAGCGGCGCCACCCGGCGCCCCCTTCGACCCAAGAGTTGCCAAGTTCGGTTAGGGCAGTTCACTCGGCTGGGGGAAGCTGCTTGTCGCCCGAGCGCTGCGAGGCAGCCGGCTAGCGGTAGGCCTTGGGCCGCGCGGCGCCGCGGACGTGGATCGCGAGCAGCACGCCGATCGCGAGCAGGTTCGCGATCAGGGCCGACCCGCCGACCGACACGAACGGCAGCGGGATGCCCGTGACGGGTGCGACGCCGATGTTCATCCCCACGTTGACGAAGACCTGGAACAGGAACGCGAGCACGATCCCGCCGGCCACGATCGCCGAGAACGCGTCCCGCGCGATCGCGATCACCTTCAGCCCGCGCCAGACGACGAGCAGGTAGAGCAGCAGCAGAACCGAGACGCCGACGAAGCCGCGCTGCTCGGCGAGCGAGGCGAAGGCGAAGTCGGTCGCGTGCTCGGGTAGGAAGTTCAGCTTCGTCTGGGTCGCCCCCGCGATCCCGCGGCCGCGCACGCCGCCGGCGCCGACGGCGTTCCGGGCCTGCGCGACGTTGTAGGTCGCGCCCGCCGGGTCGGTGTTCGGGTGCGTGAACCCGGTGAGCCGCTGCGCCTGGTAGCCCTTCAGCACGTGCACTCCGGCCGCCGGGAGCAGCCAGAGCACGAGCAGGATCACGACGAGCAGTCCCGCCCCGAGCGCCGCGAGGTGCGCCCAGCGCACGCCGGCGACGAACAGCACCGCCGCGAGCGCGGCCGCGTACACCATCGCCGTGCCGATGTCGGGCTGGACGAAGACCAGCAGGATCGGGACGCACGCGAGGCCGATCGCCTCGACGACCGTCCGCGTCTCCCCCAGCCGCTTCGCGCGGTCGGCCAGGAAGCCGGCCAGGAAGAGGACGAACAGCAGCTTCCCGAACTCGGACGGCTGGAAGCGGAAGAAGCCGATGTCGAGCCAGCGCTTGGAGGCGCGCGAGACGGTGCCGACCATCAGCACCAGCAGCATCACGCCGACCGTCCCGAGGAACAGCCCGCGCTTGTGCCGCCGGTAGACCTCCGGGTCGACGAACAGCAGCGCGACCGCGCCGAGGACGCCCACGGCCGCATAGACGCCCTGGCGCACCACGTAGTAGTCGGCGTTGCCGGTGATGTCGTGCGCGGTGATGCCGCGGATCGCCCAGAGCCCGTACGCCAGCAGCGCGACGACGGCGCCCACGAGCCACCAGTCGAGCCGCCGCAGCGCGGCGGCCGCTCCCGCCGCCTCGGCGCGGCGCGGGCGCAGGCCGCGAGCCCTGGTGTCGACGGCCTCGATCATCCGGTCGTCCCGGTCGTGGTCGTCGCGGCGGGCGTGCTCGCGGAGAGCCGCTGCTTGAAGAACTGCTGGAACACCTTCAGCGCGGCCGGCGCCGCGGCGTCGGCGCCGAAGCCGCCGTTCTCGATCAGCGCGCAGACGACGAGCTGCGGCGGCGCGCTCTCGCCGTAGGGGCCGTAGCCGCACCACCACGACTGGTCGTACTGGCTGCTGCTCGGGACCTTCTGCGCGGTGCCGGTCTTGCCAGCGATCGGGACCGGGAAGTTGCCGAACACCATCGACGAGGTGCCGACCCCGCTGTGGGTCGCCTGGTAGAGGCCGTCCTGCACCGCGGCGAGGTACGTGGGGTCGAGCCCGACCGGCTGCGGTGCCGTCGGCGCGAACGTCTTCACGACGCGCGGCGGCGAGTGCGGGTTGCCGCCACCCTCCTGCGCGGCCTGCACGAGGTAGGGCCGGACGAGCTTGCCGTTGTTGGCGAGCAGCGAGTAAAAGCGAGCCATCTGCAGCGGCGTTACCAGCAGGTCCTTCTGGCCGATCGCGAGCTGGATCGAGTCGCCGGGCTTCCAGCTCTGGTCGATGCGCCAGTTGAGGGGGTCGGTCTTGGGCGTGAAGGTGCGCTTCCGCCACTCCGGCGTCGGCAGCAGGCCGCTCGACTCCGGCCCGACGTCGACGCCGCTCCTGCGGCCGAAGCCGAACTTGGCCGCCCACGCCTGCAGCGGGTGGCCCGCGCTCGGCGGCGCGTTGTAGAAGTCGTAGCCGAGCTGGTAGAACCAGGTGTCGCACGACTCGGCGAGCGCGGTCGGGAGCGTCATCGCCTCGTAGATGCCGGGGTCGACGTTGTGGAAGATCTGCGGCGGGCCCCCGTACGGGTTCGGAACCGTGAACGACCCCATGCACTCCAGGCTCGTCGAGGTCGACGGGAGGATGTGGGTCTGGAGCGCGGCGAGCGCGGTCACCGGCTTGAACGTCGAGCCGGCGGGGTAGACGCCGCTCGTCGCGCGGTTGAGGCCCGGGAAGTTCTTGGCCTTCGCGGTCGCCGGCGTCAGCCCGGCCCCCGCCAGCCGCTTCGTCGTGACCCGGCCGGTGTAGACGTTGGGGTTGTACGTCGGCCACGAAGCCATCGCCTTTATCGCCCCGGTCTGCGGGTCCATCGCGACGATCGCGCCGGCGGCGGCCTGCCACTGGTGGTTCGCGCGGGCGCGGTCGATCCCGAAGATGAGCGCGTTCTGCGCCGCGCGCTGGAGGTCGAGGTCGAGCGTCAGCTTGACCGACTCGCCCTGCAGTGGCTGGCGCTTCGTCACCAGCGGGCTGCGCGGCCGGCCGAGCGAGTCGACGCGGAGCTGCGCCAGCCCGTCGTGGCCGCGGAGGTAGTAGTCGTACGTGCCCTCGACGCCGGACTCGCCGATCTTGTCGCCGGCGGTGTAGCCCTTCCGCTTCAGCGTCTTCAGCTGCTGGGCGGAGATCTCGTTCACGTAGCCGAGCAGCTGCGAGGCGAGGTTGCCGGACGGGTAGCTGCGCAGGTAGGTGTCTGTCACGCTGACGCCCGGGAACTCCTGCTCGTGCTCGTACAGGTAGTTGACCGGCGCCGTGCGCTTGATGTCCTCGCGCACGACGACGGGCGTGACCGGGTCGCCCTTGCGCTCGGCGATCCCGCGCAGCATCTGCAGCACCGGCACGTGCACGATCTTCGAGAGCCGCCGCAGCTCGGCCTGTTCGGCGGCCCACGTCTTCGGCAGGTCGGCGGGGTGGATCTCGATCGCGGTGCCCGGCGTGTTCGTGACGAGCGGCCGGCCCTTGTCGTCGAGGATCTGCCCGCGCGGCGCCTCGATCCGCACCGAGCGCAGCTGGTTGTCGAGCGCCGCCTTCAGGTACTGCGGCCCGGAGAGCACCTGCAGCGCCCAGAGTCGGAAGAAGAGGACGCCGAAGGCGAGCAGCGCGACGCCGGCGAGGATCGCGATCCGCAGCGCGAGCTGCGGCGTGAAGCGGTACGGCGTCTCGACCCGCGGGTCGGGCGGCAGGAAGCGGCCGGAGCCGTTGCGGCCGGCGCGGGCGCCGGTGCTAGCCAAGGAGCCGCACCTCCGTCGCCGTCTCGACCGGCGCGCCGACGGCGAGCAGCCGCCGGACGAGCGCGTACACCGGCAGCGTCAGCAGCAGGTTGAGAAAGACCTTGGCCGGGAGCGCGTCGAGCAGCACCGTTCGCGCGGAGACGTCGTCGCCGAGCAGGTAGTGCAGGATCAGCGCGCCGAGCTGGACGAGCAC
>DATIER010000295.1:0-7970 GCA_035455605.1 Gaiellaceae bacterium
CGAAATGCAGTTCCTGCCGGACGTCTACGTCCCCTGCGAGGTCTGCAAGGGCGCCCGCTACAACCGCGAGGCGCTCGAGATCCACTACAAGGGCCGCTCGATCTCCGACGTGCTCGAGATGACCGTCGAGGAGGCCCTCGAGTTCTTCCGGCCGGTGTCGAACATCGCGGCGAAGCTGCAGACACTGAACGACGTCGGGCTCGGCTACATCCACCTCGGCCAGCCCGCGACGACGCTGTCCGGCGGCGAGGCGCAGCGCGTGAAGCTCGCGGCGGAGCTGTCGAAGGTGGCGACCGGGCGGACCCTCTACATCCTCGACGAGCCGACGACGGGCCTCCACTTCGCCGACATCGAGAAGCTCCTCGACGTCCTCCAGCGGCTCGTCGACGCCGGGAACACCGTGCTCGTCATCGAGCACAACCTCGACGTGATCAAGCAGGCCGACTGGATCGTCGACCTCGGCCCGGAAGGCGGCGAGGCCGGAGGCGAGGTGATCGCGACGGGCACGCCGGAGGACGTCGCTGCGGTCGACCGCTCGGTCACCGGCGAGTTCCTGCGCGCGATCCTGCCCGCGCGCGAGCCGGCGGCCGCGTGAGCGTGCGCGCGCTACCGGCGCCCGCCGACGAGCGGGTCTGGCTGAGGCGCGCCGTCACCGTGCTCGTCCGGCCGCGGGAGGTGTTCGAGGGCATCCGAGACGACTCCGAGACGGCGGCCCGCGTGCGCAGCGAGGCCGTGCTCGCGTTGATCATGCTGGCGGGGATCGCCTCGGTGCTGTGGACGCCGACGTACGGCCGCCTCCAGGACGACGTCGCCAACGACGCGCTCAACGTCGCCGTGATCGCCTTCGTCGGCGGCAGCCTCTACGGCGCGCTCGGCTACTTCCTCGGAGGCCTCGTCCTCTACGCGCTCACGCGCGTGATCGGCGGCGCGAGTTACCGCCAGGTGCGCCACGTGCTCGCCTTCGCGGCGGCGCCGGTCGCGCTCTCGCTGCTCGTGGTCTGGCCGGTGCGGCTCGCCGTCTACGGCAGCGACGTCTTCCGGAGCGGCGGCGCCGACCACGGGGCGGGCAACGACGCCTTCCTGGGCGCCGAGCTGCTGTTCGCCGTCTGGTCGCTCGTGCTACTGGTGCTGGGCCTGCGCATCGTGCTGCGCCGCGAGCCAGGCTTCGAACGCCTCTAGCTCCTCGGCGGGGATCGTGTAGGTGTGCTGCTCCTCCGGGAAGCGGCCCTCGCGGACGTCGTCGACGTAGGCCTCGAGCGCCCGCCTCGCCTTGCCGGCGAGGTCGGCGTAGCGCTTGACGAAGCGCGGCGCCTTGCCCTCGTAGAGCCCGAGCAGGTCGTGCCACACGAGCACCTGCCCGTCGCAGCCGGCGCCGGCGCCGATCCCGATCGTCGGAACCGTCAGCGCCCCGGTCACGGCCGCCGCCACCGGCGCGGGAACCGCTTCGAGCACGATCGCGAAGCACCCGGCCGCCTCGAGGGCGAGTGCGTCCTCGTACAGCCGCCCGGCCTTGTCGGCGGTGCGCCCCTGCGCCTTGAAGCCGCCCAGCATGGTCGCCGACTGCGGCGTCAGCCCGACGTGGCCCATGACCGGTACGCCCGCGCCGACGATCGCCTGGACGCGCGACAGCGTCGGCCCCGCGCCCTCGAGCTTGACCGCGTCGGCACCCGCCTCCTTGACGAAGCGGACCGCGTTCTCGACGGCGGCGGCGTCGGAGACCTGGAACGAGCCGAACGGCATGTCGGAGACCACGATCGGCCGCTTGGCTCCGCGCGTGACCGCGCGCGTCAGCATCAGCAGCTCGTCGGTCGTGATCGGGACGGTCGACTCGTTCCCGAGCACGACCATCCCGGCCGAGTCGCCGACGAGCACGAGCTCGACGCCGGCCTCGTCGGCGATGCGGGCACTCGGGAAGTCGTACGCCGTCACCATCGCGAGCTTCTGCCCGCGGCGCTTCAGCTCGACGAGCTCCGGCAGCGGCAGCTTGCCGTGGGTCCAGGACGCGTACTTGCTCACCGGGAATCTCCTTCCAGGACGATGTTGTCGATCAGCCGCGTGCCGCCCACGCGGACAGCGGCGGCCAGAACACGCGGCTCGAAGTCGGCCTCCTCGAAGTAGTCCACCTCGAGGCCGTCGAGCAGGCTCGAGTCGTGTGCGGCCAGGGCGCGAGGGAGGGCGCGGGCGCGTTCGCGCTCCTCCGGCGAGAGGTAGCCGTTGCGTGAGCTGAGCGCGAGCCCGTCCTCGTCGCGCACCGTCGGCACGACGCGGATCTCGACCGGCACGGCGAGGTCGCGCACCATCCGCCGGACGACCGCGACCTGCTGCGCGTCCTTCTGGCCGAAGTAGGCGCGGGCGGGGCGGACGAGGTTGAAGAGCTTCAGGCAGACGGTCGCGACGCCCCGGAAGTGGCCGGGCCGCTGCACGCCCTCGAGGATCGAGCCGAGCCGCTCGACGTCGACCCACGTCTGGAATCCCGGCGGGTAGATCTCGTCCGCCTCCGGCACGTAGAGCACGTCGACGCCTGCCTGCTCGGCCAACCGGGCGTCGCGCTCCTGGTCGCGCGGGTAGCGCGTGAGGTCCTCGTCTGCGCCGAACTGCGCCGGGTTGACGAACAGGCTCGCGACGACGACCTCGTTCTCGGCGCGTGCGGCGCGGAAGAGCGCCAGGTGGCCGTCGTGGAACGCGCCCATCGTCGGCACCAGGCCGAGCTGGCCTTCGCGCGGCAGCTCCGCGGCCGTGCGGACGATCTTCACCGCGCCGTCGCCTCCGCGAGCACGTCGTAGAGCGGCTCGAGGTCGGGCCGCGCGCGCCGGATCGCCTCGCGGTGCGCCTCGACCGTCGCCCAGTCCCCGCGCTCGATTGGGCCGGTCAGCTCGAAGTCGTTGTCGATCGTCCGGCGCATCAGCGGCTCGAGCGCCTCGGGCGGCGCGCCCGCCGCCGCGAGCAATCCGGCGGCCGCGTCGTGCAGCGTGACCAGGAAGTTCGACGCCATCGCGGCGCCCGCGTGGTAGAGCGGGCGGTCGGCGTCGTCGAGCTCGAACGGCTCGAGCCCGAGCGTCCGCGCCAGCTCGAGGGCCTGTCCCCGGGCCTCGTCCGTTTCGGCCGTGACCGCGGCCCACGCGCCGTCGAGCTGCTCGGGCCCGCGCGAGCGTGTGAACGTCTGCAGCGGGTGGAGCGAAAAGCGCCGCGTGTGCGGGTCGAGCGCCGAGAGCGGCGTCGCTCCGGAGACATGTCCGATCCAGCCCTGCCCCGGGGACAGTCCCCGGGCCACGGCTCGAATGGCCGTGTCCGGCACGCAGAGCAGCGTCAGCTCGGCGTCCTCCGTGCTTAGCTCGACGCCGCGCTCCTCGAGGCGGGCAGCCAGAGCGGAGCCGACGCGGCCGCGACCGATCACGTTGACGCTCTTCATCATCGAACTGCTCCAGTTCCGTAGCGGATACCGGGCGCCGCGAAGTCTAGTCGGCGAGCCGCGCCTCGAGTGCGGCGCGCACCGCGGGCCAGTCCTCGGCGATCACCGCGTACCACGCCGAGTCGCGCCGCTCGCCGCCGCGGACGAGCATGTGCTGCCGGTGAATGCCCTCGAACTCCGCCGGGAGGGCGGCCAGCGCCGCCCGCGCCCGCTCGTTCTTCGCGTCCGTCTTGAACTCGACCCGCAGCGCGCCCGCGTCCTCGAACGCGTGCCGCAGCAGCAGGTACTTCGCCTCCGTGTTCGCGCCGGTGCCCCAGGCGGCCGGGTTCAGCCACGTGTTCCCGATCTCGAGCCGGCGGTGCTCGGGCGCAAGTGCGAGGTAGCTCGTCGAGCCGACGACCTCGCCGCCTCGCGTCACCGCGAACGGTCGGCGGTCGTCCTGTGGGCGCAGCGCGTCCGCGACCCAGAGGTCGACGTCGCGAGTCCACATCCAGCGCCAGGCCCGCTCGTCGGCGGCCGCCGAGCGGAGGCCGTCCTCGTGCTCGGGCCCGAGTGCCTCGAGCGTGACGATCCGCCCCACGAGGCGCTCGGCGAGACTTTCGAACACGACTAGGGCATCATGATGGAGACGTGGGCCGGCACCGGGGGGCCGAGATGAGTTCGACCAAAGCCGAGCTGCTGCTCGCCGCAGCCCGCTACCTGAACGAGACGCTCGAGCCGGAGCGCGTCTACGAACGTTTCCACGAGCTGCTCGCCGAGGCGGTGCCGCACAACGGCGTGATCGTCTCGTCGCACGACCCCGAGACGGAGCTGATCACCGCCGACTACGCGTGGGTCGACGGCGGCCGGCTCGATCCCGCGATCCTGCCCCCGCTGCCGCTCAACCGCGAGGGCGGCGGCATGCAGAGCCGCGTGATCGTCACCGGCGAGCCGCTGCTCGTCAACGACGTCCCGGAGCAGGTGAAGAACCCCGACGGCGTCTACTACGACGTCGACCGCGAGGGACGCATGCGCAAGGTGCCGGAGGAAGGCGCGCCGGGCGTGCAGTCCGCGCTGATGCTGCCGATCAAGCTCGAGGGCAAGGCCGTCGGCGTGGTGCAGCTGATGGACGAGCGCGCCACGTACGACGAGGAGCAGCTCGAGCTGGCAGAAGGGCTCGTCAGCCTGATGGCGGCAGCAGTGCGGAACGCGCGGCTGCACGAGCGCGCGCAGGCGGAGGCGGCGCGGCGGGCCGCCGCGGAGGCGACGGCGGCGGCCAACGAGCAGTCCGCGCGCGTGCTCGAGGCGGTCGGCGACGGCGTGCTCTACGTCCGCGACGACGGCACGGTCCGCTTCTGGAACCGCGCGGCCGAGCTCGTCACCGGGCGCCGGCGCGACGAGGTGCTCGACCGGAGCATCGCCGACGTCTTCGGCGGCTGGGCGGTGGTCGCCGCCGAGGTCGCGGTGTCGGAGGGCGCGGAGGCGGTCCGCCCGGTCACCCTGCCGCTCGAGGTCGACGGCCGTGAGCTCTGGCTGTCGTTCGTCGCCGTCCGCATCGACCGCGGCATCGTCTACACGTTCCGCGACCTGACGTTCGACCGCGGGCTCGACGCGGCGAAGAGCGACTTCATCGCCACCGTCTCGCACGAGCTGCGCACGCCGATGACGGCGGTGTTCGGGGCAGCGAAGACGCTGCTGCGCGACGACATCGAGCTGAGCCCGGAGCGGCGCCAGCAGCTGCTGGAGATGATCGGCGCGCAGGGCACGCGGCTGACGCAGATCACGGAGGAGGTGCTGCTCGCGAACCGGCTCGACCGCGGCGACCTGCGCATCGACAGCGAGCGCGTGGACGTGGCGGAGCTCGTGCGCGGCGCGGTCGAGGCGATGCGGGAGCGGCTTCCGGGGACGGTGTCGCTCAGCGCCGAGCTTTCCCGCGACGGCGCCGCCGCGCTCGGCGACCGCGACCGGATCGAGCAGGTGCTGGTCAACCTGATCGACAACGCGATCAAGTACTCCCCGGACGGCGGCGAGGTGGTCGTCACGACCGCGCCGTCGGCGACGGGCGTGCGCGTCGAGGTCGCCGACGAGGGCATGGGCATTCCGCCCGCCGAGCAGGAGTCGGTGTTCGAGAAGTTCTACCGCGCCGACCCGCAGCACCGGTCGATGCCCGGCGGAACGGGGCTCGGGCTCTACATCTGCCGCGAGCTCGTGCAGCGGATGGGCGGCACGATCGGCGTCCGCTCGGCTCCCGGGGAGGGCTCGACCTTCTGGTTCGACCTGCCACGGGCGTGACGTCCGATGCGGGCTCGAACATACGCACCTCGTTGCTAGGGTCTGCTGACACGGTGCCGATCTACGAATACGTCTGCATGGAGTGCGAGTCGCACTTCGAGGAGCTCGTCCGGAACAGCGAGGAGCCGGACTGCCCGGACTGCAGCTCCGCGAACGTCAAGCGCCAGCTCTCCGTCTTCGCGATGCACGGCGGCGGCACCGCCGAGCAGCCCAGCTTCCGATCCTCGGGTGGCGGCGGCTGTTGCGGCGGATCGTGTGGCTGCGGCCACTGAGCACCCGCTGACCGAGCTCGAGGCGTTCGCCCGCCAGGTCGCGGGCTGCACGCACTGCCGGCTCTCGCAGGGCCGCACCCAGGTCGTCTTCGGCGCCGGCGACCCGCAGGCCGACCTGATGTTCGTTGGCGAGGCGCCGGGCTTCCACGAGGACAAGCAGGGCTACCCGTTCGTCGGCCAGGCCGGCAAGCTGCTCGACAAGCTGCTCGCCGGGATCGGGCTCGAGCGCTCGAACGTCTACATCGCGAACGTGCTCAAGTGCCGCCCGCCGGGCAATCGCGACCCGCAGCCAGACGAGATCCAGGCCTGCGAGGGCCATCTCTTCCGTCAGATCGAGCTGATCCGCCCGCGGGTCGTGGCGACGCTCGGCAACTTCGCCACCAAGCTGCTGTCGGGCAAGCCCGCCGGGATCACTCGCGTCCACGGCGTCGAGCAGGAGGTCACGCTCGGCGGCAGCCGGGTGCTGCTCTTCCCGCTCTACCATCCGGCAGCGGCGCTCTACACGCCGGCGATGCTGAACGTGCTGGAGCAGGACTTCGCGCGGCTCCCGGAGCTGATGGGACGCGAGATCGCCCCGCCCGCGCCGCTGCTGACGCCGGTCGCGCCGGAGCCGGCGGCCGCCGCAACGGTTCAGCTCGGGCTTTTCTAGGCTGCGTCCATGCAGGTCGACTCCGCCTCGCCGGCGGAGACCGAAGCGGTCGCGGCCGCCCTCGCGCGCGAGCTACGCGCCGGAGACGTCGTCACGGTCAGCGGCGAGCTCGGCAGCGGCAAGACGACCTTCGTCCGCGGTGCGTGCCGCGGGCTCGGGATCACCGTTCCCGTCACGAGCCCGACCTTCACCGTCGGCCACCGCTACCCGAACGACCCTGACGTCTCGCACCTCGACCTCTATCGCTTCCAGGGGTTCTCGGCGGCGGAGTGGGGCGACCTCGAGCCGTACTTCCACGACGCGATCTGCTTCGTCGAGTGGCCCGAGGCCGCAGCCGGTGCACTCCCGCCGGTGCGCGCCGAGGTACGTTTGTCGCACGTGGACCACGCTCGGAGGCTGATCTCGCTGCACAGCTCGGACCCGTCGCTCACCGACCGCTTGCCCGGGGGTGCTGACACTCGCGTTTGACACGGCGACGAGCGTCGCGACCGCGGCGCTCGTACGGGACGGCGAGGTGCTCGGCGAGCGCGCATCCCGGGCGGTTCGGGTGCTCGAGGACGCCGACGCGCTGTTCCGCGAGAGCGGCGCCTCCCGCGCCGAGCTGAGCCGCGTGGTCGTCGGCACCGGCCCGGGGAGCTTCACCGGCCTGCGGCTCGGGCTGGCGGCTGCGCGCGGGCTCGCGTTCGCGCTCGAGCTGCCGGTCGCAGGCGTCTCGACGCTCGACGCGCTCGCGGCGGGCGCTCCCGGCGCGGTGCCGGTGGTGGACGCGGGCCGGCGCGAGGTCTTCACGCTTCGCGACGGCGAGCCGGTCGTCTGCGCGCCCCAGGACGTCGGGGCCGCGCTCTGCGTGGGCGACGGCGCGCTGCGCTACCGGTCGGTGCTCGAGGGGCGCGGCGCGGAGGTGCCGCCCGACGACGACGAGCGCCACCTGCCGCGGGCGCGTTTCCATGCCGAGCTCGCGCGCGAGTTCGGCCCGGCCGAGGCGGTCGAGCCGCTCTACCTGCGCGTGCCTGACGCGGAGCGGCAGCGATGACCGAGGTCGAGCTCCGGCGCCTCGAGCTGCGCGACCTGAACGCGATCGAGGAGATCGAGCGCAGCTCGTACCCGACGCCGTGGTCCCGCTCGATGTTCGCGAGCGAGCTGGCCAAGCCGTCGTCGCTCTGCCTGGGCGCGTTCGAGACGGCGACGCGCACGCTCGTCGGCTACCTGATCATCTCCCGCTACGTCGACGCCTGGCACGTGATGAACGTCGCCGTCGCGCCGGACCGCCGCCGGCAGGGGATCGCGTCGCTGCTGCTGAACCGGCTCTTCGAGCTGACCGCCGGCCGCAGCCGGCGCGGCTACACGCTGGAGGTTCGCGTCTCGAACG
>DATIER010000296.1:0-6018 GCA_035455605.1 Gaiellaceae bacterium
CCGCCTGCGCCAGGTCTCGATCGGCGGCATCGACCCCGAGTACGAGCCGAGCCCCCGGCGCCTGCAGGCGCTGATCGAGCTCGTCCGCCGCGAGCACGTCTCGACCGTCTTCTTCGAGCCGCTGTTCTCGCCCCGCCTGGCGGAGACCGTGGCACACGATGCCGGCGCCCGGGCGGCCGTGCTCGACCCGATCGAGGGGTTGACGAGCGGCGAGCAGGAGCACGGGTTCACCTACTTCACCCTCATGCGCCGGAACCTGCGGGAGCTGCGCGCCGCGCTCGGATGCCGCTAGCGGTCGACTTCTCCGGCGTCGAGTTCGCCTACCCGCACGGGCCCCCGGTCCTGCGCAGGGTCGACCTCCGGGTCGAGGCCGGCGAGTTCCTCGCGATCGCGGGGCCGAACGGCGGCGGCAAGACGACCCTGCTGCGGCTGGCGCTCGGGCTCGAGCGGCCGACGCTCGGGAGCGTGCGCCTCTTCGGCGAGCCGGCCGACCGCTTCGGCGAGCGGGCGCGGCTCGGCTACCTCGCACAGCGCTCGCAGCTCGGAGTGCAGGCGCCGGCCACGGTGCGCGAGGTCGTCGCGGCGGGGCGGTCGCCGCTGCGGCCCTTCGGTCGCCTCGGCGCGGCCGACCGCGAGGCGATCGACGACGCGATCGAGCGCGTCGGCCTCGCAGACGCGTCCGGCCGACCGCTGACCAGGCTCTCCGGCGGCCAGCAGCAGCGCGCGTTCATCGCGAAGGCGCTCGTCGCCGGCCCGAAGCTGCTCGCGCTCGACGAGCCGACCGCCGGCGTGGACGTCTCCGCGCAGGAGGCGCTGGCCGAGCTGCTGGCCCGGCTGCACGGCGAGCTCGGCGTCACGATCCTGTACGTCTCGCACGAGTTCGGCGCGATCGAGCACGTCGTCCAGCGGCTCGTGCTCGTGCGCGAGCGGATCGTCTTCGACGGGCCGCCCTCTTCCCTGCCCGGCGTGTGGCACGACCCCTCGCACGTCCATGTTTGAGTTCGAGTTCATGCGCCTCGCGTTCCTGGCGGGCGCGGTCGTGGGCGTCCTGGCGCCGGTGGTCGGCTTCTTCCTCGTGCAGCGGCAGATGAGCCTGATCGGTGACGGCATCGGCCACGTCGCGTTCGCGGGCGTGGCGCTCGGCTACCTGATCGGCGTCTCGCCGGTCTGGACGGCGCTGCTCGCCGCGGTCGTCGGCGCCGTCGCGATCGAGTGGCTCCGCGCGCGGCGCCGGGCGGCCGGCGACCAGGCGCTGGCGGTCGTCTTCTACACCGGGATCGCGGGGGGCGTCGTGCTGATCTCGGCGGCGGGCGCGCTCAACGCGAACCTGTTCACCTACCTGTTCGGCTCGATCCTCACGGTCACCCGCACCGACCTGACCCGGATCGCGCTGCTCGGCCTCGGCTCGCTGCTGCTCGTGCTGGTGCTGCTGCGGTCGCTGCTCGCGGTCGCGATCGACGAGGAAGGCGCGCGCGTGAGCGGCCTGCCGGTGCCGGTCCTGAACGGCGCCGTCTCGATGCTGGCCGCGCTGACGATCGGGATCTCGATGCGGATCGTCGGCATCCTCCTGATCGCGGCGCTGATGGTGCTGCCCGTGATCGCCGCGCAGCGGGTCGCGTGGAGCCTGCGCTCGACGATGGGCCTGTCGGTCCTGATCGGCCTCGGCTCCGTGCTCGCCGGGCTGACGATCTCGTACTACGGCGACCTGCCCCCCGGCGGGACGATCGTGCTCACGGCCACGGGCTTCTTCCTCGCCGCTGCGGCGCTGGAAGCCGTGCGCGCCCGCGTCTAGAGCGCCCGGCCGCGCTCTCGCCCGGAGACGAGCGTGACCCCGATCGCCGCCAGCGCGACGGCGACGAGGAAGCGGACGATCCACCCCGCGTCGAAGACGTCCCCGAGCACGCCGCCGAGGAGGCTCGCGGCGATGCCGATCAACGCCGTCGTCAGGAGGCCGATCTCCTGCCGGCCCGGCAGGACGAGCCGCCCGAGCGCGCCGATGATCAGGCCGGTCAGCGCCAGCCAGAGCAGCTCGACCGCGAGGCCGAGCAGCACCCCGCCCACGAGCAGCAGCAGGATGATCACGAGCAGGACGACGACGACGGTCACGACAGGGGACGCTACCGCTTCGGCGGGAGCGAGCGGGCGTACGAGACGCCGCGCTCGACCCACTGCGGGAGCTCTTCCTCCGCCGGCTCGACGCGAAGCCACCCGGCCATCGGGCGGCCCCGCATCACCATCTCCTCGGCGCGGGTCGTCTGGACGAGCTCCGCGGAGGCCTCCGGGTCGACGCGCACGAGGATCCCGCCCTGGCCGCTGGCCGCCACCGCCATGTTGCCGCCGACGAGGAAGGCGAGCCCGCCGAACATCTTCTGCTCGGTCACCCCGTCCTCGCCCGCGACGAGCGCGCGAATCCGGTCGGCGAGCTCCTCGTCGTAGGCCATCTCGCCGGGATCTTAGGGGCAGCCGACGGTTAACCCCCGAACGGGGGTGGCTCGATCGGCCCCGCCGCACCGATAAGCGCAGCGAAGCACGCCCTGCGGCCTACTCCCCATAGGAGGTGAACACGTGTTTCGCTGGAACCATCGCGTCATGAAGGCGGCTGTTGCTCTGGCCGCGTTCGCGACGCTCGTGATCGGCTCCGGCGCCGATTGGCGCTGGTGCTCCTAGGTCACGTCTCTTCAGACAGGGCCGGTGTGCGGCCACCGCTCAGCGGCCCTCTCTGTCTCCACGCCTGAGCTCGCCCATGTCCAACAGCCTCTTCGGTCTCCCCTCCCGCCTCACCGCCTTCATCGCGGCCACCGTGCTGATCGCGCTGCCGGTCGTCGGCCTCTCGCTGGCCTCGCTCGCCGTCGACCCGCCGTCCGCCACGACCGCGGTCGCGGCGTTCGTCTTCTTCGCGCTGGCGCTCGCCGCCGACCTGCGGCCGGTGCCGATGGACGACAGCAACAAGTCCGAGGTCTCGATCGCCTCGGTGTTCATCGTCAGCTCCGCGGTCCTGCTGGGGTGGCGCTTCGCGGTGCCGGCCGCGGCGCTGAGCATCGGAATCACGTTCGTCGTCATCCGGCGGCCGCTTCCGCACACCGTCTTCAACATCTCGATGTACGCGCTCTCGGCGTGTGCGGCCGCGCTGCCGGTGATCGCCCTCGGGCCGATCCACGGCGCCCCGGCCGGGAGACTGACCGCGTACGTGCTGCTCGGCGGCGCGCTCCACCTCGCCGTGAACGTCGTCCTCGTCGCGGGCGCGATCGCGATCTCGCAGCAGCTCCCGTACCGCGAGGTCGTCGTCCCCGGCCTGCGCCAGGGCGGCGCGGCGTTCGCGATCACCGTCTTCCTGACGGCGCTGGCGGCCAACCTCTGGGTGACCGAGGCGTGGCTGCTCGTCCTGCTCGCCGGGCCGGCCTTCACGCTCACGCTCTACCAGCGAAGCGCGCTCCACTCCCGGCTCGCCACGCGCGACGCGCTCACCGACCACCTGACGGGGCTCGGCAACCACCGCGCCTACCAGGCGGCGCTCCACGACCGCATCTCGGAGTCCGAGCGCACGGGGAAGCCCTTCTCGCTGTGCCTGATCGACGTCGACGACTTCAAGGGCGTCAACGACGCCTACGGGCACGCGGCCGGAGACGATCTCCTCGTGCTGCTCGGCAAGCTGCTCGGCTCGACCGAGCACGCCGAGGCGTTCCGTTTCGGCGGCGACGAGTTCGCGATCATCTTCCGCCGCGACGAGATCAGCGCCTACCGCCAGCTCGAGGAGCTCCAGCGGCAGCTCCTCCACGCCGAAGCCGCCTCTCCGACGGGGCATGTGACGATCAGCGCCGGGATCGCGACCTTTCCGTCGCACGCCCCGGACGCCGACGAGCTGCAGCGGCGCGCCGACGGCGCCCTCTACTGGTCGAAGGAGCACGGCAAGAACCGCTCGTGCCTCTACAGCCCGTCCGTCGTGCGCATCTACTCGCGCGACGCGCTCGAGCGCGAGACCGAGCGCAGCGCGCGCCTGCGCGCGGCGAAGAACCTCGTGCGCTTCGTCGACGCGCGCGACCCGCAGACGGCGAACCACTCGGAGCTGGTGTCGGCGCTCGCCGAGGGGATCGGCGTGCAGCTCGGGTTCGACGCGGAGACGGTCGAGCAGCTCAAGCTCGCGGGCCTCCTCCACGACCTCGGCAAGATCGGCCTGCCGGACGCCGTGCTCAAGGAGGCGCGGATGCTCACCGACGAGGAGAGCTCGATCGTGCGGAGGCACCCGGAGTTCGGCCAGGCGCTGCTCGAGGGCCTCGGGCTCGAGCAGGTGCAGGACTGGGTGCTCCACCACCACGAGCACTGGGACGGCTCCGGCTACCCCGACGGGCTCGCCGCCGAGGAGATCCCGCTCGGCGCGCGCATCATCCTCGTCGCCGACACGTTCGCGGCGATCACGACCGACCGGCCCTACCGCGCCGCGCGGTCCGAGGCCGCCGCGCTCCGGGAGCTGCGCGCCCACGCGGGCAGGCAGTTCGACCCGGCGGTCGTCGACGCGCTCGAGCTCCAGCTCGGACAGGCGCCCGGGCACCTCGAGGCGCTGGCGTAATGGCGCTCGCCTGGCCGCTCCTGATCGGGCTCGCGGTCGCACCGCTCCTCGGCGGGCGCTGGAGCCGCCTCGGCGAGCTCGACCTGCGCTGGCCCGGCCTCTTCTACGCGGCGATCGCGCTCCAGCTGGTCGCGTTCCCGGTCTCGATCCTGCCGTGGAGCACGCCCGACCGCGCGGCCGTCGTTCTCTGGCTCGTGTCGTACGGGCTGTTCGCGGTCGCGGTCGCCGCCAACGCGCGCGTGCCGGGCGTGCCGCTGGTCGCGGTCGGAATGGTCTCCAACCTCGCGGCGATCCTGTCGAACGGCGGGCACATGCCCGCGCTCCCGAGCGCCCTGCACGCAGCCGGGCACCACTTCCTGCAGAGCCGGAACAGCGCGATGCTGAGCCACCCGAACCTTCCCTGGCTCGTCGACCGCTGGGCAGTGCCCGCGTGGGTGCCGTACGGGAACGTCTTCTCCGCCGGCGACGTCCTGATCGCGGCCGGCGGCTTCGTCTTCGCGCTCGCGGCCACGGGCGCGCTCGACCGTTTTCGCCTCCGCGCTAGGCTCGGCGGGTGGCGACGATGGACGACCTCGACGAGCTAGCGCTCGCGCTGCCGCAGGCGACGAAGGAGCTCTCCGACGACGGCCGTCCGGCCTACAAGGTCCACGGCAAGGTCTTCTGCGTCCACCGCGGCCGCCGGCCGGACGCGGTCGACGAGCACGGCGAGCGGCTCGACGACGTGCTCATGTTACGCGTCGCCGATCTCGAGGTGAAGGAGCTGCTGCTCTCCGACTCGCGCGGGATCTACTTCACCACGCCGCACTTCAGGGGCTACCCGGCCGTGCTCGTCCGCATCCCGGACCTGGCGCGGCTCGACCGCGACGAGCTCCGCGACCTCGTCGCCGAGGCCTGGCTGACGCGCGCGCAGAAGCGTGTCGCTACGGCGTGGCTGGCCGAGCAGGAGGCTGGATAGCCCCGGCTGCCGGCACCGGCTCTCGAAGCAGCCACGAGCCGACGAACGCGACCCAGAGGAAGAAGACGACCGTGCCGGCGCGGGTCGCGGCGCCGTCGCCGACGGCCGAGAAGACGACGTTCGCGAGGATGATCGCCGGCAGCGTGAGCAGGCTCGGCAGCCAGGCGCCACGCCACGCCGGGATCCGTCGAAAGGCGAGCGCGAGCAGCACCGGCGCCAGGAGCGTGAACGCCGCGGTGAAGCCGGACTCCAGCTTGTGCGCGTGTGCGTGCCACGTGTGGTTCGTGCAGGCGGGGTCGATGCCGCGGCAGTCGAGCCGGAAGAAGCCGTCGAGGATGCTGCCAACGCCGGCGAGGAGCAATGCGGCGGCGCCCAGCCGCCCGAGCACGCTCGGCCCGACGGCACGCCAGACCCCGAGCGCGCAGAGGACGACGAGCACGCCGGTGACGTTCGCGCCGACCTGGTTGTAGAGCCACGGGCTGGCTGCGGTGACGGCGCC
>DATIER010000297.1:0-3318 GCA_035455605.1 Gaiellaceae bacterium
TCACTGCCGGGCGAGCTGGTCTACATCGGCTTCTCGCTCGGCGTGCTGTCGGCGCAGGCGCTCGCCCAGACGCGCCCGGGCGCCCGCGGCGCAGTGCTCTGCTACTCCGCCCTGCCGCTCGGCGAGTGGGGCGCCAACTGGCCGGCGGAGTGGCCGGAGGGCGTCCGACTGCAGCTGCACATCGTCGACGGCGACGAGGATCTCGAGATCGCGCAGCGGCTCGCCGCCGCCGTCTCGGGCGCCGAGCTCTTCGTCTATCCCGGCAGCGAGCACTACTTCGCCGAGCACGACGAGCAGGCGGCGGCGCTGCTCCTGGAGCGCGTGCTCGAGCTCCTCGCGGCGAGCTGAGTGGCCGCGCCGCCGCGACGCGCTCGCCCGCGTCAGTCGTCCGACGAGCGTGGGGCCGTTCGCTCGGCCACGGCGCCGGCGTCGCCGACCTTCTCGACCACCAGGTAGCCGTCGCGCCGGTCGACGACCTGCTCGAGCTCGGAGCGCTCGTGTCCGGGCCTCACGACGAACCGTCGCGGGCTCGCTCGCACGGCCTCGTAGGCGTCGAGCGGCACGTCGATCCGCTCGATGCACGACGCGTCCGAGCACTCGCAGACGAAGCTCGCGACGCTGGCGCTGCCTGGCCCGAGGCTGGCGACCTCCTCGTTCACCTGGCGAAAGACGACCTCGTTGCGGGCCGCGCGCTCCTCCCACAGCGTCATGTCGGTGGCGACGTTACAGGCTCGGCGGACCCGGGAAAGAGCGGTCGCACGGCGATCGCTGCACGAGTGGAAGCGTGGAGAGGGCACGAGTGGAAGCATGCAAAGGGGGTGACGGGCGCCCGCAGCAGGTGCGGGCAGCCAACGCGCGCGTGGCGCGTGAGGCGGCGCGGCAGAAGTTCCACGCTCGCCTGCCGATGTTGTGCGAGTGCGACGACGCCGACTGCGACGAGGTCTTCCTGATCCGGCCCGAGGCGTTTCGCGCGGCGAGCGCGTCGCCCGGCGTGACGCTGACCGCGCCGCACCATCGTCTCGAGGGCGCGCAGCTCGAGCAGAAGCTGCCGGAGTACTGGCTCCAGCGGCGCCCCTAGGCGCTTCGGCGAGCTTGCCGGCAGCGAGCGCTCGACAGGCGAGGAACGGCCCGTCGCGCGCGGCGCTAGGCTCCACGCGTGCCCGCCCTGGTCGACACGACCATCCGCCTGCTCAGCCAGGAGCCGCTCGCCGGCTACGTGCCGACGGCCGACCTGCTCCGGCTCGCCGAGGTGCTCGACCGCGCCGGGTTCGCGTACCTCGAGGTCTCGGGCGGCGGCGTCTTCGACACCTCGGTGCGCCGCGGGGTCGAGAGCCCGTGGGAGCGGATCCGGGCCCTGAACGACCGCACGACGACGCCGCTCGCGCTGGCGCTGCGCGGCCGCTTCCTCGTCGGGTCGCGGCCGGTCGGCGGCGAGTTCGTCAGCCGCTTCGTGGCGTCCGCGGCCGAGAGCGGGATCGAGGTCTTCCGGCTGCACGACCCGCTCAACGACGTCGAGAACCTGCGCGAGGCCGGCCGCGCGATCACGGCGGCGGGCAAGGAGTTCGACGCCGGCCTCGTCTTCGGCTCGGGCTACACGAACGAGACGGAGGCGCTGGTCGAGCAGGCGAGGAAGCTCCCCGAGCTCGGGGCCTCGCGCGTGCTGCTGCACGACCCGTCGAGCTCGCTGCAGCCGCAGCGGGCGCAGGAGCTCGTGACGACGTTGCACGAGGCGAGCGGGCTGCCGGTCGGCCTCTACTGCCAGGGCGCCGGCGGCAACGCCTTCGCCGCGGGCCTCGAGGCGTCGCGGGCAGGCGCCGACCTGATCGCGTGCGCGGTCTACCCGGTCGCGCTGACCGTCCACCGCATCTCCGGCGAGGCGCTCGCGACGGCGCTCGCCGGACTGGGGATGGACACCGGCGTCGACGTCGACCGGCTCTGGGAGGCGTCGGAGCTCGTCGACGAGCACATCGGCGACGACCCGGTGACGCCGCTCGCGCCGCGCATCGCCGTGCGGGCCGCCGAGCACAAGGTGCCGCCGGGCCTCGTCGCGTCGCTCGACTCCCACCTCCGCGCCGTCGGCGCCGGCGACCGGCTCGACGGCGTGCTCGACGAGCTGACGAAGATCCGGGAGGAGGTCGGCTGGCCGCCGATCGCGGCGCCGATCGGCCAGATCCTCGGCTCGCAGGCGCTGCTGCACGTGCTCTCCGCGAGCCGCTACCAGACGGTCGTCGACGAGCTCCGCGACCTGATCGAGGGCCGCTACGGCAGCCCGCCGGGGCCGATCGACGCGACCGTCAAGCGGGCGGTGGCGCTCTCCGGCGGCGCGCCCGAGGAGGAAGCGCCCGTCGACCTGGACGCGCTGCGGGAGGAGGCGAAGGGGCTCGCCTCCAGCGAGGAGGAGCTGCTCCTGCTGGCGCTCTTCGGCGACGAGGCCGAGCCGCTGCTGCAGGCGATCCGCGGCCGCGCAGGCGGCGGGGAGAGCCTCACCGCGGGCGGGGTCGACCAGGCGCGCGCCGAGCGCATCCGAGAGCTCGTCCGGATCGTGCAGGAGTCGGGCGTCGGGGAGGTGACGGTCGAGGAGGACGGCATGCGCGTCTCGGTTCGCCGGACGCCGGAGCCGCTCGAGGCCACGCTCGCCCCGGTCGCCGCCGGCGACGACGAGCTCGACCTGCCGCCCGCACGCCCGCGCGCCGACGGCCTCACGCGCATCGAGGCGCCGATGGTGGGCGTCTTCTACCGGGCGCCGCAGCCCGGCGCGCCGCCGTTCGTGGAGGAGGGAGACACGGTCGCGCCCGGCCAGACGCTCTGCATTCTCGAGGCGATGAAGCTGATGAACGAGATCAAGGCGGACGCCGCCGGAATCGTCCGCGTGATCCACGTCGGCAACGCGGAGCCGGTCGAGTTCGGGCAGCTGCTGTTCGAGCTCGAGCCGGTCGGGCCGCCGCCGCTCGACGCGCTCTGATGTTCAAGCGCGTGCTGGTGGCGAACCGCGGCGAGATCGCCGTCCGCGTGATCCGGGCGCTGCACGAGAACAACGTCGAGGCTGTCGCCGTCTACTCGACCGCGGACGAGAGTTCGCTCCACGTTCGCCTCGCCGACCGCGCCGTGTGCGTCGGCCCGCCCCAGGCGACGGATAGCTACCTGAAGATCCCGTCCCTCGTCGCCGCCGCGACGACGACGGGGTGCGAGGCCGTCCACCCGGGGTACGGCTTCCTCTCCGAGAACCCGGCGTTCGTCGCGGCGTGCGCCGACAACGACCTGGTCTTCGTCGGCCCGACCGCCGACGTGATGGCGCGGATGGGGGACAAGGTGGAGGCG
>DATIER010000298.1:0-3420 GCA_035455605.1 Gaiellaceae bacterium
TGCGCGACCGCCGTCTCGGGCGCAACTTCCGCCACGTCGGCAGCGAGGCCGAGTTCGACGCCGCCGAGCCGCTCGACCCGCGCTGGCAGCCGTTCTGGGACACCGAGCGCTGGAGCCTGCTCTGGCTCGAGCCGCCGGAGCACACGCGCATCCGCAGACTCGTCGCCGCCGCCTTCACGCCGCGCTCGGTCGAGCGCCTGCGCGAGCCCTCGGAGCGGCTGGCGCGCGAGCTGCTGCCGGCCGGGCGCTTCGACCTGCTCCGCGACTACGCGCAGCCGTACTCGATCGCGGTCGTCTGCCGCATGCTCGGCGTGCCCACCGACCGCGGCCGCGACCTGCTCGACTGGTCGCACGCGATGGTGAAGATGTACGAGCTCGACACGACGCTCGAGCAGGCCGAGCGCGCGACGGCGGCGGCGGCCGAGTTCACGGCGTACGTCGAGTCGCTGATCGCGGAGCGGCGGCGTGAGCCGCGCGACGACCTGATCACGCGCCTGGCCGAGGCGGAGGTCGAGGGCGGGCGGCTGACGGACGCGCAGATCGTCTCGACGATCATCGTGCTGCTGAACGCCGGCCACGAGGCGACGGTGAACACGCTCGGCAACGGCGTGCTCGCGCTGCTGTGCCACCCTGGGCAGTGGCGGCGGCTGGTCGAGCGCGAGGTCGAGCCGGCCCAGGCGGTCGAGGAGCTGATCCGCTGGGACCCGCCGCTGCAGCTGTTCGAGCGCTGGGTGCTCGAGGCCGGCGTCGAGATCGCCGGGGAGCCCGTGCCGCGCGGCGCGAAGGTGGCGCTCCTGTTCGGCTCGGCGAACCGCGACCCGCGCGTCTTCGCCGAACCGGACGCCTTCGACGTCGGTCGCGCGAACGCCGCCGAGCACATCGGCTTCGGGGGCGGCATCCACGTCTGCATCGGGGCGCCGCTCGCGCGAATCGAGCTCGCCGCCGCGCTGGGCACGCTCGTGGAGCGGGCGCCGGGGCTCTCCCTGGCGGAGGAGCCCCGGCGCAACCGCGCCTTCGTGATCTGGGGCCTCGAGGGCCTCGAGGTCGAGGCCTAGGGCGAGATCGCGAACAGCAGGAACTGCGTGAACTGCGAGGCCGCGAAGTTGTTGTCGCTGACCATCACGAGCGACTGGCGGCCGTCCGGCAGCTTCGGCCCCAGGGTCATGCCCTCGACGTTGTCGAGCGGGATGCCGAGCGTGCCGAGGTCGAGGAGCAGCGTCTTCTGCGCCGGCCGGATCGAGCCGAGCTCGCCGGCGAGGCTCGGCGTGCCGAGCACGTTCGTCGCCCCCGGGAGCGCGACCTCGTAGATCTTGATCTCGTTGCCGGTGCCGGGGACGCCGACGGAGAACGAGCGCTCCATCGAGAGCAGGAACTCGTTGTTGAGCGGCAGCAGGTCGGCGATCCCGTTGACGGAGAACTGCGTCGGCGGGATCGGCGGCTCGAAGACCGGGTCGGTCTCGTACAGGTACTCGCGGTCGAGCTGCCCGGTCTGGAGGTTGTAGCGCAGGATCCTCGACGGGCTGCCGTTCGTGGTCGTCGCCGCCGGACCGTCCTGGTAGAGCGCGTTCTCGGTGGACGTGAAGACGAAGCGGCCGTTCGGCGGGACGCCCGCGGTCTCGAACGCGAGGTTGAAGCGGATCCCGCTCGAGTGGTCGGCCGTGGGCAGGTAGTAGTCCGGCACGGGCAGGTCACCGAGGTAGTTGCCGGCCAGGTCGTAGCGGCGCACCCACGGCGCGAGCAGCGTGTTCGTGTTGCCCTCCGAGGTGAGGATGAGCTGCCGGTCCTTCGTCAACCCGAGGCCCTCGGGATCCAGGCCGAACGTCGGGTACGGGCCGCCCCCCGGCTTCTGGATCGTCGTGACGGCGTCGAAGTGGACGTCGCTCGCGTCGAAGGTCGGGCCGACGTCGACGCTGATCGTGTAGAAGCGCGCCGGGTTGAACTGCGACTGGTCGTCGGAGATCGAGTAGTAGACGTTGCGGCTCGCGTCGTAGGCGATCGAGGAGAGACCGCCGACGGTCGTGCCGGCGAACTGCATCCCGGTCGGGAAGATCGCCTGGCCGATGAACTGCAGCGACGGCCGGTGCGCGTTCGGCGACACGGCGCCGGCCGGCGAGACGAAGAGCACGAGCGCAGCCAGCACGCCCGCGAGCAGGATCAGGTGACGGCGTGGAGTCACGTGGAACCCCCCAGGTAGCTGTCGTGACCGGTGGAGCCTAACGCCGTTCAGGCCGAGAACGTCCAGAGGTCGACGTCGCTCACCGGCCGGTAGCCGATCCGGTGGTAGATGCTGTTCGAGGTCGGGTTCGCGAGGTCGGTGAAGAGGAAGCAGAAGCGCCTGCCCTCGCCGAGCAGCCGCTGGGTGAGGGCTGCCGTCAGCGCGCTCGCGTAGCCGCGCCCGCGCAGCTCGGGCGGCGTGTAGACCGGCCCGATGCGGATGCCGTTCGGCGTGCGCCCGCCGAAACCGGCGAACGACACGGGCTCCCCGCCGTCCTCCCAGACGACGAGCCCGGCGTCCGGATCCTCGCTCCGCCGGTCGACGAACTCCGCGCTCGATTCGGGCTCCGGCCCGTGCAGCGCCTCGTCGACGAAGGCGTCCATCCAGCGGACGGCGAGCTCGCGGTCGCGGGGCTCGTAGTCGCGCATCGCGCCGGAGACGTTCGCGGGCGCCTCGACGTGGTCGGCGCGGAAGCAGCGCTGCTCGATCTCGACCCGGGCGCTCGCGCCGGTCGCCTCCTGCCAGAGCCCCGCGAACTCGGCCGCCGGCGCCTTCGGCCCGACGACGCCGGGCAGGGTGCCGAAGGCGCCGCGGGCGTCCTCGAGCAGCAGCGGGATCGCGTGCTCGTCGTCGATCTCCGAGACGATCAGGTTGTGCGGCGGCGTGCGCATCGACACGCCGACGACCCGGCCGCCGTTCTCGACCGTGACGAGGTACGCCGGCTCGCCGTAGAGCAACGGCTCGCGCTGCAGCCGCGAGCCGATGCCGAGGATGAGGTTGTGCTCCGCCTCGCGCGCGGCGAGGAACGTGCTCGCGCGGGCGAGGAAGTCGTCCGCGTCGTCGTGGCGCGTGAGCCTCATCGCGCCATCCTCGCAGCCACGCAACCCCCGGTGTCAGACGGGTGCCGGAAACATCACGCGTTCGTGACAGAAGTGGAACGGCCGCGCTTGACGACGGGCATCGCGCGCCGTGCCGGCGCCGAGCGCCGGTGTCAGACACCGTGATCGCGCCGTCGAAGCTACGCGGCGGCGAAGCGTTTCGCAGAGCGTTCGCGCTTGCGCGCGGCCTCGACCTCGCGGTCCTTCGGCGGCGCGTTCGTCACGAGCTCGGCGAGGAGGCGCTCGGTCGCCGTCGCGATCTCGTCGACTGCGCGTTCGAAGGCGGCAGCGTTCGCCTGCGAAGGCTTCGTGAAGCCGCTCACCTTG
>DATIER010000299.1:0-2209 GCA_035455605.1 Gaiellaceae bacterium
GATCGACCCCGCCTCGTGCACCTCGATCAACTACACGGGGCCGGACTCCGCGACCGCAAGCGCCACCGGCACCTGCTCTGACAAGGCGGGCAACACCGCGACCGCGACCAGCTTCGGGCCGTTCAAGTACGACGACACGCCGCCGGCGGTGACGGCCGCGGCGACCCGCGGACCTGACAACAACGGCTGGTACAACGCCCCCGTTGGAATCAGCTGGAGCGGGACTGATGCGACGTCGAAGCCCGTGTCGTGCAGCGCAGCGGTCACTTACTCGGGACCCGACACGAAGAACGCGAGCTCCGCCGGCAGCTGCACCGACCAGGCCGGGAACGTCGGAACGGCGCCGCCGTTTTCGATCAAGTACGACGCGACCCCGCCGGTTGCGACCGCCGTTCCGGAGCGCGGCACCGACGCCAACGGCTGGTACAACCACAGTCTTACGATCGGGTGGAGCAGCTCCGACGCGGTCTCCGGGATCGCGTCGTGCACCTCGACGACGTACGCGGGACCGGACACCGGTAGCGCCACCCGTACCGGCACCTGCACCGACGGGGCAGGCAACATCTCAGCCGCCGCGCTCTTCTCGTTCCGCTTCGACGCGACGCCGCCGGCGGGCATCAGCGCCGGCCCGGCGCGGCCGCCGGATCACGGCGGCTGGTACAACCGCCCGTTCGCGGTCAAGTGGTCCGGCTCCGACGCGCTCTCGGGGATCGCCTCGTGCACCACGGCGACCTACGGCGGCCCCACCAGTCGGGCGAGCGACCTCGCCGGCAGCTGCACCGACCAGGCGGGGAACACGAGCGCCGCCGTCGGCTACGCGTTCAGGTACGACGCGACGCCGCCCACGTTCGACCGCCTGAGCCTGACTCCGCGGGACAACGCCGTCGCCGTCCGCTGGCGTGCCTCGGGCGCGACGGCGTTCCAGGTGTCCCGCAAGCCCGGCCTCGGCGGCGCCCCCTCGAGCGTCGTCTACGACGGCCACGCCTCGTCGTTCGCCGACCGTAGGGTCGACAACTACGTCCGCTACACGTACGTCGTCACGGCGGAGGACGCCGCCGGGAACGAGCTCGCCCGCAGCGCAGCGGCCACGCCGATGCCCGTGCTGTTCGCGCCGCGGCCCGGCGCCCGCGTCAGCGCCGGCGGCTCGCCCCTGCTCGCCTGGCGCGCCGTCCCCAGGTCGCGCTACTACAACGTCCAGCTCTGGCTCGACGGCCGCGCCGTCGGGAGCTGGTGGCCCGCGCGGTCGCGCCTCAGGCTGCCCGCGCGCTGGCGCTTCGGCGGCTCGGCGCACTCGCTCGAGGCCGGCAGCTACACGTGGTACGTCTGGCCGGGCCGCGGGCCGCGGCGGCTCGGCCGCTACCGGCCGCTGCTCGGCAAGAGCACGTTCGTCGTCGGCTCGTAGGACTAACTCCCCGCCGAGCGGGTAGCCGCTCCGTCATGGCCGACACGATCGACGAACAACGGACCAAGTACCTGACGGACGCGCACTCGATCGAGGAGCAGGCGCTCGCCCAGCTCCGCTCCGCCCCGGACGCCGCCGGCGACCCGCAGCTCGCGGACCTCTATTGCGAGCATCTCGACGAGACCGAGGGGCACGAGCGGCGCGTCCGCGAGCTGTTGGAGGCTCGCGGCGCGAAGCCGTCGCTCGCCAAGGACACGGTGTTGAAGCTCGGCGGCAAGGGCTTCCTGCTGTTCGCCAAGCTGCAGCCCGACACGCCGGGCAAGCTGCACGCGCACTCGCTCTCGTACGAGGCGCTCGAGCTGTCCTCGTACGAGCTGCTGCGCGGCACCGCCGAGCGCGCTGGCGAGCAGGAGGTGGCGGCGGCCGCGGCCGACATCGGCGGACAGGAACACACGATGATGGAGCGGCTCGAGGCGACGTTCGACGTCGCGGTCGACGCGTCGCTGCGCGAGCATCCACGCGACGACCTGCAGGAGCAGCTGCGCAAGTACCTCGCGGACGCGCACGCGATCGAGCAGCAGGCCGAGACGCTGCTCGAGAAGGGCCCGAAGCTCGCCGGCAACGACACGCTCGCGACGATCTACGCCGAGCACCTCGACGAGACGCGCGACCACGCCGAGGCGGTCGAGGGGCGCCTGAGCCAGCTCGGCGGCGACCCGTCCGGCATCAAGGACGCGGCGATGCGCCTCGGCGCGCTCAACTGGGGCGCGTTCTTCCAGGCGCACCCGGACACGCCGGGCAAGCTGG
>DATIER010000300.1:0-3137 GCA_035455605.1 Gaiellaceae bacterium
GTGGACGTCGGCGTGACGCTCGACGGCTTCGTGGCCGACTCCGCCTACACGTTCGCGGTCGGCGAGATCTCGGACGAGGCGGAGCGCCTGCTCGAGGCGTGCCAGGCGGCGCTCGCCGCTGGCATCGAGCAGTGCCGGCTCGGCCAGCGGTTGTCGGACATCTCGCACGCGGTCCAGGTCGCGACGGAGAGCCAGGAGTTCTCCGTCGTCCGCAGCCTCGTCGGCCACGGCGTCGGCCGCTCGATGCACGAGGAGCCGCAGATCCCGAACTACGGCGAGCCCGGCCGCGGGCCGCTGCTGGCCGAGGGGATGACGTTCGCGATCGAGCCTATGATCACCGCCGGCAGCCCCGACGTCGTCCTCCACGACGACGAGTGGTCGATCTCGACCGCGGACGACTCGCTGGCAGCGCACTTCGAGCACACCGTCGCGATCACGGCCGACGGCCCCAGGATCCTGACCGCCGCGACCAGCGCGGTACGAACCTGAACGGCGACCCGCGGGTCGAGCAGTACGCGAAGCTCCTGGTCGGGACCTGCGTCGACGTCCAGCCGGGCTGGCAGGTGCTCGTCAACGGGAGCGTGCTCGCGCGCCCGCTGCTCGAGGCGGTCAGCCGCGAGATCGCCTTGTGCGGCGCGTACGCCCTCCAGCGCGTCAACCTCTCCGGCAGCCGGTTCGACCTCCCCTGGGTGACCGCGGCGCCGGAGGAGCTGCTCGACGCACCGGCCGACATCGACGCCTATGCCTGGCAGCATGCCGACGCGCTGGTCGCGATCGAGGCGCCCGAGAACACGCGTGAGCTGACGGCACTCCCGGACGGGCGGCTCGCCCGCCTCCAGGCCGGCTGGCGCCCGCACATCGAGCGCGTGCTGACGATGGATTTGAAGTGGGTCGGCTGCCAGTACCCGACGCCCGCGCTCGCACAGGAGGCCGGCATGTCGCTCTCCCAGTTCGAGGACTTCCTCTACGGCGCGTGCCTGCGCGACTGGGAAGCGGAGCGCGAGCGGATGGAGCGCTACGCCGAGCGCTTCGACGCGGCCGAGGAGGTGCGGCTCGTCGCCGACGGCACCGACCTGACGCTGTCGATCGCCGGGCGCTCGACGATCGTCGACGCAGGCGGCGCCAACATGCCCGGCGGCGAGTTCTTCACCTCGCCGGTGGAGGACTCGGCCGAGGGCGAGATCGTCTTCTCCGAGTACCCGGCGGTGCACCTCGGCCGCGAGGTGCCGGGGGTCAGGCTCCGCTTCGAGCGCGGCGTCGTCGTGGACGCCTCGGCGGAGGCGAACGAGGAGTTCCTGCACGAGCAGCTCGACCGCGACGAGGGCGCGCGGCGGCTGGGGGAGCTCGGGATCGGCTGCAACCCCGGCATCACGCGGCACATGAAGAACACGTTGTTCGACGAGAAGATGGACGGAACCGTCCATCTCGCCCTCGGCAACGGGCTGCCGGACGTCGGCGGCACCAACCAGAGCCAGCTGCACTGGGACATCGTCAAGGAGATGCGCCGCGACGGCTCGCGCATCGAGCTCGACGGCGAGATCTTTCAGGCGGGCGGCGTCTGGCAGCTATGAGCACTCTGCTACCATGGCGGCCGCGGCGGAAGCCGTGTTTTTTCGTGTCTCCAGAGTGAGGGTGATTGGCTCAGAAGGAAGAGAAGATCGAAGTGGAAGGCGAGGTCGTCGAGGCCCTGCCCAGCACCATGTTCCGGGTGCAGGTGGACGGCATGGACGGCACCGTGCTCGCGACGATCGCCGGCAAGATGCGCAAGCACTACATCCGCATCCTTCCGGGCGACCGCGTGAAGGTCGAGCTCTCCCCCTACGACCTGACCAGAGGAAGGATCACGTACCGACACCGATGAAAGTCAGAGCCTCAGTCAAGCCCATGTGCGAGCGCTGCCGCGTGATCAAGCGGCACGGCCGGACGATGGTCATCTGCAGCAACCCCCGCCACAAGCAGAGGCAGGGGTAGCGCGGTGGCCCGCATCGCAGGCGTCAACCTGCCCAACCAGAAGCGGCTCGAGATCGGGCTGACGTACATCTACGGGATCGGCCGCTCGACCGCGCAGAAGATCTGCGTCGACACCGGCCTCTCGCGCGACGAGAAGATCAAGGATCTGACCGACGAGGAGATCACCAAGCTGCGCGAGTACATCGACGGCAACCTGCAGGTCGAGGGCGACCTGCGCCGCGAGCGCACGCAGGCGATCAAGCGCCTCGGCGAGATCGGCGCCTACCGCGGGATCCGTCACCGGCGCGGCCTGCCCGTGAACGGCCAGCGCACCAAGACGAACGCCCGCACCAGGAAGGGCCCGAAGAAGACGGTCGGGCGCGGCAAGAAGGCCGCGAAGTAGCGATGGCACCTCCGAGACGACAGGCGACGAGAGGTCGCGCGCGCCGCCGCGTGAAGAAGAACATCGCCATCGGCCAGGCGCACATCAAGACCTCGTTCAACAACACGATCGTCTCCCTCACCGACGGCGAGGGGAACGTGATCGCGTGGGAGTCCGCCGGCTCGGCCGGCTTCAAGGGCTCGCGCAAGTCGACGCCGTTCGCCGCCCAGGTGACGGCCGACGCCTGTGCGCGCAAGGGCATGGAGCACGGGCTGCAGAAGGTCGAGGTCTTCGTCAAGGGCCCGGGCTCCGGGCGCGAGACGGCGATCCGCTCGCTGCAGGCCGCGGGCCTCGAGATCCTCGGCGTCAAGGACGTCACCCCGCAGGCCCACAACGGCGTCCGCCCGAAGAAGCGGAGGCGCGTCTGATGGCCCGCACCCTCGGCCCCAAGTGCCGCAACTGCCGCCGCGAGGGCATGAAGCTCTTCCTCAAGGGCGAGCGCTGCCTCACCGAGAAGTGCTCGGTCGAGCGCCGCAGCTACCCGCCGGGCGAGCACGGCCGCGGCCGCATCAAGCAGTCCGAGTACCTGCTCCAGCTGCGCGAGAAGCAGAAGGCGCGCCGCTACTACGGCCTGCTCGAGAAGCAGTTCCGCACCTACTACACGAAGGCCGCCAAGGGCTCGGGCATCACCGGCGAGGAGCTGCTGCGGATGCTCGAGACGCGCCTCGACAACGTCGTCTACCGGCTCGGCTTCGCCGCCTCGCGCGCGCAGGCCCGCCAGCTCGTTCGCCACGGGCACTTCCAG
>DATIER010000301.1:0-5924 GCA_035455605.1 Gaiellaceae bacterium
GGTTCTCGCCGCTTGGCGCTCGCGAGCGTCCCCCCTAGACTCGATCGCATGGCGACGTGTCGGAGGTGTGGGAAAGAGCTCCCAGGCGAATTTCCGTTCTGTCCGTTCTGCGGGGAGCCGCTCACGGCGGCGGTGACCGACGAGCTGCGCAAGACAGTGACAGTTCTCTTCTGCGACCTAGCGGGCTCGACGGCGCTCGGCGAGTCGCTCGACCCAGAGCCGCTGCGTGCCCTGCTGGCGCGCTATTTCGAGCGGATGAGGGCGATCGTCGAGCGGCACGGCGGTGCGGTCGAGAAGTTCATCGGCGACGCGGTAATGGCGGTGTTCGGGATTCCCCAGGCGCACGAGGACGACGCGCTCCGAGCCGTGCGCGCGGCGGTCGAGATGCGCGATGCCCTGCCCGAGCTCGGACTGTCGGGCCGGATCGGCGTCACGACCGGCGAGGTGGTCACGGGGACGGAGGAGCGGCTTGCGACGGGCGACGCCGTCAACGTCGCCGCCCGGCTCGAGCAAGCGGCGGCGCCCGGCGAGGTCCTGCTCGGCAAGCCGACCCTCACCTTGCTCCGCGACGCAGTGGAGGTAGATGCCGTCGACCCGCTGATGCTGAAGGGGAAGTCGGAGCCGGTGCCGGCGTTCCGGTTGCTTCGGGTGCTCGAGGCGCCTGAGCGTCGCCACGACACGGCCTTCGTCGGGAGGGAGCGCGAGCGGGAGGTGCTGCTCGCGCCGTGGTTGCGGGCGACCGCCGAGCAGCGCTGCGAGATCGTCACCGTTGTCGGCGACGCAGGCGTCGGTAAGTCACGCCTGGTCGCGGAGCTCCTCGGCTCGCTCGAGGCCCGCGTCGTGCGGGGCCGTTGCCTGCCCTACGGCGAGGGGGTCGGCTACTGGCCGGTCGTCGAGGTGTTGAAGCAGCTCGACGTCCTGCCCGAGGAGGAGAACGCCATCGCCGCCATTCACTCGCTGCTGGGCGTCTCCGAAGCGCCGACCTCGGCAGACGACGTCGCCTGGGCCTTCCGCAAGACGCTCGAGCGAGCTGCTGCGGAGAAGCCGATCGTCGTCGTCCTCGACGACGTCCAGTGGGGGGAGGAGGCATTTCTCGACCTCGTCGAGCACGTTTCGCTCTTCTCCTCCGGCGCCCCGCTACTGCTCGTCTGCATGGCGCGGCCGGAGCTGCTCGAACGGCGACCGAGCTGGCCCGTGACCCTGCGGCTCGAGCCGCTCGCCGAGGACGCCGTCGAGTCGCTCCTGCCCACGCAGCTCGAGCCGGAGCTGCGCCAGCGGATCGTGCGGGCCGCTGGGGGCAACCCGCTCTTCGTGCACGAGATGGTGGCGATGGTCTCGGAAACCGAGGGAGAGGTGACGGTTCCGCCGACGCTGCAGGCGCTGCTCGCTGCGCGGCTCGACCAGCTCGAGCGAACCGAGCGTGCGGTGCTCGAGCGCGGCGCGGTCGAGGGCGAGATCTTCCATCGCGGCTCCGTGCAGGCGCTCGCCGGCGACGAGCAGGTGACGCCGCGGCTCGCCGCCCTCGTCCGCAAGCAGCTGATCCGCCCGGATCGCGCGCAGCTCCCGGGCGACGACGGCTTCCGCTTCCGCCACCTACTCATTCGCGACGCGGCCTACGACGCGTTGCCGAAGGCAACGCGCGCCGAGTTACACGCCGCATTTGCCCGCTGGCTCGAGGAGCACGGCGCCTCGCTCGTCGAGCTCGACGAGATCCTCGCCTATCACCTCGACCAGTCGATCCGCTACCGCGAGGAACTCGGACTCCCGACCGATCCGGCGCTGGTCAAGGCGACACGCGACCGTCTACGGGCGACCGGCATCCGCGCCTACGCGTACCTACAGAACTATCCCGCCGCGGCGCGGGCCTTCGCGCGTGCGCTCGAGCTCGCCGGCGACGAGGTCGACATCGTTGCGGGGATCCATTACGCCGACTCGCTCTACTGGAGCGGGCGCGGTCACGAATCGCTCGAAGCGATCCGTGAATTCTCCGCGCACGTCGAAGGTGCGGGTGATCGCCTCGAGCTTCTGGCCGCACGCCTGACCGAGGGCATGTACCTGACCTTTCTGGAGCCGCAGGGTGCGACTGATCGCCTCGAAGCGTTGATCGCCGAGGCCGAGCCGGAATTCGCCGAAGCCGGCGACGACTTCGGCCTCTACGTCGCCGCTCGCGCCCGCGGCCAGGTGGCGAACATGCACGGCCGGCTCGACGACCTCGTCGCCGCCTACGACGACGTCGCCGTCCACCGACAGCGGTTGGGGCTGCCGCCTGTCACCGCGGGCTGGCAGGCGACCGGCAGGGTGGCTGGAACGACGCCGGTGCCGGAGGCGCTGGCGTGGATCGAGGGGCTCGATCCCGTTGAGCGCAGGAACACCCACGTGCGGGGCGCGCACGCCAGCCTCCTCGCGATGGCAGGCCGTGCCGATGAGGCGCGGGCTCTCATGGCGACCCTGCGCGAGGAGCTCCTGGACCGCGGCGAGCCTCATGCCGCTCTCGATGCGAGCGACGGGATGGACGTCGCGGAGCTCTCCGGCGACCCCGCAGGTGCCGCCGCCCTGGGCGAAGCCGGCTGCCGTGGACTCGAGGAACAGGGCCATCGCAGCATCCTCTCGAGCTATGCGCCGAAACTCGCGCGGATCCTGAGCGAGCTCGGCAGGCTCGACGAAGCTGAGGCGTGGGCCGAACGAGGCCGGGAGCTCGGGGCCGAGGACGACGCGTTGACTCAGTTCCTCTGGCGGCAGGGCAAGGCGAAGGTGCTGGCGAGACGCGGTGAGTCGGCCGAAGCGGTGCGGCTCGCGCGCGCCGCCGTAGAGATCGCTCGCGCCACGGACATGCTCAACCAGCAGGGCGATGCCTACTTCGACCTGGGTGAGGTGCTCGCACTCGCAGGCGACGCGGCCGGCGCCGCTGGAGCCTACGAGCACGCGCTCGATTGTTACGAGCGCAAGGGCAACCTCGTCATGGCGGAGCGTACGCGCGTGCGGACAGGGAGCTGAACCCCGAACTCGAGACGTAGGGTTTCGTTCATGCCGACGGAGGCCGCCGAGCTCGTCTTCGACGAGGCGACGAAGGTCTACCCGGGCCGGGAGGGCGCGGCAGTCGACCACCTCTCGCTGATCGTCCCCGCCGGGGAGATCTGCGTCCTCGTCGGCCCGTCCGGCGGCGGTAAGACGACGGCGCTCAAGCTCGTCAACCGCCTGATCCCGCTCACGAGCGGCTACATCCGAATCGACGGCAAGCAGATCGGCGACTACGACGTGACCGAGCTCCGCCGCTCGATCGGCTACGTGATCCAGCAGGTCGGCCTGTTCCCGCACATGACGATCGAGGGGAACATCGGCACGGTGCCGCGCCTGCTCGGCTGGGACCGGAAGCGGATCCGCGAGCGCGTGGGGGAGCTGCTCGAGCTCGTCGGCCTCGACCCGGACTCGGACCGGCGGCGCTTCCCCGCCGAGCTCTCGGGCGGGCAGCGCCAGCGGGTCGGCCTCGCGCGTGCGCTGGCTGCGAACCCCTCGCTGATGCTGATGGACGAGCCGTTCGGCGCGATCGACCCCATCGTCAGGGCGCGACTCCAGGACGAGTTCCTCCGCCTGCAGCACGAGCTCCGCAAGACGGTCGTCTTCGTCACGCACGACATCGACGAGGCGATCAAGGTCGGCGACCGCATCGCGATTTTGCGCGAGGGCGGGCGGCTCGCGCAGTACGACACGCCGCAGCGGATTCTCGAGCACCCGGTCGACGACTTCGTCGCGGACTTCGTGGGCCGCGACCGGGCGCTCAAGGCGCTCTCCCTTCGGACGCTCGGCGAGCTCGAGCTCGCGCCTTCCTCCGGAGACGGGTTGCCGCGCTTGCCGGCCGAAACGAACCTCCGCGACGCTCTTGCCGTCCTCATCGCGGAGCACCGAGAGGCGCTCGTCGTCGTCGGCGCCGACGGCGACGCGCTCGGCGTCGTCAAGCGCGAGGACCTGCTGCGGTGACCGGCTGGCTCGTGGCGGGCGGACCGGTGATCCCCAACTTCGGGCACCCGAGCGCGTGCCTCAAGCGCAACGGCTGGTTCTGCACCGACTGGATGAGCAAGCACTGGGGAGACACTCTTCAGCCGGCGCTCGTCCAGCACATCGAGCTCACGCTGATCGCCGTAGGGATCGGGTTCGGGATCGCGTTCCTCCTCGCGCTCGTCGGCTTTCGCTGGCGGGTCTTCGATGCGCCGCTCGGCGGGCTCACGGATCTCCTCTATGCGATCCCGAGCATTGCGCTGTTCCAGCTGCTCGTTCCGTTGACCGGCCTCACGGTGACCACGGTCGAGATTGCCCTGACTTCGTACACCCTGTTCATCCTCTACCGGAACATCCTCTCGGGGCTTCGCGCGGTGCCCGAGGACGTGCTCGAGTCGGCCCGCGGCATGGGATTCACGCGCCTTCAGACCTTCCTGCGCGTGGAGCTGCCGCTCGCAGCCCCGGCCATCCTCGCGGGGATTCGCATTGCCACCGTGGCGACGATCTCGATCGCCACGGTCGCCGCGTTCCTGATCCAGTACGGCCTCGGCGCTCCGATCTTCGACGCGATCGAGACGCCTGATCTCTTCAAGACCGAGCTCCTTGCCTCGGGTGGTTTGGCCATCCTCCTGGCGCTCACGGCCGACGGGCTTCTCGCGGTCGCGCAGCGAGCGGTGACGCCGTGGAACCGGCTGCGCTGATGGTCGCGAGCACGTTCGTCGATGCGTTCCGGTTCATGCCGCAGCACGTCTCTCTTCTGCTCGAGAAGACGGGCCAGACTGCAGAGCTCGCCTTCACCGCACTCGCCATCGCGCTGCTGATCGCACTGCCGCTCGGACTCTGGCTCGGGCACAAGCACCGCGGCCTGCTCCTCGCCCTGAGCATCTCGAGCGTGGGACGTTCGCTGCCGAGCGTGGCGCTCATCGGCCTCGGAATCGGGATCCTCGGCGTCGGTTTCTGGAACAACACGGTCGCGCTCGTCGTCCTCGCGATCCCGCCGATCCTCACGAACACCTATTTCGCGGTCGAGGGGGTCGACCGCGACGCCGTCGAAGCCGCGCGGGGAATGGGGCTCACAGAGACGCAGATCTTGACGCGCGTCGAGCTCCCGCTCGGTCTCCCGCTCCTCCTGGCCGGCCTCAGGATCGCCGCCGTGTTCGTGATCGCCACGGCGACCATCGCCGGCATCTTCGGCGGTGGGGGTCTGGGCGACATCATGGCCCGCCAGGTCACTTACGGTCTCGGCGGAGTCTTCGCAGCAGCTCTTTGGGTCGCCGGTCTTGCGCTTCTCACGGCCGCGGCACTCGGGTTCGCACAGGGCGCGGCCTCGCGTCGAATGGCGCCGAGAACGTAGGGTCCCGGGGACGGGCAATCCAGCGAGGAGGGCAACGGATGTTTCGCAAGCACACCCGGCGCGCTGCCAAGGCAGCATTCGCCGTCTCGTTCGGGGTCGCGCTTCTGATCGGACTTGTTGCGTGCGGTGGGAGCAGCAAGAAGGCAACCACGTCGTCGTCGACGGGATCCAACCCGGCAATCACCATCGGCACCAAGAACTTTGCGGAGGAGTTCATTCTCGGCCAGCTCTACGGGCAGGCGCTCGCCGTGAAGGGCTTCAAGGTCACCTACAAGAACAACATCGGCAGCTCCGAGGTGATCGATACCGCGTTCAAGAGTGGCAAGATCAACGTCTATCCCGAGTACACGGGCGTGATCGCTCTCGATCTCGCGAAGGTCAAGGCGCCCAAGTCGGCTGCCGCGACGTACCAGGCGGCGCAGACGTTCGAGAAGCAGAAGCGCGGTGCGACGCTGCTGAAGCCGACTCCGTTCTTCGACAGCGACACCTTCACGCTGCTCGCGTCGAATGCCAAGAAGGACGGCCTGAAGACGATGAGCGACCTGAGCAAGCTCAAGTCGTTCTCGTACGCCGCGCT
>DATIER010000302.1:0-2020 GCA_035455605.1 Gaiellaceae bacterium
GAGCTGGTGGATCTCGGCCCGCATCTGCACGCGCAGCTTCGCGTCGAGGTTCGAGAGCGGCTCGTCCATCAGGTACGCCTGCGGCTCGCGGACGATCGCGCGGCCCATGGCGACGCGCTGCCGCTGGCCGCCGGAGAGCGCGCGCGGTTTGCGCTTGAGGAACTCCTCGATCTGCAGGATCCTGGCCGCGCGGTGCACGCGCTCCTTGATCTCGTTCTTCGGGACGTCGTGCAGCTTGAGGCCGAAGGCGAGGTTGTCGTACACCGACATGTGCGGGTAGAGCGCGTAGCTCTGGAAGACCATCGCGATGTCGCGCTCCTTCGGCGTCAGGTCGTTGACGACGACGTCGCCGATGCGGATCTCGCCGCCGCTGATCTCCTCGAGGCCGGCCAGCATCCGCAGCGCGGTCGTCTTGCCGCAGCCCGACGGGCCGACGAGCACCATCAGCTCGCCGTCCTGGATCTCGAGGTCGAGGTCGTGCACCGCCTGCGTGCCGTCCGGGTAGATCTTCTGGACCTCGTCGTACGCGATCTCCGCCATGCGCGTCCTAGTTTCGCACGATGAGCGCGGCGTGCGGAAGGAGGGCATCCGCCGCGTGCGTCGCCAGGACGACCTCGCCCGGCGGCGCGGCCCGCCGCTCGGCGGTCGTGTTCACGGCGACCGTGTAGGTGCCCCGCTCGAACGCCACCACGCCGGGCTCGGCAGCGAGCAGCCGGAAGCCCTCGCCAAGCTCATCCCGCAGGGCCAGCAGCCTGCGGTACAGCTCGAGCAGCGAGTCCGCATCGCCGCGTTGTGCCTCGACGTTCCGCGCCTGCGGGTCGACGAGCGGCAGCCAGGGCTCGCCCGTGGTGAAGCCGCCCGTCGGGCTCGCGTCCCACTGCATCGGGTGGCGCAGCCGGTCGCGCCCGGCGCGGTCGAACGGGGGCTCGTGGCCCGGGCCGTTCGCCAGGCCGAGCTCGTCGCCCTGGTAGACGAACGCCGCGCCCGGCAGCGTCAGCAGGAGCACGGCGGCGGCGCGGAGGTTCTCGGGGCCGACGCGGGTGGCGAGCCGGTCGAAGTCGTGGTTCGACATCACCCAGGCGGTGCGCTCGAGGCCGGCCGCCGGCTCGATCGCCGCCCGCAGGCGCTCGGCGTCCCAGGGGCAGAAGAGAAGCTCGAACCCGAAGACGAGGTCGACCACCTCCAGCCAGCGCGCGTACTCGCTCGTCGGCAGGTACACCTCGCCGACGAGGAGCGCGTCGCCGGCAGCCGCTCGAATCGCGCGCACCGCGTCCACGGCGTCCGGGCGGTTGTCCGAGTAGACGTGGTCGACCGTGCCGCTCTCGCCGGCGCGGGGGAGCGGGAACGCACCGGACGCGGGCGGGTCGTCGCGGAGCTCCGCGTCCTTGAGGATCAGGTTGAGCGCGTCGAGCCGGAAGCCGTCGACGCCGCGGTCGAGCCAGAAGCGGACGACGCCCTGCATCGCCTCGACGAGCTCGGGGTTGCGCCAGTCGAGGTCGGGCTGCTCGGGGTAGAAGGAGTGCAGGTACCAGCGGCCGCTCCGCTCGTCCCGGCTCCACGCAGGCCCGCCGAAGGCCGCGACCCAGTTGTTAGGCGGCCCGTCGACCGGCGACCAGATGTACCGGTCGGGGTGCTCGCGGAACCACGGGTGCTCGATCGACGTGTGGCAGGGCACGAGGTCGAGGAGCAGCCGCAGCCCGCGGGCGTGGGCGGCCTCGACGAGGGCGTCCAGGTCGGCGAGCGTCCCGAACGCGGGGTCGACGTCGGTGTAGTCGGAGACGTCGTAGCCCCAGTCGGCGCCCGGCGAGGGGGTGATCGGCGAGAGCCAGAGGGCGTCCGCCCCGAGCGACGCGACGTGGTCGAGGCGGGCCGCGATCCCCCGGAGGTCGCCCACGCCGTCCCCGTCCGAGTCCTGGAAGGAGCGCGGGTAGACCTGGTAGACGACGGCGCTGGTCCACCATGGCGCGGACCCGGCGCTCATCCGGCCTGGCGCACTCCCCGGGCCCATCAGGACGGCGAG
>DATIER010000303.1:0-3312 GCA_035455605.1 Gaiellaceae bacterium
CACCTCGTTGCCGACCTTCTTCAGCTCGAGCGCCTGCGCCACCGCGGCCGGGTTGTCCTTCGCGAGCTCGATCGCGCTCTCGTAGCCGAGGAAGTCGGGCAGGTGGAGCATGTAGACGTGGAGCGCGTGGCTCTCGATCCACTCGCCGCAGTAGAGGAGCCGCCGCAGCGCGCGCAGCTGCCCGCCGACCTCGACGCCGCACGCCTGCTCCATCGCGTGGCACGAGCTCATCTGGTAGGCGACCGGGCAGATGCCGCAGATCCGGGCGGTGATGTCGGGCGCCTCCGTGAACGCCCGTCCGCGGAGGAAGGCCTCGAAGAAGCGCGGCGGCTCGTAGATGTCGAGCTTCACCTCGGCCACCTCGCAGCCCTCGATGCGGACGGTCATCGCGCCCTCGCCCTCGACGCGCGCGAGGTAGTCGGTGCGGATCGTCTTGGTTCTACCCTCGGCCATTCGCCCGCGCATTCTCGAACGCCTCGACGTTGAAGGTGCGGAAGACCCGCTCGACGGCTGCGTCGCCCATCCCGAGCGTCTGCAGGCGCTTCGTCAGCGAGACGGTGTTCGGCGTCTCCATCGGCCCGAAGCAGCCGTAACAGCCGCGGTTGTAGAAGGGGCAGATCGCGCCGCAGCCGGCGTGCGTGACCGGGCCGAGGCAGGGCGTGCCGTGCGCGACCGTGACGCAGACGGTGCCGCGCCGCTTGCACTCGGTGCACACCGACGCCGACGAGATCTGGGGCCTGCGGCCGTGCAGGAACGCGGTCAGCACCTCGAGCAGCTGCGCCTTGTTGATCGGGCAGCCGTGCAGCTCGAAGTCGACCGGCACGTGCGCGGAGATCGGCGTCGAGGTCTCGAGCGTCGAGATGTACGCGGGCGTCGCGTAGACGGCCGAGATGAAGTCGTCCACGTCGCCGAAGTTCTTCAGCGCCTGGATCCCGCCGGCGGTCGCGCAGGCGCCGATCGTGACGAGCGCCTTCGACTGGCGGCGCACCTCCTTGATCCGCTCGGCGTCGTGCGGCGTCGTGACCGACCCCTCCACGAGCGAGAGGTCGTACGGCCCCTCCGCGGTCGCGCGCCGTGCCTCGAGGAAGTACGCGATCTCGACCTCGCCCGCGAGCGCGAGCAACTCGTCCTCGCAGTCGAGCAGCGACAGCTGGCAGCCGTCGCACGAGGCGAACTTCCAGACGGCGAGCTTCGGCCTGGTGGCGACCGCGCTCACAGCTCCCTCACCCCCATCAGCCGCTCGACCTCGTCCCAGCGGTAGACCGGGCCGTCGCGGCAGATCAGCGTCGGCCCGAGCTGGCAGTGGCCGCAGAGGCCGACCCCGCACTGCATGTTGCGCTCCATCGAGACGAAGATCCGCTCCGCCGGGACGCCGCGCTCGAGCAGGGCCTCGGCGCTCGTCCGCATCATGATCTCCGGCCCGCAGACGAACGCGGTGGTGGTCGCCGGATCGAAGCGGGCGCTCCCGACGAGCTTCGCGACGAAGCCGACCTTGCCTTCCCAGCCGTGCTCGGCCGCGTCGACCGTGACGTCGACCTGCAGCGTGCTCCGCCAGCGGTCGAGCTCGTCGCGGTAGAGCAGGTCGGCCGGCGTGCGGCCGCCGTAGAGGAGCGCCGCCTCGCCGAACGCCTCGCGGCGACGGACGAGCTCGTAGACGACGCCGCGCAGCGGCGCGAGCCCGATCCCGCCGGCGACCACGACCGCGTCGCCGCCGCTGCCGAGCGGCCAGGCGTTGCCCAGCGGCCCGCGCACCCCGAGGACCGTCTCCTCGCCGGCCGCGCAGATCGCCTCGGTGACCGCGCCGACGGCGCGCACCGTGTGCACGAGCGGCCCACCCGGCTCGCCCGAGACCGAGATCGGCACCTCGCCGACGCCGAATGCGTACAGCATCGTGAACTGCCCCGGCTCGACCTGGAGCGGGTCGCCCTGCACCGGCTCGAGCTCGAGCGTCCACGTGTCGGCCGTCTCGCGTGCCCGCCGCGTGACGCGGAACGGCCGCGGGGCCATCGCCGCCTGCGTCTCAGGCGCCGTCGTGGCCATAGAGGTCGAGGAGCCGGAGCCGCGTCCACTGCAGGCGCTCGATCAGCACCTGCGCGAAGCGGGACATCAGGTCGTAGCCGAGCCGCGGGTCGGCGTCGGCCTTGCCGCGCAGGCAGGCGCCGTCGAAGGCGGTCGCGCGGAGGTCGGTGAGGGCGCGCGCGTCGAAGTGCCAGCGGTAGGGCGGGAACAGCCACGACCAGCCGACCACCTCGCCGGCCTCGAGCGTCTCGATCACCGCCGGCCCGCGCGCCGGGACGTACGTCTCGAGCGCCACGCTGCCGTGGCGCACGAGGTAGAAGGTGTCGGCGGCGTCGCCCTCGCGGAAGAGCACCGCGCCCTGGCCGAAGTGGACGTTCGAGCCGCAGCCGGCGATCAGCTCGAGCTGGGCGGGCTCGAGGCCGCGGAACACCGGCACCTCGCGTAGCAGCGCGTCAATCGTCTCCATGGTTCGCCTCCCCGTCGGTCGCTCGGATGGCGGTGAGCTCCTCGGTCACGTCGATCCCGACCGGGCACCACGTGATGCAGCGCCCGCAGCCGACGCAGCCGGAGGTGCCGAACTGGTCGTGCCACGTGCCGAACTTGTGCGTCAGCCACTGGCGGTAGCGGGCGCGCCCGCTGGGGCGGATCGCGCCGCCGTGGATGTGCGAGTACTCGACCGAGTAGCAGGAGTCCCAGACGCGGTGCCGCGCCGCGGTCTGGCCGGTGAGGTCGGTCGCGTCCTCGACGGTCGTGCAGAAGCAGGTCGGGCAGGCCATCGTGCAGTTCCCGCAGGTGAGGCAGCGCTCCGCGACCTCGTCCCAGCGCGGGTGCTCGAGGTTGCGCCGCAGCAGGCCGTGGAGGTCGGTCGCGTCGAGCTGCCGGCCCATCCGCGTCGCGGCCACGTCGACCGCCGTCGTCGCCGCCTGCACGTCGGCCTCGGTCGCCTCGCGGCCCGGCAGCTCGGCGAGCAGCTCGGCGCCGCGCTCGCTGCCGGCCTCGACGAGGAACCGGTGGGCGCCGTCGAGCACCTCCGTCAGCGCCAGGTCGTAGCCGCTCTCGGCCTTCGGGCCGGTGCCCATCGAGGCGCAGAAGCAGGTGCCGCCGGGCTCGATGCAGTTGACGGCGACGAGGAAGACGCCGTCGCGACGGGCGGCGTAGTCGCGGTCCTGCACCGAGCCGCCGACGAAGACCCGGTCCTGGACGGCGATCGCGTGCAGCTCGCAGGAGCGCACGCCGAGGAACGCGAGCGGCGTCTCGTCGAGCGGCTCGTCCTCCACCTCCAGGCCGTTGCCG